>PSRA01000191.1 GCA_003175695.1 Bacteroidota bacterium | reverse complement strand
AACACAACGATCTGTGCCAATCAGTTGCCATACACCTGGAATGGCCAGACCATAACCGTGGCCGGAACCTATACGGCACACCTGACTTCCGTCGGCGGTTGTGACTCTATTGCTACTCTTGCTTTGGTTGTCAATGCGAGTATCAATACTTCACAAAATGTATCTACTTGCCAAACTTCCGTTGTCTTGCCGGATGGCTCGATAGCAACTAGTAGCGGAGTTTACAAATCCATGTTTAAAAATTCAGCGGGTTGCGACAGCATTGTAACCACTACTGTCACATTTGTTCCATCACCAGATCTAGTCATAAATAACCCAGTCGCAACGTGTGCGTCAGCTACCACGGACTTAACATCCGCCTCTATTACTGCGGGAAGCAGCCAAGGACTGGCATTTACTTATTGGCAGGATTCGGCAGCAACGATTCCTCTTGTAAATCCTGCAAACGTTGGAAGTGGAACTTATTATATCAAGGCTACTAGCAGCGGCGGATGCTTTGTGATCAAACCAGTAATTGTAACCCAAGCTTTGCAGCCTGCTCTGGTTATTACAAATCCACCAACCACTTGCGTTGGATCAACGGTTGACCTTACTGATAAGACAGTCACTGCCGGCTCAAGTGCGGGTCTGACCTATACATATTGGGCGGATGCTGCTGCCCAGAATAAACTGGCAAACGCACGCGCTGTGTCAGTCGCAGGAACCTACTATATCAAAGCGACAAATGCTGCAGGTTGTTCACTAGTGCTTCCTGTAAAAGTTACCATTACCAGCAGTCCTTCAATTGTTGTTACAAATCCTGCATCCGCTTGCATGGGTTCAAAAGTTGACCTGACTGCTGCATACATTACCGGCGGCAGCGATCCCGGTCTCGACTATTCATACTGGCAGGATCGCTTAGCAACCTTACCAATTGCTGATCCAGGCGCCGTGTCCAGTCCAGGTACTTATTACATTAAGGCAAAAGCCCAGGGAAGTTGCTTCACGATCATGCCTGTCGAGGTTGCATTCAACCAGGCGCCAACAGCGGTATTTAATGGTGATCAATCTATTTGTCAAAATGCAAATGCCCAACTAACTATTAGTCTGACAGGTAATGTACCATGGAATATTACCTATACCGATGGTGCCAATACGTATACAATTAAGAATATTACGACACCCTCATATACATTAACCGTTTCACCCGCAATTACAACAACATTTACCATCCTTTCGGTTTCAGATGCAGCATGTTCGAACGCCACTCCGTCCTCGGCAACAGTGACCGTAACGCCTGGTGTCCCCGGAGTCAGATATCCGACGGTTTCAACTTATGCTTTTGAGCCGGTACAATTGTCGGCGAGAAATCTTGGTAGCGAATATTCCTATAATTGGGCGCCTCCGGCGGGACTTGATTTTACAACCATTCGCAATCCAATGTTTAATTACGGGCTCTCCACTCAATATTATGTAACGCTCACGCCACCGTCAGGATGTGTTACGGTTGATACCGTGTTAGTCACCATCAAGAACCCGCAAGATACTGGCCTGGTAGTAGGTCTGTGGGTGCCCAAGGCGTGGACGCCGAACAATGACGGAATGAATGATATTCTTTACCCGATCACTATACATATCAGGCAAATCGTCTATTTCCGTGTATTCGACAGATGGGGTCAATTAATGTATGAAACGAATGTTCTTGGACAGGGATGGAATGGTGTATACAAAGGCCGTCCACAAGTGAGTGATGTGTACACCTGGACCGTTGAGGCCATAGGGGATGATAATAGTGTCATTCGTAAAGCTGGTAATTCAATTTTATTACGATAAATCCTTTTGTATGCTTCGTCTTAACCACTTCAAATTGTCGTTGCTCCTTGGATTCGTGGCTCAAAGTGTTTTTGGTCAGGACCCAAGCTATTCGCAATTCTTTGCTTCGCCATTGAACGTAAATCCGGCATTGACGGCCCAAATAAATGGCAAATGGCGCGTCGTTTCTAATTATCGGAATCAATGGTCAGGTCCAGCGGATCCGTATATAACTTGTGCAGTTTCTTATGATACAAAAATTCTTAAAAATAAAATTCCGGAGAGCTCGGTGTTTGGTTTTGGCGTGATGCTGATGCATGATGATGCCATGTCGAGCGTGCTAAAGAGTAATTATGCGTCGCTCAATCTTTCTTATAACATTAAAATTGCTGAAGGCGAGGGCGATCATCGTCTAGGCATCGGTGTTGGGCTCACCTATACTTCAAAATATGTTGATTTTAGCAGACTTAATTTTGCAAATCAGTTTGATGGCCATGGATTTGATACTAATCTCCCAACTGGCGAATCAGCATTAACGGAGATGACTCCTTACTTATCAGTCAACGCAGGGCTTCTCTATTCTTATGTTGCCCAATATACAGACTTTGACTTAGGGGCAGCTGCTTATCATGTTAACAAACCCAAACAAACCTGGCTGCAAGATCCCAACCAATATCTGGCTACTCGATACGTCGTACATGCTGCCTATGACAATTATTTATCTGACGTCCTGGTATTGAATACAAATGGAATTTATCAAATTCAGGCTCATGCTGATTATTTTTCTGTTGGAGGCGGCCTCGGATACATTCTTTCTGAGGAAGGCCAAGATAACCTGATATTAAATGGTGGAGTTTGGTATTGGTCCAAAAATGCAATTGTGCCTTATGTCGGCTTGGTATACAAGAATATGCAGTTTGGGCTTAGTTATGACATCACTATTTCAAAGCTTGCGGCGGCCGCAAATAAGCCAAAATCATTTGAGCTTTCATTCATCATTCGAGGAGACTTTAAACCTACCGGTCTAATCTATTGCCCCTCCCCGTGGAAATAAACTCAGTTCTACTGCCACAAATATCTCGGTTAGTAGGGCATGACACTTTTAATGTAGGAGTCCTGGATTCGAGTCCCAGCGGGATCTCAAAGAATTGTCCGATTTCAAAAACTATTCAGGGTGAGTTAAAAGTCAGGGTTTTTGCTTTCAAAGAAGGAGATACAAAGACAATTAAATATTCAAATGGGGAGATTACTGTCTTGTTGAAACCTAAAGTCGGATTACATTAAGAAAAGCAATTAGCTAAGAATAGAACTTCAACTTTTCAGCTCGCAAAAATAACACAATCCAACAATTGGTTCTTTGTTCACATTCTTAACGCCAGACAAATCTTCATATGCAAATTCGATCAAATATTTTTCGGTCAATACTTCTTCAAACAATGTTTGAGACAAATTCGTGTGAGGATACATTACAATTTTATCGTCAAAATTGGCAGGCAGAGAGCCTTGTCCGTGCCAACTGAGAAGCGAGGTTTGTGTTGTTATCAAGGAATAGTTGTTTCTATTAAGGCTTTGCCTATTGAAGACTAAATATCGTGCTTCAGAATTGCAAATCTGTTTCAAGAAATAAAGGGGGTCCAACGTGTATTGAATTGTACTGGAAGTATGAAAAATATCGGGGCCATGGCCGCAAAATTCTATCGCTTTCGATAGCGAATCAAAAAATTTCAATTCATCTGTCTCAAATTCTTTCATTGCGTTTGCCATTTCCGCGGTTTCAACTACGCACCAAAGAAGCTCTATATCGTGCTTTAAACATTTGCGGCTTTGCAAATAATAAATCCCGTCGGCCCCACCAAAATCGAATACAACGATACGACGATGATAGATTCCCAGCTTGTGAATTGCTTGAAGTATCGGCATTATTCCAACATTAATAATAGGATATTCCGCTGTTCGCAATGCCTTCCTATAATTTGTGGTTTTGATTTTTACCGTGTTAATTATGTCGTCGTTTTCATAACCTTTCATTGAACAGAATTTTAACGCCTTTTCGTAAGTCGGATAGACCATTTCTCGTTTAAGCTTGCCTTTTAACTTTTTCCTGAGCCTAAATAACATCAATTCTATTTTAGTCATGTCTTTTTTTCAAAATTAATTTAGAAAACCAATAATACAAGTGAGCAGTGCAATGGGGCAGCCCAAATTTGCATTTTCACGCATTTTCTGAAAGAGAGCAACCGAGTCCCATCTGGCAGAAGCAAACTAAAGTTCGGCCAAGCCAGCTAACAGATTTCTTACACCGCCCCGTCTGCGGCAAGCCGTAGCTCGGTGGGCGTCAGTTTGACAAAACTCGTAACTTTAAAATATTTTATAATTTTTTTACTGATAGTATGAAAACATTACTTCACACGATAATTCGTTTCATTTTTTAATCCGGCAATGAGAGCTCACTCTTAGCTGGCTAATTCGCGTTTCAAATCATTTGGGAATTATGTTATATTGATTATGTTGTGTTTTATTTGCCAATTTAGAATACTTACTATGCATTGTGCTTGTTCAGATCAATGCCGGCGTAAAATTCCATATCGACATTTTTAAAAAGTTTCGTGAGAAGGATGATCTGACCGGTATGGTAGGAATAGTGCTCGGTGACATGCAGGATGCTGTCTACACCAGAATGTAAAATTCCCTGTGCTATTCTTTTTTTCAGCAGGTCTTCGATTTTCATTTTCGCAATAACGGCCGTTGCTTCCTGTATCGTTTGCTGAAGCTTGCTGAGCAGTTCTTCCTTTGTCAATCCACCCTTGGTTGAAAATTCCAGATTCCTGGTTCGGATATCTTTCACTCCACCCAATGCGGAGATGATATGCTGGCGGACATTTCCACAGAGGTGCAGAATCAGATTGCCCACGCTGTTAAGATTTTGATTGGGTGAACGCCAGACGTCCTTCTCTTCCAACTTCGGCAGGCAGGCACTGATCTTTTCAGTATTTTGATTGATTCTTCTTATCGCCTGATCCGTAAACTCTTTGGTTAATGCATCATTCATATACAAATGTTTTTTGGAATTTGCGTCAACATCGAATCGTAAGATAAATGTATATTTTCTTATATTGCTTACTGTTAGATTTTATTTCTTCTTTGAAACTTCGCTTTAAAACCGTCTTAAGCAACCTCCAATCTCATCTAATATGAAAATACAAGACCAAATCAAAAAGTTTATTACCAGCCAACCTGAACCTAAACGTAGCGACATGCAGGCGTTGCACAGCCTCATACTTCAAGTATTACCAAAAGGTAAATTATGGTTCTATGATGGTAAGAACAGCGAAAATAAAACAGTTTCTAATCCTACTATTGGATATGGGTTACACACAATAAAGTATGCTAACGGAACAACCAGGGAGTTTTTTCAAATTGGTTTGAGCCCAAACAAAACCGGCATGTCTGTCTATGTTCTTGGCATAAAGGATAAGAAGTACCTAGCCCAAGCGTATGGAAAAAAAATTGGCAAGGCGAGCGTGACCGGGTATTGCATCAGGTTCAAAACGCTAAAAGATATAAACATTGATATACTCGAAGCGGCGATGCGATATGGTGTTGAGGCTTCGCTCCACGATTAGCACCAAAGTTATGCGGACAAATTACGCAAATTTAAAACCACCTCATATCAGCAGGCGCCCATCACGCGTCATATATGGCTTAATTTCATTTGGATTTCTTATTCTCCGCTAGGCATGTTTGAGACGGAGTTGTCAATCGGGCGTAAGCCTATACTCTAAATTACATTTAGGCGCCTGATTGAATACTTGCGCCAGGACACTCCCAGGGTTTTAGCACGCCTGGATAGTCGTTGCCCTAGATAATAACATCCTTAGGGACTTATTCTTTTTCTGTACGTAATTTTCCCTTTTGCATATTTCAGAAATCGGATTATACTAGTTCCAAATGGCTTCAGATCAAAATACATTATAGGAGGATAAAAAAAGTATTCGCCATGAAAACCTTTTTTAAATTGGTTTATATGATATACCTGATCGTCTTCATCTACCAATATAAAATAACCACCAAGGTCAAAATATGGAATCCCGAGTTGTTTGACGAGCTTCATCGCTTCATAAACTGTAACATGATTGATGCGCAGCTTTCTATCGTCCCTTAAGGAAAAGCCACAATAACATTCCGCCATTTCTCCTCTGAATAAAACAAGCAGCCCTCCTAACATTTTTTCATTTTCAAACAAACCAAGAAAAAAGCCTTTTTTCTCCTTTTGTAACCAATCATAAATAGATGACATTTTTCTTTTACATCTTTCTAAAGATGAGCTGAGTGTTCTTCGATCAAGCATTTCAAAGTACCCGTTTGCAAATTGATCAATTTCGCAAGGACATTGCAGGACCCTACAAGTGAAGTTATTTACCAAACCCTTTTTTATGGCCCTTCTATGGCCTTCTGAAAAAGATCTCACAATTTCTTCTTCTCCCCTATCCGATAACTTTAATAAAAGAGTGCCCTTATTTAGTTTATCAAAATGCCAACTAAAACGATGTTTTTTGAATAAGCTGTATTGAATATAAGTGGCATCTGTGCCTACACTCATTCCCAATAAAACCAGAAGGCTGAGATAATTTTTCTTTTTGTAGTACCTTATCACTTCCAAAACGATCCCGATAGTATCGTCGGCGTTTTTACACAACGGACCGAGAATAATCTTTGCTTCTATTTTTTTATATTCCCTGACTATCACATAACCTTTCAACTTGCCATCTTCTGCAGCAACACAATATTTAACCGACTCACCATCTCCACCTAAATTGTTCCAACCGGGATACTGCTCGACGTGAATTAATGGTAAGGAATAATAAAATTGTTTTAGTGTTTCTGCCTGCGATTCCGTTAATGTTTCGAACCATTCAAATTTGATCATCTGTCGGCAACCTGATTTTTTTACTTGAGTGTATATCGACCAAAAAAATGAACTTTTGTGCGAGACAGGTTCTTGATTAGAAGTCTTACTTTCTGGTAAAGTTTGTCTGAAGTTGAACGCCTTAACCTCCTTGGAATTTTCCTTCAAAAAAAGCTCCCCCAACGAACCTCTGCAATCTTTGTGCCCAGAAAAACTACTGGATAAATGCTTCGATTAGACGAGTGAGAAAAAGCCTTTGTATATTTAATTGTGTGCCACACTTTTTAGGAGACACCTTCCAATCTATATTTTTTTTGTTTCTTAATTTTTGCACTTGCGCGCAACAAATGGACGGCAATTTTAAGACTGGCAGAAAATATAATTCGATAAGGCCCAAATTTAGAGCGCCATTGACTCAAAACAATATGGAAGTTCATGGCTGTTATGAAAATTGGACAACCGATGTAGTTAATGAACAAAGCTTTTTATCATTATTGCAATGTTATTTCCACAATAATAAAGGCCACGATCATTGAAGAAGGTGGCCTATAGGCGAAATATAGATGATCAACCATGACTGGGAAGCTCGTTCTATATTTCTAATAGGGTCAAATGTTGGTAAAATAGATAAGAGACAGGTTGAGTTAGAACAAGAAGATTACTTACAAGCAAATATACAGTGACCTGAAACATCCCGGTGGCAATCTTTAGACAATTTAATACAAGTTGATTGTGTGTTCCATTCCTGGGCGCTTTCCAGATTTGATAACGAATGAAACATAACTCAACCCCATACTCATCGCAAACAACCTGCGAATACCTCGCTTCATCTTTGCAATACTGGTTGTCTTTCTCAAATCAATATGAGAAATCAGGTTTGGCCTGGCAGACTAACGGATATCATAGCCCGACCGCCCGCGAATGTGAACCATAAACGTAAACAGCCCAGTGGACATTGATTCAAGAATCAACCAGATTCGAAGAGATTAAATTAACCTATTATCCAGGGCATATCTCATCAGATCAGCGTTGGTCTTCATTCGCATCTTCTTTAGTATCCTGACCCTGTAAGTGCTTATGGTAGTAATACCCAGCGAAAGCTGCTCTGCGATTTCCGAAACTGATTTTCCCGAAGAAATCAATTTGAGCACATCAAACTCACGGTCAGAAAGTATTTCATGAGGAGCTTTACCACTTTCCTGGGCAATGTCTGTTGCCAATTTTTCAGCGAACGATTGTGATATGAAAATCTTCCCGTTTAATACTTTTTGAACCGCGCTGATCAGCTCTTTTGGTGCAACATTTTTGGTGAGATATCCTGCAGCACCTGCTTTTAAAGCTCTTACAGCATATTCTTCCTCCGGATGAATGCTAAGAATTAAAACTGGTAATTTGGGGAAGATTTTTTTTATCTGGTGAAGAGCATCCAATCCACTTCTACCAGGCATAGAAAGGTCGCAGATCACCATATCCCAATTGCCCTTCATAGCTGCGCTAATAAGCTCTTCTGTGTCCTTCACTTCTTCTATTAACGCAAAACTATACTCCTCAAGAAGAATCCTTTTGAGTCCTTCCCTTACCACGGCGTGATCATCAGCTATTATTATACTGATCATGGGAAGCTGCTTTAGGTATGTGTACCGTAATACTGGTTCCTTTGTTGGGCTCGCTGTTAATCCTCCATTGGCCGCCAACCTGCATTGCCCTTTCTTTCATAATCGCCAGCCCGCTCCTTCCTTTAAGCCTTGCCACCTCCGTGTTGAATCCTTTGCCATTGTCCGTAATGTTTAGCAAAATGCCGTCGTCCTTCCATTCCAATGCAGTCGAGACCATTTGAGCTTCAGCGTGACGCGCAATGTTGGTCAAAGACTCCTGGTAAATCCTGAATAGGCAAATAGCTATGCTGGATGGAAAAGCAGGATTCGCTATGCCGCATTGGAACTGCACGGCAATGCCCGAACTTTTTTCAAATTGGCGATTTTGCCATTCAAGTCCTGCAATTAGGCCCAGGTCATCCAAGATCTGGGGATGCAGGTCAGTTGAAATTTTCCTCAGCGTCTCCACGGTGATATTCAAGAGGTCGTTGATGTCGTCAATTTTTTTTCGTATGCGTGGTTCCTTTTTCCCCATTTGATTATCGAGCCATGCAATATCCATCATCAAAGCCGTTAGCTGCTGTCCCAATTCATCATGTATCTCACGGGAAAGATTGATTCTTTCTTCTTCCCGCACTTTTTCACTTTTTGTAATATCAATGACACAGGCTGTCAATCCATCTTCAGATGGATAAATAAGATGTTGAAGCCAGACGGACTTTTCGCTATAATAATTTTGCACGCAAACCGATCGTTGTTCGGTCAAAGCTTCCTGGTAGATGTTTGCGAAGCTGCGAAAGAATGAAGATTGGGGGATCTCATCTATTTTTTTGCCGATCATTTCTTGCAAATTGCAACCAAAGAATTCCCCGGCCTTTTTGTTCAAGTAAGTGATAGCACTCTTCTTGTCGAGGGAGAAAAAAGGAACATCAAAACGATTCAGAATATGACTAATTTCAGGCATAATCATCAATATCTCGCATCACTAATCAATAAATTGATTAAGCACGATATTCTTTAATTCAGGTTACAAAGGGACGTGTTTAAATAGGTTTGAAAGTCTAGCTATCGGCTAACAATTTTTCACAATCACCCTTCATCGTACTTGAGATAACTGCAACGATAAAAATATTTCTGGTTGCTGGATCTTTCTTAACAGACGGGTTGTTCCCATCTCCCCGGGCAGGGCAACATCCATCAAGATGAGCGCAGGAGGGCTTTTTGGATAAATTTAAACACCGCTACGGTGTACAACAAATCTTCGGGCAATTTCAGATTTGCTGGATTATCTTCTGCAATAAGTATTTCAGCCTCCCGATGTTGGTAAAATCATCTGAACAGCTTCTTTGCCGAGATCACTCTCAACATTTATGCTCCCGCATTGAAGCTAAAATTTGTTTGTAAGAGAAAGTCCCTAAACTGGTCCTTCGTGCGATTTGAGAACCTGAGTCCGGTGTATGAAAGTGCTAAAGAGCTTATCTGCGTCTTCCTCATTACCTATGCCAATATCAGTGTCTTTAATTACGATGCAAAGATTGTTCCTTTCTAAAGTAGTAATAATGAGGACATCCTGCCCACAGCTGTGCGTATTTCTAATTTGCATTTTCTGCAACGATCTTTATTTTATTTTTCCCGGTAAACCAGTCGGTGCCTGCGTTTCTTCAATGAAGCTTCAAGAATATCTCCATTTAGATCGAACCATTAGCCTGCAGTAGCGACGACATTCTTGTAATATGAATTAGCTCTTCCTTGAAGAGGAAATATGGTCTCAGGAACCTGTTCTGCGTTAATAATCTTATTTATAATTTCAGGAATTTTGAAAATTCCTTTCGATTTGTCGAGATAATAATCTCCGCCTGATCGAGGGAAGAGAAGCTTTTGCAGGTCGGTGTCTAAATTAGAGAGAACAATCACACTTACCTTAGGTTTTACTTCTCTGATGATCGGCAAGATTGTCGCACCACTTGCATCAGGCAGTTGAATATCCAGGAAAATGATGTCGGGATCCGACATTTCGAGAACAGCCAAACCTTCTTTCGCCGATCTTGCCTGGGCCAGTACTTCAACTGACTGAATGTCTGAAAGCAGTTCTTTCAGCCTGCTCCCAAACAGTTCACTGTCGTCTATAATTAGAACTTTTGGCAACGATCGGTTAGTTTCTAATGACAATTTTATAGAACGCGCAATTTATTTTAGATGAACTTATTCATAAGTAGTGATTAATCTCATATTTGTATAGCATAAACTATGGCTCTGCTGTAGTATAAAAAACGACAAACAAACACGATACGGATTTGTCGTCAAGGCAACCGATCTGTTTCTTTCAAAAAAGAAAAATATGGAAATAATTCTTGTTTTTTAGAAGAGTATTTTTTTACCTTTGTCATCCGTGGAAAAATAGTCACACTATTCATAGTGGCATAATCTTTGGTAAAACTCCTCTACACTCCCTCGAAACGAACCACGACTTCAAACTCTAAAACTGAAATTACAAGTTTGAATCTCTATTGAGGTAAACAACAACTGCTTTTCGTAACCAAACGCCATGTAATGAACCGCCATCCATTACTGCTGTTACTTCTTTTGCTATTAGCGAAGACAGCTGCATCAACTGTGTATTATGTTAGTCCTTCCGGAGACAACTCAAATGGTTTATCCGAGGCTACCGCTTTCCAAACACTCCAGCAAGGAGCAGATATTGCTCAACCAGGCGACACTGTTTTAGTCATGAATGGGACCTACACCAATCAGGCATACGGCACCTTCGTAATGGACATTGGTAAACAGGGAACTTCGTCGAAGTGGATTGTTTTTAAAAACTACCCAGGTCACACGCCGGTCATTCAGCTTTCCTCTAACTGGTCTGGTATTTCTTTATCGGGATCTTCCTATATAATAATTGACGGCTTTACAGTCATTGGCAATAATGACAACATAGCGCTCTCCTACGCACAGTCGCAACAAAACAATACGAGTAACCCTTTAACATCCGGTAGCGGAATAACCGCTCAGGTGGCCTATAACGATCCGAACAAACACCCACATCATATTACTATCAGGAACTGCACAGTAAAAAAATGCGGAGGTGGCGGCATCGGGGGCAATCAGGTAGACTATATCGTCATCAGCAATAACACAGTTTCGGAATGCGCATGGTACAGCCCTTATGATGGAAGCGGAATTTCACTCTATCAACTCTGGAATTCTGATTCGTACATTGGTACAAAGGATTCAATTGTCAATAACACCTGCTATAACAACAGAAATTTCATTCCTTTTTTTGCTGTGGGCTCTATTACTGATGGCAATGGTATCATAATCGATGATTCCAGGAACACTCAAAACGGTTCAACTCTAGGGGCCTACAAAAGTTCCACCTACATTGCCAATAATTTGGTATTTGGAAATGGCGGCAGAGGCATACACGTTTATTCGTCAGACAATGTTGTTGCCGCCAATAACACAGTTTACTTCAATTGCCAAACTTCAGAATTGGCAACCGCTCCCGAGCTTTCTGCGATAAATGCCGGTAATGTTTCATTTGTAAATAATATTTCCAATCCTCATGATGCGATCCAGCCAATTGGACAATATAATTCAACCAATATTTTTGTCGACCACAACCTGTGGACTGCAAATGCGGCAACTGCAAACCCTTACGGAACAAACACCGTTGTTGGCAACCCTGGATTTGTGAAGGCATCTATGAATCCGTTGATTGCAGATTTTCACTTGCAACCGGGTAGTATTGCGGTGGGGACCGGTACCAGCAATGATGCACCGATGACTGATCATGACGGGCGCTTGAGGACTCAATCCGATATTGGCGCTTTCCTGGTTGAAGGCGCGACGCTGCCGCTTTCAGACCTTACACAATGGTCAGCTATGGCAGTGGGCCCTTACAACAAATTATTTTGGCAATATACGCACGACGATAATTTGGACTCATTTGAAGTGGAAAAAAGCGTAGATGGTTCTTCGTTTGCCAGGTTGGGAACGGTAGAAAAAAATGCTGGTTCATCAACCTCTTATCAGTTAATGGATGAACACCCGGTCAATGGGCTGAATTTTTACCGCTTGAGAATTTTTGACAATGGCCCTGGCATTTCTTATAGCAGTGTTATTTATGTAAATAATGGTAAACAGGGCATCGGTCAGGCAACAGTTTTACCTAACCCTGTTCACAACCAAATGGTGGTGACAACTGGATTTAGTGGCGTCGATAAAATTTTCATCCAGGTCTTTGATGCCACTGGAAGGCTTATCTATTCACATTACCTCACAAATGCGAATACAACTGTCGATGCAACAAACTGGCCTGCCGGATGGTATGTAATTCTTTTACAGGGCCCGATACAAAAACAGACTATCCCATTCATCAAGCAATAAACAGCCTGCAGTAACCTGAAATCTGAAAAACCATTATAAATCTTTTATTAAGAGGACTGAATGATAGGGTTCCAATTTAAAGGTATTTGACCTGGTCAGCTCACCTGGCGTAACATAAGTTCCCTTCAGGGAAATGGTCCTGGCCGCTTGAGAAGAATTGCACTCGAAATAAACTTCAGGTTGCGGCAGGTCGCTCGCCAGAATCTGTTTTGATCGTTTTTCCTGCCGATGCTTCTCCTGCCACTCAGACAAAGAAAAGTTACTGGTTGTACTAGATGTAGACCATATTTTAGATACTAGCGTGATCGCTACGTTGTTTCCTTTAGGTCGAAAGTAAATGTTGTCTTCCATGCTGACGAATGAATCAAGATCATCAGCTGTTGATATCATGTTCAGGCATAATTGTCCGGATGATTTGCAGAAGAAAATATTTTTTCTGCTAACAATATTTCGCACGGGACTATGGGAAGAAAAAGTATCCTCTGCAATCAATAGCTGGTTCCCATTATCGAATAAGGTATTGCCTTCAATGTACACGTCATGGGCGTTATGTATTTTTATTCCTCCATCAGGACATTTTGAAATTGAATTACCTTGAATCTCTACACCGGAACTATTGTCATCAATATAAATTCCTTCCGCCTGTGAAGATGTATTAAATGATTTGGTTCCCAGCGATGCGCCGATGCCGTTAAAAATAATATTACCGGTTATTTTTTTTTGCCTTGTAACATTCCAATCGCCCACATAGATAGCAGCACCATCATCTTTGACAGTGCAGAAATAGTCGATTCGATTATTCTTTACCGTTGTAGAATTGCCACCAAAATAGACGGCGTTATACCCGGTACTGTCGATTTCATTGAATTCTGCCATGCTGTTATCTCCAAAAATGGAAACCGCCTGGTAGGAGCCCGTGCCACTTTCTCCCATACCGGGCAATAATCCCGTATTTCTGATTAAGTTATATCTTAATGTCGCAAACCTGCAACCCATATCCAAATTGATCGCGTCATTCAGAGAATGGTCAATTTGACAATATTCGATGTTGAGATAAGAAGATCCAGATGCATCAATAGCATCGGCTGCAGATAAATCAATATTGCAATGTCGGATCCACACATAGGGCGAATTCAAAATCTTAAAACAGCTGACACCTGGACCTTCAAATGACAGGTTCTCAAATTTGAGAAATCGTTGATGGTTGATGATGACGAGGAAGTCGCGATCACTAACATCCACTTTAAAATCTCCTGGCTTTTTGTTGCCAAAAAAAACATAGACTTCTTTTTTTGACAGATCGAAAAACCATTCACCTGGCTTGTCCAATGTTCTCAGATCATTTTGAATGAAATAACCATACCCGTCGGTAGGCAAATTTTTGCTGCCACCGGAATACTCTATTGTGTCTCCTTTGATCGAAATAATTTCACCTTTGTCAATGATCCAACGGTTTTTTCTAATAACAACTTGTGCACCTTGCCAGCCTGGCTTCTTCGATTGGTCGCCAATAATCGAAAGATTATTTACATGTGATTTGTAAGTGAGATATCCTGCATTAGGTTCACGGCCTAGGGGCTGCTGGATACGATTCAGCAAAAGCATTTTTAGCACGGGCGAATGCAAAGCATAACCAGTTTTGTAAATACCTCCAGAGGTTTCCCGCCATGATGAAAGAGAAATAAGCCCCGACACAACAGGCATCGGGCCGGATCCGTAAGCGGTGAAAACAATGGGAAATGAGAGCGACCCCGATTTTGTTATTCTGATAGTGCCTTGGAATGTGTCCCCTCTTTTAAAAAATACTGAATCCCCTGGTTTCAGGGAGCTAAAAAAGGCATTCAATCTGTCAATTGTCTTCCAGGGCGTATTTGGATATTGCGCCGTCATGCTATTTCTTGAATCATCTCCGATGGTTGAAGAAAAAAAATAGTTGGTTGCCTTGAGAAAATAAGGTGCGCAAACAATGAAAAATGCCAGGAACGTAAAGAATTTAGAAAGCATTCTCCTCTCCTTTTACCATATTGAAAATAGTGAGAAATATTATTTTCACATCGAGCCAAAAGCTCCAGTTCTCAAGATACCAGAGGTCTGCTTCGATTCTTTTTGCCATCTTCATTTTATTTTCTGTTTCTCCCCGAAAACCGTTAACCTGCGCCCAGCCCGTAATACCGGGTTTCAAAAACTGCCGCACCATATATTTATCAACAACGGTTTTGTAGGCATCATTTAATTGAAATGGGTGCGGCCTAGGTCCGCATACACTCATCTGGCCAGCAAGCACATTCAAAAACTGCGGCATCTCATCCATGCTTGTTCTTCTCAGAAACCGCCCAAACTTAAAAACCCTGTTATCATGTTTGCTGACTTGCTTGAAGGATTCTACACCTCGTTGACATTTAAGAGTGCGGAACTTAAGAACATTAAACACCTTATTATTCCTTCCCGCTCTTTTTTGAACAAAAAAAACCGGGCCTTTGGAACTGAGTTTTATGAATATGGCGATGAGAGGAAAAAGCCAGCTCAATAAAAATAGAGTCACGACAGAACTGAAAACAAGATCAAATAGCCTTTTCTTTATTCGGTTACCGGTGTCCTCCAGAGGTTCGTGTCGAAGAGATATCACAGGCAGGTCACCCAAAAAATCTATTTGGCCGAGGCGCGAAATAAATTGATTAAGATCTGGAACTACCTTAAACCGTATGCAATTAAAATCCGCATCTTTGATCAGCCGATAGATCTTTGGATTTTGTCGTGGCGCAATGGTAGAATATATTTCTGCCACTCCATAAAGCTTGCATAAACTAACCACTTCGTCAACATTACCGAGGATAGGATAATTAGACAATTCCTTCACATTTTCAGGCGAATCGCAAAAACCAACAATACATTTGCTCAGCAAATCCTTCTCAAGATAGGCTGCCAGCTTTTTTGACACCTCATTATAACCTACGATCACAATCTTATCGAGGACGCTTCCGGTTTTCTTGTAGTAATTACAGATGAAAATATACAAAAAGCGGTTAAACGCTAGAGCCAGCGCAAAACTAAGAAGCACCACTATGGTAAATAATCTTGAAATATATACCTGTTTAGAAAAGAACAAGTACATCAGTCCAAACAGCACAAAAAGCAGGTAAGCCCGAAGCGATCGTCTGGCGAAAATTTCGAAGAATGCAATGCTTTTCTCTTTATATTGACCTGCAACAAGCGCAATGCACAGCCACGCAATGTTCAAATAGAACATAAATGAAGCGTAATAGAAAGTTAATCCCTTCACAAACTGCTGCTGAAAATGATAACAGGCCGAACAAAAAACCACATTGAGCGACAAAACATCAAGTCCGACTAAAAGCCACTGTATCAAAAGCAATGATTTTCTATGCATGTGTTTGGAAATTTCACTGAAGAATTAAACTATATTAAATTGAGACGGATGCCCAAATATTCTTATGCGCAAAAATTCCTTAGTCAGCAGGTATATGAAAAGTGTGTTAGTCACTGCATATCTTTTGAATAACCGCCTTGGTTCCACCGATAACCGATATAACCATTCCAGTCCCGAGCGCTGCATCCATAGAGGCGCTCTTTTTTGTACGCCGACGAGTAAGGGCAACGCACCTCCGAAACCTATCATGAGTGAATTGATCTTTCCCTTCATATAGGACGACCATTTTTCCTGTTTGGGGCATCCCAGTACAACTAAAACAATGTTCGGAGCCGCGTCATTTATTTTTTTTACAATCTCCGCATTTTCATCATCCGTCAATTCCCGGTATGGTGGACTGTAAAAGCCGGCTACTTCCAGCCGAGGGTATTTATTTTTGAGAAAGCTGGATGTTTCATCTAATAAATCTTGCGAACCGCCATAAAAAAAAACCGACAAATTTTGCTTTTCGCATTCATGTAGTAATTCTGGCAGAATATCGCTTCCAGCGACTCTTTCCTGCCTGATACCATACAAGATTCGCATTCCCCAGGTAAGTGGTTTGCCGTCAGGAGTAATGATGTCGGCACTATTGATAACCTTTGCAAAGTTCTGGTCAAGCCACGCCTCTACAAACATGTGGACGTTTGCAACACACACATTTGATGACAATCTTTGCCTGGCAAGTTCAATGATGTTTGGAACAAATGCAGAGTAGGCTCCCACCGAGAGAGCGAAATGAATTAATTTACCTCTTCGCATATTTCTGATTCTTTTCTAAAAAGAATATCTACAGAATACCGCAGTATTTGGATTTTACCAGTTCAAGGTGTTTATGAAGATCCTCCACCGTATTAAACCTGTCCTTTACTTTTCTTGCGGGCGATCCGGCATAAATTGAATAGGGGTCAACGTCTTTGATGACCAAACTGGCGGCCGCAATAATACTTCCCTCGCAAATCTTCACACCACTGTATATTGTGCTACCGTATCCTACCCAAACATCGTTTTCTATTATGGTCATCAGGTCGATCCCTTTCCAATTGTAATCAGCATCCCTCATTTGCAAAGAAAGCCTGGTCGGCGTGCCAATTTGTTGATAGTTATGATCGTATTTGCCGATAACTGCGACGCGATTGCCAAACATAACATCATCGCCGATAATGGCATCCGCTTCGATAAAGGCATCTCTGCCGATATAGAAATTCTTGCCAATCACCAATTTTCGTCTGGCCCATAACCTTACACGCATCCCTGAAGAGAAACCCTTGCCAATAGAGTACCTCCTGTACTTAACTTTTCTTAGAAATTCATTTCTAACTTTTTTAAGTCGTTTTACTATGGACATAAGGAATCTTTTTTGAACATTTATAATTTTTAGATTTCTTCATCATGCTTAAAGCGACATAAAGACCTCGTTCATCTCATAGCAAATCTTATCGCGGGAAAATTGTGTTGCAAGTCTCTTATTATTAGTGCTCATGCTTTGCCTGAGTTTATCATTCCTGATCAGTAAATCGATCGCATGGGCAATTTGAGTTTCATTTTTTGGCTCAACCCAGATAACATTTTCCGGCATACTTAAATGATCAATGGCGGCACGGATCTTTGTAGTGACAATTGCCAATCCGGAAGCAACACCCTTGAAAATTACCATCGGAAAACCTTCACCATAAAACGTCGGATAGACAAGGATGTCAACACTGCCGTAAAAATTCTCGGCTTCCCCCTGTTCAACCCATCCCAGGAATCTCACGTAAGGTGTTACTCCGATGTCGTCAGCTAATTGCTTCACCTTGTCAAAATCTTCGCCATCTCCAACGAGGATAAAATCACATTTGTCTTTACTATCCACCAGCGGAATGGCTTTTAAAAAATCAAAAACACCTTTTTCGTACACAACCCGGCCAATAAAAAGAATTTTCATGCTGTCGTGGTTCAGGTTGTATTTGTTTTTGAAACTGGTGTTGGAAATGTGCCTGGAAGGCTCAATAATATTGCAGGTTATAGATATCTTTTCGGCCATGCGCGCATTGTACCTGCTCACAGATTCCCGCTCTTCACGGGATAGAAATAACCACAGATCAACATGGCGGGTGAGATAAGGAATGATTACCCATTTATACAAAATGGACCTGCTTTGCAAAACTGACAAATCAGAACCATGCGATTTTATTACAACCTTCAGTTTTCTATAGTAGAAGCATTTTATCAAAAACAAAGTAATAAAATCTCTGATGGAAGCAACGGGCTCAAGCCGTGAGTTCAGGTATAAAATATCCGGAGCCATCTTGTACAGTGCTGAAATGATATTGAATGAATTTAGCACTGCATCGAGCATTCTCGCTGCGGGGCCTTTCACTGAATAATCTTTTCTTCCATACCTGATAGATCTGCATTGCATGCCAATCCTGTTCAATCCCTCCAGCTCATCCGTTGCCAGGTGAATGTGGCCCTTTGGGTTAATTCCAATTAACACTTTCATTTAAGTTCATTTTTGCTTATTAATTGATCAGCCGGCATTTTAAAAGCATCTTTTTCCCTCCCGATTATGGGAACTGCAGGATTCCCGGCGACAGTTTGATCATCGTAGACACTCTTCGTTACCACGGAGCCACAACCTATTTTCACGTTGTTGCCGATATGAATTTTTCCTATTATACAAACATTGCTACCGATGTCCACATTATTTCCAATAACAGGAGATCCGCTGAAACCTCCGTTTTTTAACTGTTTGTGACCAAGCGTGACGCAATGCCTCAGCGTACAATTCTCACCTATCACCACATCTTTGTTCATTACAAGGGATTGTCCGTGATATAAAGCGAGGTTCCGGCCAATTTTTACATTCCATGGAATTTCAATGCCGAAGAACCACTCAACCAGGATCCTGTAAAAGATTAAATAAGGTATCCCAATGAAGAAATATATTCTCCGCGTTGAACAAAAATTGGCGATCCTGAAAAGAACCAGGATGATCCTTCCTTTTGAATTTGATTTATTCGCTTTCCAGTCCTGGAAAACAAATTGAAAGAAAGACATGATTTTATATTTTAGGTGGATTGGCTTTCGAAAACTCTCTGAAAAATATCGTCATACTTCGACGCGACTGTTTCGGAAGAATAGTTCTTTGAAACGAATGCTTTTAGATTGCCGACCAACTCATCGTATGCTTCTTTTTTTCTAAGAATGGAATTTTCCAGAACCTCTTCCAACTGAGTTTCATTTCCGGCCTCAAAAATGAAGCCCGTGGTGCCTTCCTCGACATATTCTCTAAATCCGTCAAGGTCACTTGCTATAACAGGGACGTCATAGTAATAAGCGATCATCAAAGGACCACTTTGGGTTACATCTTTGTAGGGCAGGATCAGGTAATGAGCTGAGGCAAATAAGGCAGGAATTTCCTCATTTTGTATAAACCTAATATCTGCAACGATGCTTTTGTCGTCTGCAATTGCCGATTCATATAACCTTTGCCATTCATTACACCTGCCCGCGATTTTCAACTGGAAATTGTCATATTTTAAAGACAGACGTTTGATCACACTGATCAGAAAGTCCAATCCCTTATAACGCTCAATATTGCCAAAAAATAAAAATTGAATAGTATCGTAATCCTTTTTCACGGAGAGCTTTTCGCCAAAATTTTTTAAAGCCATTGGCACAGCAAAGACACGGCTGCATTTTGACTCAACCTGTTTCCCTTCTGATCTTGAAAAAGTCAGTACGGTATTGAACTTCTTAAGAAATATCTTCTTGGTTTCCCTAAGTAACAAATTCGTTCTCCAACCACTGTGATGCACAACATCATGGATGCCGTAAATAGCCTTATCTTTGCTGATGAAAGCTGCGAATAATGTCCTGAAATAGATGTCTTCAAAATCGTTCAAATAAATAATATCGTAATTGCCTTTCCGGATAGCCAGGATTAGTTTTATATAAACAGGGATATTCACTGGGCTTCTTCTTCGATATTTCAAATGAGCTATCTTAAACTCTATAACGGTATTTTCCTTTATGATTTGCTTCACCTCTTTTTCCCAATAGCCGCGGCTGGATTTCGGTATGAGCAAACCAAAAGTAATTTGATGCTTTTTGCCAAGGTGTGGCAAAACATTCATGTCAGTATCGATCACGTCAATTGAGGAGAGATAAAATATTTTCATTGCTATCCAAATAATGTTATGCGCGCATTTCAACAACGGTTGATGATGATCTACCGGCCTTAAATTTTTGAGTAATTGCTAAAATAACGGCAACAAGCACCCACACGATAGCAAAAAATATGACAGGACGAAATTTTGGGGCCAAAAGAGTATAGCTGAGGACAAAGGCGGTAGTGAAACAATAAAAACTGATAACTCCTTTAAAAGTTAGCACCCCTCTTTTAATAAGAATATAGTCCTGGCAAATATGAAACAGCAAAAAGGAAATAAAAATCGAAATATTCACAACGATGAGCAATCGAAAGAACGCGAGTCCGACCAGGATCGCCACAACAACCACGATAAGACTGATGATGTTTATTATCATATCGGCTTTTTCAAGTTTCATCGAAATGAGAACCGTGGCCTGCAAAATCCCTGTCGGGAAAAGCAGCATGGTAAGAAACATTTGCCTGGTGTATTCGGGTGCTGCTATGTATTTCTGACCAAAAATAATTGGGATAACCGGCTCCGAAAATGAATACATGAATGTATATACAAATAATCCATAAAGGCAGAAGAGATAAAAATACCTCCTGTAGCAGGCATTGAATTTCACTTTATCACCCCTATTATATAAGGCGACCAAATGAGGGAACAGCGAGGCTGACACGATAATTGGCAACATTTGAAAAATAGAAAATATGCGAAAAGAAATTTCGTAAACTGCGATATCGAAAAGAGAAAGCATTTTGGAAATAATGATGTTACCGATTCGCCAGTAGACCACAGAGACACTTCCTATCACAAGAAAAGGCCAATTGCCAAGAACAATCTGTCTTACCTCGCTGAGCGATATCTTATTCGACAACAGCACTCTCAAATCAAGTGTTTTCCTTGAACCGTATTTTAAAAAGAGGTTCACCGTCAGGAATCTGATGCCAATCAATCCTGCGGACAAAGCGATAATCGAAAAAGGAAAAAAGAGCAATAGCAGAACCATCAGAAATTTAAGAGCAGAGTCGACCACAATGATCTTGAATGTAATATTTTGTGCTGATTTCGCAATATTCAAACATTTGATGACATATATGATGTTATCAAAAACGATATTTATTCCCACCAAGGCAGTCAGCAGACGAATTTCGTGGTTGGAATAAAGTGCGAAAGAAAGTAAAACATTAGCTAAATAGAAACCGAATCCGCAGTATAGTTGCAGTTTCAAAAACTTACCTATGATCACATCTCCGTCGTTAGCGGTTACGATTTCACGCATGAACCATTGCCCCAGGCCCAGATTGGAAATGGTAGCCAAAAACAAGTAGACGGAATTTGCGATAAGAAAATATGAAAAATCACTCGTAGTATATTTTCTCGCGAGAATCACAAAGAGCAGATTCATTAAGAGCGATTGCGATGCACTCGCAGCCAGGCCCCAAAAGCTATTGCGCATCAGTCCCGAATTAGACCAAGGACCTATTCTTTTTATAAAATAAGGAATCATGTTGAAAATGGATTTCGAAGCACGGGAAAAAGAGTATTTTCTTTTGTGAGGGAAGGAATGGAACTCGATTTAATTACGAAACAGATCAGTGAAGTCAATAGGGTTACAATTCTTTTGTCGGATAAAGTGTATAGGGAATTAAAGGAAACTAAGAAGCAGATGATGGAAGCTATTGAAAAAATGGCTACATGATTAGCTTTTGTTTTAAGATGGATATGGATTCCTTTTATAACTGGTATTACGATCAGTAAAAAAGAAAGGAAGAACCCGATGGCACCAAATTCGGTTAAAATCTTAAGATAGCCGTTCTCAGGCTGATCAAGTAACAAGATAGTATTATCCTTGAGAACATAGTATTGGTCGACAGAATGACGATCGATGTAATTCTTATAGTTCCCCGCGCCAATCCCTAATAATTTGTGGTTTTGAAAAATATCATAGGCTTCCTTCCAAATATAGGCGCGGAACTGGTAGGAGTCATCAAAGGTATTCATGCGTCGGAAAAGAATGAATGAATCCTTTAGAAAAGGTAGCAGGCCGATCACTGCCAATCCGGCAATGCCAAAAAAATACCTCATTTTCCAGCCATACCAAATTAAAAGAAAACAAAAGCCAACAACAACGCCAAAAAACCCGGAACGACCTCCGGAAAAAAACATCGAAGTAACAACCAGACAGAAAAGAAAATAGTTTTTAAATGTCGGTTTTGAGATATTCTTAAAGTTTATGAGGAACAAGAAACTAAGCATGCCCAGGAATTGGGAATTCATTTGCGAATCCATGAAAAAGCCTGGATATCGGGTACCATCATCTTCGTCGGACACATTAGGATTGAGTTCCCGGTAGAACGTGAATTGCGTTCCTTCAATCATCTGCATACCAATGAAAAATACAGCAATAAAAAATGAAAGTTGAAATGCACGAATCATTTTTTTCGTCAGGGCGGGATTCACGGAAAGCTCTTTTAACAATAACCTGGAGAAGATAAATATGGGCAGAATAGATAAAATAGAAAATAGCGAATTACTCAAAAATTCGGAATGAAGGCTGCCGGCCAGTAACACCACCATCAGAAAGATGAATAGATAAGAGTAGACCCTGTTTCCATTGGACGTCCGGATAAAATCCTTAATGAAGAAAAAAAAGGCGAAATAAGCCAACACGTCAAAAACCTGAAGTCCGCCAAGTGCCTGGGGTGTCACCCCCAGGCTCATTAAGGGAAGAAAATAGGCATTGAAAATCAAATACGACTCACGGGAGTGATTGTTGAATAGAAAAAAAACTAAAAATGAAATTAAAGTAAAGGCTGCTAATGTGATCAAGAGTTGCATAGCAGAATTATAAAACTTCGCGCGACCAATTGTGATCTCGAAAGGCCTATCAGGAAAAGGGATTCCTGAATGGTCAGACCGCTTTTTGCTTTAAAAATTCGATATCAGATGAATTGACTTCGGCCATCATCATAAATCCCAGGGAAGGTAATTTAACTTTGACCATTTTACCGGAAGCTGACATGACAATGCCTTCCTGGCCCCTCAGTGCCCCGTTCGTTACACGTACGGTCTCTCCATTCTGGACTGTTATCTTTTCCAATTGCACATTTTCATATTCGCCAAGGAATTTTTTTATCAGGGCAATTTCGTCATCCCGAATGATTGCGGGTTTCTTCAACCAATAGACGAAATTTATCGCTCCCGGTGTAGACCGCACCTGAAATTGGTCTTTTTTATCGATCCTCACAAATACATAAGAAGTAAATAATGGAACTGAAATTATTTTTTTTCGATCGCTCCATTCACGATATACTCTGTTAAGAGGGCAATAATTTTCAATGCTTTTAGCCGTCAAAAGATCCGCTACTTTTTTTTCCCAGCTCTGCCTTGTATAAAGTGCATACCAATTAAATAAATTCTCCATGCCTTAATCATTAAATCGTTTCAGTGCAATGCTTCGCAAATCCACTCACATAACATAAGTGCAATAGATTTCTTCGAACCAAATGAGCAATATGCTCCACATTATTTTAAGACTGACGGCCTTTGTTTTCCCTTACTATAGTAACCGTAGCCCTCCTTACTTTCAAAACCATAACCGAATGAATAGCCAAATCCTGAAGTGGCCATTCCTCTTCTTTTGATTCCATTAAATACAATATTTATATTTATTAAATTCTGTATTTTGATGTCTTCATCCATTATCAATACCTGTTCTTTTGGCGTGACTCCATGGCGGACAACAAAAAGTGTCATATCTGCAAACCTGTTGATGGTGAATGCGTCAGGAACAGGTTTGACGGGAACGGAATCGATTATAATGATGTCGAACCCATTTGCCAGTTCTTTCATCAAAATTCCAAAGTTGTCGCTCATCAAAAGCTCCGACGGGTTCATACCCGGCGCTGTTCCCGATGGAATAAAAAAGAGATTATCATGGATGGATGAACGGTGGATGGCAGAAAACCACATGGGGTGATTGGCCGATTGCAAAACTTCACTTAACCCGTAACTATTTTTCAAATGAAAGACTGAACCCAGCTTCGGTTTGTACATGTCGGCTTCAATCAACACCGTTTTTTTCCCTGCCTGGGCCATGACCACAGCCAGGTTAATTGCAACAAAGCTTTTCCCCTCTCCCGCTATAGAAGAGGTGACTATGATTGTTTTGCCTCCTACTTTTGACAAATTTGAAACAGCCGAATTGCGGAGATTCCTGAACTGTTCTGTGACCGCTGTCCGTCTGTTATTTGACACGACTAGCAAACTTTTCGCTTTTTCATAACCCAATTCTCCAATGACCGGGATCACGGTCAATTCTTCTATTGTGCGCCTGAACAGTATCTTATTGGACAACTGCTCCCTGGCATCTATGGCACATGCAAAAAGAGGTACGGGTAAGATCAAAGCGATTAAAAAGACCATCCATGCCTTAGGACTCACCGGCGCTGTTGATGATTGCGCCCTGTCTATGATCCTGCTGCCTGAGACGGCGGCATTAAAGGCGAGACTTGCTTCTTCTTTCTTTTGAAGCAGGAATGAGTAAATACTTCTGTCTATGTTTTGTTGCCTGCTGATCTTTGCCAGTTCCTTTTCCTTCGAAGGAAGCCTGTTCAACATGGCATTGTAATGCGAGCTGGTTGAAAGAAGCTGGTTTCTCGCGGCTTGTATGCTGCTTCTCTGATTTTTTACATTTTCAAGAATGCTTGGCTTGATTTTCTCGATTTCATTTCTAACTGAAACCATAATCGGATTATCTTCCGCTGTTGTTCGTTTTAGTTTTTCGACCTGAATCTCAGAATCATACAATTTATCAAGTAACTGTGATAGCATTCCGTCCTTGATACCAAGCGTGGTTGGCACCAGACCAGGGCGGTCCTGCTTGGTAAGAATGTAGGATTCAATTTGATCCAAGATAGAAAGCTGCACATCCATTTCACTCAGCTTTTGATCATTTTCTCCCACATTCTGTAAATACTGATTGCTCTGCTGACTAACATCGACGACATCGTTGTCTGTTCTGAATTTCTGAACATTTGCTTCAATATCGTCCAGCTGTTTGCTGGCGAGCTGCAACCTTTTTTCGACGAAGTCAAGGGTGTTCTTCGCTGTTGAATTCTTGTCATTGACATCTGCTTGTTCGTAAACTCTTATTAACTCGTTGACAATGGCTTCGCCGCGTGCGGGAACGGGATCTTTGTAACTGATATTTATTACCGATGATAATTTGTTTGAAGAAGATATCTCTATCTCGTTTTGAACTTTGTTGATGGCTTTGGGCAAACTTGTTAGAGAAAAGAAAAATGATTTTCCCGCATTAATTCCATTTGCCGGGTTAAGTGAGTCTTTCAAAAAACGAATTTTTCCCCAGTAGGAATCAATCCATTGTCCTACAGGGTAGGTCGTGCCGTCTTCTGTTACAATAGTTTTTGAAAAATCGTTATAACTGAATTTAACCTTGTTTGCTTCATGAAGGAGATTGTCTGGTTTTTCAAGTTCAATGGTGACGGGACTTGAAAGATAAGCCGGACGAGTGATAAACTCCGATCCTTCTTCCATAGTGGCATACAAATTCAAGTTGCTAACTATCTGGGAAATGATGGATCTTGACCGGATCACTTCTATCTCATTTTCAATTATTTTCTTTTCTCCAAAGAGATTGAGAGCGTCTTCCACCTTTGATTCATCAAGTCCTTTTTTTTGATCTTTTACCAGGATCGATCCGGTTACTTCATACACAGGAGTTTTATATTTTAGGTACAACCACGCTGCTGCCAGACTGAGAATAATTGCTATAAGAAATAAGGGCCAGTAAGGCAGGTAACGGAACGAGAGTCGTTGAAGCAACTCTGTGTCTGCCTTTTCAACAAAGGCATTTTTTGAAACTTTCATTCTTTTCATAATTGCTTATTTATGGCAAGGCTGGTCACGACGATCAGGAAAGACAAGGCCGCAAATGCAATAGGTATTAACTGTCTTGAATTGTCAACACTTCTTGCTTTGTCCTTGTTAGGCTGGACATAAATAACATCGTTTGGTTTCAAATTGTAAAATGGAGAGCTGAGAATATCTTTTGCATTAAGATCGATATGCTGAATTATTTTTTCCTCACCTTTATGGCGAATTAGTAATACATTGTCACGTCTACCGTAAATGGTGAGATCTCCTGCAAAGCCCAACGCTTCGAGAATAGTTAATTGCTGGTTCGGAATAGAAATCACCCCTGGATGTCCAACTTCACCAAGGACTGTAACCTTAAAATTGGTGATGTTAATTGTGACAATAGGATCAATCAGTAATTTCTTATCAGACAATATTTGCGCAATGTTGTCACTCAATTGATTAGTCGAAAGACCTTCGGCATGCACACTCCCGATCATGGGCAAAAGAATATCACCTTTTTCATTAACCAGATAGCCACCTAATTGAGAAGTTGTACCATATGATCCCGAAGGGTTTCCTCCATAAGTGCTATGTGACGCTGCCGGAAGCAAATTGGGAGCATTGAACATAGCTGAAGCCTCGTTATTTAAACTGCTGACAGAAACACTCAATATGTCATTCTTCTGGATCCGAAGAACCTCCGGAGGTACTGACTTTATTTCACCATCCTGCA
The DNA here is from genome assembly GCA_003175695.1 of Bacteroidota bacterium. GTDB lineage: Bacteria > Bacteroidota > Bacteroidia > Chitinophagales > Chitinophagaceae > Puia. The sequence continues at coordinate 35,346 of PSRA01000191.1, read as the reverse complement.
GGCCGTTGAAATAAGTTGCTTTGTGCACGTCGACACATGATGAAAGGATAACCAGATATAACAAAACAATCAGGCTAATTGTAGAGCATATACGATATGACATAGTCCTAGTTTAATATGGATGATACTAATCCTCTCCGGGCATTCAACCATTAATGGCCCGGAACGTAAGTTTTAAAGCAGGTTAAGACGCGGCAGAAATTACTTAGAGTTAAGTGTGGTAGGACATTAGATGAAGCACCACAAAGTAATGTTAAATCGTGCAAAATAGAGGTAGAGGAAACTCCTTAATACTTGTAGAGATTTCTAGTACGAGCTTGTAGGAGAAGATCTACATGAAATGTCAAAAATAATTGCCATTGTTACGTTTTTTTATCTGTGTAAAATTTTTTCTCTTGTTTTTTTCAGAAATCGAATGACACTTGTTCCCATTGGCTTAAGATCAAAATACATTATCGGGGGATAAAAGAAATATTCTCCGTGAAAGCCCTTCTTAAATTTGTTGATGTCGAATATCTGGTCATCTTCATCCGCCAGGAAAAAATAACCGCCGAAATCAAAATAAGGAACTCCCGCTTTTTTTGCCAACTTCATAGCCTCATAAAATGTAACATGGTTGATCGGTAATTTTCTTTCGTCGGGTAAAGAAAATCCGCAATAATATTCTGCCATCTCTCCTCTAAACAAAATAAGCACCCCTCCTACTATTTTTTCATTTTCAAACACGCCCATGAAAAAGCCGTTTTTCTCTGTTTTCAACCATCCATAAATAGAGGAAATTTTTCTTCTGCATTTTTCAAAGGATGAGTTCATTCTTCTGCGATCCAGCATTTCGCAATACCCGCCTACAAATTCATCAATTTCACCGGGACCTTGCAGGATCTTGCAGACCAGGTTATTCGCCAAGCTTTTTTTAATTGCCCTTCTGTGATTTTCTGAAAAAGTTTTTAGCAACCCTTCTTCAGTTTTATCAGAAAGCTTTAATAAGAGAGTACCCTTGTTGAACTTGTCAAAACGCCAGCTAAACCGATGTTTTTTGAATAAAGTGTATTGAAGATAAGTGGCTTCGGTGCCTACATTCATTCCCAATAAAACCTGCAGGCTGAGATAATTTTTTGACTTATAATACCTGACTACTTCCAGGATAATCTCAATTGTCTCGTCGACATCTTTACATAATGGACCATGAAAAATTCTTGCTTCTATTCTTTTGAACTCCCTGACTACTACATAGCCTTTTAATTTGCCATCGTCCGTAGCAACACAATAGCTCAACGGCTCACCATATTCACCTTTTGTACCCCAGCCCGGAAATTGTTCAATGTGTACAAATGGCAAGGAATAATAAAATTGTTTTAATGATTCTGATAATGATTCTGTTAATGTATTGAACCATTCAAATTGCATCTGATCCTGGCGCCCTGATTTTTTAGAGTCATGTGTGTGTCAAAATAAATTGAACCTTTATTTAGGGATAATTTCATAAGTGCAACTATTATACCGGACGGCAAAATGCTAATTTGCAATGCTGGATGGAGAAAGGTCAATTTCCAGTGTCTCTTCTTTATTCAATGGTCCCCTAGCCTTTTCCAGCTTACGCAGCTTTATTTTGCCCACTTTTGTCCGACTTGACAGGATGATAAACATTTCAGGGAAGATTAGCTGTCATTGATTTCCAAATCAGCGTAATAGTCGGCCAAGTAATGCCTGTCCGGCCTTTTTGTTGAAATTTTTCTTCAATACAAACATATCCCAGAACCAAACGGGTGGCAACTAATAATTCCTGGTGTTTGTGAACCGGTTGATTTTCTCTTACCTGATCAATTCATATCTATCGGAGAGGGCTACCGGAAATTGCTCCAGAGTAATCAAAGACGCAAGCGCGGGCTCACCATATCCATAATGTCTTTTTAAAAAGTTTTATTTTGACTGTTGATGGGTGTGAAGAGTCTTCACTAAATTGTAGATACTTGCCTGCTTGATGATTCGATACTCCTTTACCAGACCGGGATTAAGGTATAAAGGCATTCTGCTTTTCACCGCTGTAGACAAAGCTGCGGGCTTCTTTGGGGAAAATTTTGTAGGAGTAACAAGAAGAGAGGATACACGTTAGGGAAATCAGGCAGCGCATCTTCGTGAAGTTTAAATCTGTCCCGCAAAGGATTTTCCGACTGGGCCAGCAGAAGGGAATCAAAAACTCAAACTGCGCTGCCACATGATCGTTAGTCGCATCTGAATTCTTATGTTTTTTAACCAACGACATGAAGTTCTCTTTGTTATTAACCTTCACCTTAATCATTCCAATTTCCAAGCCAATGGGTCAAATGAGAGCTATTGAAGGCTTGGTCATCGACGAACGTCTAGAAAAAGTCTCAGGAGTTCGAATCCTTCAGATTCAAGGCTGCTCTTGTATCAGCCAACAACGGTCATTTTCGTGTTGCCATTCCTCAAGGGCCGATAACAAAAAGCGCATGAAGCGCTTTTATAAACTTCCGCAACTACATTTGGGGGCATACAATAACGGGATATTTGAAACTGATGATACCTGTTATCAGCGAAGGTTTGCCAAACATCAATAACTCGAAAATCGAAGGCACGATACGTGCCCCCTTCAGTCGGGTATGCCTAAGCGATATCTATAGTCTGCCTAGAGGGACAGCCTTCGCCCTCAATGAATATCATCATTAAGCAACAGCTTAGAAGCGTCTGCGATCCCTGCCACCACCCCCGCCAGAACGAAAACCACCGCCTCCCCCACCAGGTTTGCGGTCTTCGGCTTGCCTGACGGATAATTTTCTTCCGGCCAGCTCACCACCGTTCATCTTGCTGATGGCGGTTTCGGCCGCAGCCTTGTCTTCGAATTCCACAAACCCAAACCCGCGGCTTTTGCCTGTTTCACGATCTAAAATAACCTTTGCCGAAGTTACAGCCCCATATTTTCCAAAAATTTCCTTCAATTCCTGGTCATCGCAATCAAAGGGTAGGCCGCCTACAAAAAGTTTCATCATGATTATTATTTTATGGACAATATACGCAAAAGCAGATGTATTAGTTATCCCTGCCTGAAGTTTCTGTTTCTTTTGCCTCCACCGCCCCGCCGCCAGGTGTTAACCGGGCTTGCGTGGACTGTTTTCGCAACCTCTGCATGCATCAGGCCGTTATCGAAAGGATGATTTTTAATAACGGGAATTTGTTTCTTGATTAGCTTCTGAATATCGCTAAGGAAACTTTTTTCACTCCAGTCACAAAACGATATGGCGACACCTTCCGCGCCAGCCCTTCCTGTTCTTCCGATCCGGTGCACGTAAGTCTCCGGCACGTTCGGCAGGTCATAATTGAGAACATGGGTGAGTTCATCGATATCGATGCCACGAGCGGCGATATCAGTAGCTACAAGTACACGGGTAGACCGCATTTTGAAATTATCCAATGCGCGTTGCCTGGCATTCTGCAGTTTGTTTCCATGTATCGCTTCTGCCCGGATCCCCGCTTTATTTAATTGCCTGGTCAATTTATCGGCGTGGTGTTTCATCTGAATGAATACCAGCATCGAACCGATATTTTTATCGCGCAGGATATGAGTCAAAAGATCGAGCTTGTTTTGTTTATCTACGTAATAAACCTGTTGCTTAATCAGATCGGTGGTAGACGAAACCGGGTTCACTTCCACCCTGACAGGGTTATGCAATAAAATCTGCGCCAATTGTTTTATTTCACCCGGCATGGTCGCCGAAAAAAACAAGGTTTGTTTCCTTGCAGGAAGCTTGGCGATAATACGTTTTACATCCTGCACAAAGCCCATGTCCAGCATCCGGTCGGCCTCATCCAAAACAAAGTATTTGATATCGTTCAGGTGTAGGACTTTTTGATGCAGCAAATCAAGCAATCGTCCTGGCGTTGCCACGAGTATATCGACCCCTCCCCGGATTGCCTGCACCTGGCGAAATTGAGGCACTCCACCAAAGATCACCTGGTGCCTGAATGGTAGAAATTGTCCATAAGCTTTAATGCTTTCCCCGATTTGAATGGCAAGCTCACGGGTTGGCGTTAAAATCAATGCCTGGATGTGATGCCGTGGCGGCTGGCCGTTCAATTGTTTATGCATCAGCTGCATGATTGGAATGGTAAAAGCGGCGGTCTTGCCCGTTCCCGTCTGTGCAGAACCTAGCAGGTCCTTTCCTTGTAAAATATGCGGAATAGACTGTTCCTGGACGGGCGTTGGGGATTTGTATCCCTCTTTACTCAATGCAGCCAATACGGGCTCAATGAGCTGTAGATTGTTAAATGACACGTTGAATTTTTTGATTATTTTTTGATAAGGCTATCGGAAAATCCGATACTTTATCCGCCTTACGTTAGCACTTCGCAGTATTTGATGAGGAATAAACGCTTCCAAACAGGGAGAGTAATAACATTAAGAGCCGCAAAGATAGCTCTAATTTGGCTAAAAATTGGTATTAACATAATAATATTTAGCAAAAAAAAACGGAGTTCTGGATTATCAGCGTATCATTGTTGAATAGTTTGACGTTCATTCACTATCCAAACCGCCCTGTCCCTAATGTCAAAAAACAGATTTATCGACGACTTGCTCTTCACCCCTTCCTACGGATGGAAAGATCAAAATGGTGCGCTCGTTATTCCCTCAAGAAATAGGCTTTGGTCAGAAGCTTGCTCACGAATAAATATTTTCAGAACAAAAAAGAATTGGATTTCATTCGTTAGCTGGCTGATGTTGATCTCAATGCTGCCATTTTTTTATCTTTTCATCTTCAAGTATTTTTCCTGGTATCTGGTTATTACCGTTGTCGTATATGCTATGATGGTGATGGGCGTACATGGAACAATTTGGTTGCACAGGTATTGCACGCATAAATCTTTTACTTTCAGCCATCCGCTGTGGCGGGTCATAACGCAAAACCTGGTGATCAAAACGGTGCCGGAAGAGATATATGTTGTTTCACACCATGTCCACCATTCAAAATCTGATGAGCCGGGAGACCCTTATAATCCTCAGGGTGGATTCTGGTATTGTATGCTGGCTGAGTATAACCACCAAAGGATTTCACCAGACCTTAGTGAAGAGGCATACGAGAAAGCTAAACATTTTATGAAGCATACCGGGGTTAAACTTAATTCCTATGCGGAATACAAAAAATGGGGTTCACTGGCCAGCCCTACTTATACGATTAATGCCTGGATAATCAACTGGACTTTCTGGTATGTTTTGCTATTTCTGATCGGAGGTCATGGATTGGCCTGTGCTATATTCACGGCAGCCTTCTTATGGTTTGCGCTGATCAGGGCTTTTAATTATACTGGTCACGGCGGCGGTAAAGTCAAGCACAGGGACGGCATTGATTATGACCGTAGCAATCTTTCGATCAATCAAATGCGCCCGGGGCTGCTCGCCGGGGAATGGCATAATAATCATCATTTGTACCCCGGCAGTGCGAGGGCCGGTTTCCTTCCACAACAACTTGACCTCGCCTGGGTCTATATTTATTCTTTATTTAAACTGAAAATGGTCTCTTCCTATAGAGATTCAAAAAAGGAGTTCCTGAAAAAATATATCCTCAAGGGACACGCAAGAGATATGGTGCCGCTGGCAGGCGATGCGTACAAAGCATCGCATCTTGATGAAATCACTGCAAAGAAGGATAACTAAAGCGGCCATTCCCTTAAGATAATTCGTACAATCCAGCTCTCATATTCTCGTCGCGAGTCTTCCGCGGGTTTGCCTCTTTTGTAATTCTATCTCTAGCTTTGCAATAAAATATACTTTATGCAACCTTATCAAATTCCGGAGTTCACGGATTATTTCAAGAAGAAATATCCGGAGACATATGTTGTGTTTGCCGGCAAATATGCGTATCTGCCAGATCCAGAAAAAGAAGGAAATCTTAAGGTCACGTACTTTTTGGACAATCTGCATCACACTGAAGAAGATGACAGAAAATTTTCTGAGTTGGTAGAGGCATTTGAAAGAGGCGAAAGATAGAATTAAGGCTTCTTTGGCTTAGATCAGGCACGAGTTGCCAGGCGGCGCAAGATTTCATGAATGTGCAGGTTCGTGTTGACTTAAAGACTCGCGCGAGGCGCATTTATCCAAGAGTTTGAGCATTTGTATTATGAGTGGCGATTATTCTTTCACGACACTTATCTCACCTCCCCGTTCCAAAAACATTTCCTTCACTTTAGCCCAATCCGAATCATTGAGACTTAGTCGCAAACCTTCCTCAAGATCTTTAAGGCTTATGCTTGCCCGCCTCATAGCTTTATTATTTAAATTACCATTCCTGAACAAACTTATTTTTTCTCCCTTCACTATTTTACCAACAAAATCAAAATAATAACTCAGTTTACCAAGTGCCCAATGTATCAGCACAAAAGCCAGGCTTGAAACACAAGTGGGCAAAAAAGGAGACGCACCTACAACAGCCCGACTAAGGATTGAACCAAGCATGATGATAATCACGTTGTCGAATGCACTTTTTTTTCCGAATGTCCTGATTCCGGCTATTCTTAAAAGTATTAGTGTTATAAAGAATATTACAATAGCTCTGCAGCTCATTTGTAACGAGTTCAAATCTTTGCCGTGACCAAAAAAAGTATCAACCCAGTCCATAAAATATGATTTGAAATACGTTATCAAAAAGCTGGCCCAACTTGTTATAAATCGTTTTTAAAATCAATCATGGCTGCAATCGTTCATGTAATAGTTTGATTTAGGTTAAGAGTCTCGAGCAACTATCATTTGTAATCTGAAAAATGAAGTTTCATCAATTTTTCCTCATGCACAATGCGGATGATGAGCGGTATTAAATAGATGGGCAATCCAATCGCCAAAGTGGTCCATGCATGGAACAGTAATGCAATTCCGACCAATTCGGGAATGATGTTCAGGAAATAATTGGGATGTTTTATATACTTAAAAAGTAAGCCCGTATTAATTACGTGATACTTTTTCGGTGCGATAATAAGTTTTACCGTCCACACGTGGCGGATGCTAAAAATCACCCAATATAAAATGATGATGGAAAAAACAAATAATGCAAGACCGAGCTGAGCAATTTTGTCATTAAAGAATGCACCATTTGAATAACCTTCGAACATAACTGCTGCATAATAGAGCGCATGTGCAGTAACGAGAATTATTGAATTCAATTTACCAAATTCAATAGCTCCTATTTTTTTCAGTCTCTTTTCATTTCTGGAGGAAATCAAAATGCTGAGGAGGCGAAGACTAAGGAAAAAATAAAAAATGATGGGGATGTATGTAGACATGGACAATTATTCTTTCTAAGCTAGCTATTTTCTTTTATCGTGCAGCTTCAAAAGCATGGCATTTAACCACAAAGACATGGAGGACACGGGGAAGACACAGAGAGTAACCAATTATTCACCACGCTCTGTGGTTAAAAAAAATAGACGCGCAGCGGAATTGTAATTCTGGAATCAGCTTCCATCCGGAATCTCATCCAGCCCGACAAACTTATAACCAAGCGCTTTTAATTTGGGTACAATAATAAGGATGGATTCATACGTTCGATTATTTGCCTGCCAGTCGAGGAAGTCAGCGGTTGAATCATGCATTAAAACAATTCCACTCTCCTTCTGTAAAATTTCAGCTAAATAAATGTCTGCGCATTCCTGTGCGCTCAAACCCTTTTCCCAAAATGATGAATCATTACACGCTATATCCCAACCATAAGGCCCCTGGTAGTCTATTCCATCATCCAAATCACGATTTAATGATTCGGAAATCCTTTGATTCCAATCGCCATACGGAGCGCGGAAATAGATTTTTTTGTCGGAAACCACATTTGACATTAACCGGGTGGTATTCGCTATTTCAAACAGACAATCTCCCCCACTTTCAAAATACCTGGGCATATTTGGATGACTATACGTGTGATTTCCGATGATGTGACCCAAACTCGCAACTGCAGGAGGAATGTGAGGGTACTTCTCTATAAATTTCCCAACCTCAAAAAAAGCAGCTCGAATTTCTTGATCGTGTAAGTATGTTGCTAACTTAATTGTCTTAGGGCCAGGGCCATCACCGATTGTTTCGCCAGGACCATCATCAAATGTGAGGGAAATTGTTTTTGAGGGAAGCGCACTGCCGTTGAGAGGAGATTTTCTAAACATTACAATGAACTGTAGCTCAGCGGAATTGGAGCTAAGGTTTATTCATTAAATTTTGGTCTCTTTCTTAGCAGGGAACAATGCAAGAGGTATGCCAATGATAGATCTTTTTCATCCGCCCCGGGACAAAGGGCAGAGGTAGTAGCGTACTACCTTTGCCCTTAGGGACTTTGCGTGACACCACTTAATTTATTCTAAGGATTGCTTGAAAGACATCACAATAGTAGTTCCGGTTCCTATTTCGCTGTTGGCAATAATATTGGCGTCGTGTTCTTCCAATATGGATTTCACTATCCATAATCCTAGACCCAAACCGCATGATTTGCCGGAAACGTTTTTTTCAAACATATGACTTGCCACTTCCGGCATCATTCCGGCACCATTATCCTTAAAGATCACTTTGACTTCATCCGGTGTTTTATATACGGTTATCCATAATTTGCCTCGGTACTTCAGCGCCTCAACAGCATTAATAATAATATTCAGGATGGCGATAGAAAGCCTTTCCGGATCTGCCTTCACCACCATGTCAAATCCATAACTTTTAATAACATGTATCTTCTTAAGAAGGATTTTGTCATCGGCCTTCTGAAGACTTTTCTCAATAAGATCGCAGATGTCAACAGCAACAAATTCTGCAGAATTTTCGTTCGGATTTAACAGTTCGCGCAAAATCGCTTCAATTCTCTGTGCATTTTTAGAAATTAGTTCTGCGTACGAAAAAAGAGAGCCATCATTTTGTTCGTTTTCCTTAAGCATCAACTCACTCACAAAACTGATTACCGACAACGGATTTCTTATCTCGTGGATCAGCATCTGTGTATTCAATGCTGACGATTCGGATTCGGCCACTTTGGCGCCGTTCTCAATTCCATTTTCCATCCAATGTTCAGAGCTCACCCTGGTGGGGGATTTTGTTTTATACATTTTTCTATTCCCTCCGTCTTTTTGCATTCCGCCACGCGAATGCTTACGCTTATAAAAAATTGAAATGGGTCTCATAGAACGATTTATTTAAATGATTAAACCGTGAGAGATCACAAAGACAAAAACAGGAAATTTTCCTGCACACTTCTATACCTTAAACAAATAATTGAAAATAATTGATTCAGAATGAATCATATGTGGAGTCACGAATGGAATCGATCCAATCGGTATTGTAATCTACGATCGATTTTATGGATTTCCAAAAAAATCTTAGGTCAAAATATTCACATTACCGGGAAATAACAATGAAATGCCGCTCCGACTCCCGGCTGCCCTTCCGCAGTAATCACTCCGCCGTGCATTTCCATGATCTTTCTACAGATAGTTAGCCCGATCCCCGAACCTTTGGATTTCTTTTCCTGGAGCCGGTAAAACATCTCAAATATTTTCCTTGCCTCCTGTTGGGGGAACCCAATCCCGTTATCACGGAATGAAATAACATTATAGTTATTGTCTTTTTGAATCCCGTCTTCCTGTATATCCTTACCGGAAAGCTCTTCACATGTAATCCTCAACTTGAATGGTTGACCTTCTTTTTTAAACTTAAAAGCATTGTCAACCAAATGGTGAAACAGTAGCGAAATAAGAAAAGGGTATCCTTCAACATCAGGCAACGAATCACATTCTACTTCAACTGATGATCGGTCGGATTGCTCCATATACTTCTTTATCTCCTTTTCTATGATAGCATGCAAATCAACTGATTTCTCTTTTTCCCCAAGCTGTTGCAATCTTGAATAAGAAACCAAATCATCTGTCAAGAGCTTCATTTTTTGAATGGCTGCTTGCGCCCTTCGCAAATTAGCGCGACTTGAATTTGATAAATTTTGGCCGTCATTTGTTGCAATTAGTTCAAATTGGATATACAACATTCTTAGCGTCTCAATGTAATTGTCAGCGGCGATCGATGTGAAAGTTTTTAGTTCAGAGTTAACGGAATTTAATTCCTGGTTTATCGCCAAAAGAGTCTTGTTCAACGTCGCGATCTTATGATGTGAATTTTCAATTTCGGTTACATTTAAATTTACACCTAAGATTTTATCTATTTCACCTTTATCATTTTTGTGAGGTGAACCTTTTATTCTAATCGTTTTAATATCCGGATTTGAATTAATCCTTATCGTTTCTTCAAATGGATTAAAATCGGATCTTATTGCATTTATAATTTTTTGTGCAATCATTTTATCACCTTCAATCGCGCGTTCTTTATAAATGTCAGGAGTAACCAACGTGTCGCTTCCTATTTTAAAAAGTTCATGCATGCCTTCGCTCCAAATGAATTCTTTTGTCAATACATTATATTCCCAACTACCACCTTGGGCAAGCTCTTCCGCCTGCCTCAATATGTCATGTTGCTTTTGTAATTCCGATGTACGCTCTTCAACTTGTTTTTCCAACAAATCACTAAAATTTTTGAGCTGTTCTTCGGCCATTTTCCGGTCCTGGATGTCACTGGCTGCTCCATACCACTGAATCACCTGACCCAAATCATTTTTCATTGGCACATGTCGAATCAGGAACCATCTATATTCTCCATCATGCCTTCGAATACGAAATTCCTGTTCAAACTCATATTCATTTGCAAAACCCTTTGTGAAGGCTTCCTCCGCATAAAGTCTCTCTTCGGGATGAATGGCATCGATCCAGCCACCATCGCGACTTTCTTTTGGGGTCTGCCCTGTGTAATCGAGCCATCGATTGTTCCATGACATTGATTGACCTCTTGAATCAACTTCCCACAATAAAACCGGAACCAACTTTGTGATGGCTTTGACCTTTCCTTCACTTAACCTCAAGCCTTCTTCAGCGAGTATCGCATCTTCCATTAAATTCAAAGCAGCTTTACGACTGGCTTTTATAGCTTCATTTGCTATTACCAATTCGTCAATACGATCTGTAAGTTCGGCGTTAGCTTTCAAAATTGTTTCCTCGTGTATTCTTCGAACTCCCATTTCCTTCTTATATGACAAATTGATCCGATTTCTTTCCTTTCGAAGTTTCTTCAATTCGATCATCAATCGTAAATTGACACTCTTTAAATCAACTTCGTCTAAATCAGCTTCGTCTAAATCAACTTCGTCTAAATCAACTTCGTCTAAATCAGCTTCGAATTTTTTCCTCAGGATTTCTGAGAAGTAATTATGCGATGCCAAAAAATCCTCCAGATCATTTTCTATTGTGAGGTCAGTTTGAAATGCGCTCCAAAAATGTTCAGTTCGGACATATGCAACAAAAATGAGCAGGTATTGAAAAGTGGATGCACTGAAAATCTGGCTGAGCACGCCGAAGCACTTTGGGGCAAATTCTGTTTGCAAAAAAACGTGCGCAGTGCAGCCAAAGATCGCTTCTTCAAGATTTGAGTCTGGTTCTGGCAATTCGATAATACCTGGCTGAATTGAATTTAATTCCTTGATAAATTTTTCGAGTCGCTCTTCAACTGGCAGTGGTTTTTCAAGCAATTTTATTACATCATTGACAGATTGAGGGCGTGCTAATTCGTCGCCCGCCACATTTCCCAGCCCAATCAAAAAACCAACATGCCTTAACAGGCTATATTTTTTTTTGTGAATAACGGAAAGATAAACAAATAGTCGCTCCTTAAAAAGTGAGGCTAGAGGATTATCCAAGTACGCAAAAACAGAGAAGCTCCATAAATTAAAGGCGTAACCGGTATTATCTGATGGGAGCTGAAACAAGTTGGGCAATACTCCTAACCGATCTTTGATCTCACCGTAAAGCCGCTTTTTATCTTTCGAAAATGGCGCACCAACAGCATGAGTTTGTCCGGTGTTATTTTGTCCTTTCGAATGCAGCATCAGTCGATTAATTTTGCCCGTTCTCAAAATCCAGAGGATATTTGGCTGGTTCACCTAATCGGACGCAGAGCTCATTGATTTCTTTCTTCAATTCAATCATTTTGGATTCGCGGCTTACCATGACGTTATTAAAGCGCTGCAGTTCACTCATATTAGATTGCAGTTGTTCTTCGGCATGCTTTCTTTCTGTAATGTCAACGAAAGTAATTACGACTCCATTAATTCTGTCTTCTGTTGTCCTATATGGAACCAGTCTCATCAAGAATACTTTGCCTTCTTTAGTTCGAACTTCATGTTCGAGAGTAATTAATTTTTGAAGTACTGTTTCGGCGTCATGCATAAGATCAGGGTAATCCAGTTTGTTTGTAATGTCACTGAGCGGCCGGCCATAATCCGCCGGTATAAGATTGAACATATTTCTCGCAGATGGTGTGAACAAGGCAACACGAAAACTGCGATCCAGAAATATGGTACCGATATCTGTTGAATTAATTAAATTTTGAAGGTTGTTACTGGTGAGTGTTGTCTCTTCTATCTTGACTTTCAACTCTTGGTTTACAGTTCTTAGTTCTTCATTAATGGATTGCAATTCTTCTTTGCTGGTTTCGAGTTCTTCGGCCGCTGACCGCAACTCTTCATTCATCGCCTGCAATTCTTCATTCGATGCCTTCAGTTCCTCCTGTTGAAATTCGTGTTGTTCATTCGAGGAACGGAGTTGTGTCTTCAAGCGAATTAATTCTTCCTCCAAATGCCTGGCAACGGGTTCATCCGAAGTGAGCAAAATTTCTTTTCCGTCATCCTTATTTGTGGAAGGTTCGAATAAAACAAGAATGAAACCTTTTGCGGTATCGCCTGTGCGCAAAACAGGTCGCACATGAATGTTTAGTGTCTCAGTTTGATGGTCAATATTTACTTTTAGACCTCTTCCCTCAACTGCAGATTGTCTCTGTGATGCCTGATATAATGCTGACCGTAATTCAAGCCTCAACTCAGGCCGGATCAGTTTCAAAAGATTCTGGGTTGCCTCGCCACCTCCAATTTGTAAATAGCGGCCTGCACGTTCCGATAGGTGAACAATATCATATTCTTCGTTGACAATGAGGGATGGCGGCGCATACTCTTCCAACAATTGTAGATGCAGGTCTCCATATGAAATTCGCTCAAGCACTTTATTTTGCTGCTCTTGCTCAGCCGCGGCGAATTGTGGTTTGTCGATATAGAAGTGTGGTACGGATTCTGGGATTGGATAAGTTCTCGGCGTAGCCTGCCTTGCCTGAAATATGTGGTTTTCCCTGTTGTATGTAGCATATAAATCTGTTGCTCCGTCAACAGATTCAGAATTGCCTAGAAATAGAAAACCTCCAGGATTGAGTGCAAAATGAAAAGTCTCAGCTACTCTTTCCTGGGCGACATGATTCAAGTAAATCATAACGTTTCTGCAGCTTACTAAGTCAAGATGAGAAAATGGCGGATCTTTTAAGAAATTATGATTGGCAAACATGATCGTTTCGCGGACTTCACGGCGAATTCGAAATTCTTCCCCTTCTCTTATAAAGAATCGCCTTAATCTTTCGGGGGAAACATCTGCCAGGTCGTTAATGCTGAATAGTCCTTCTCGTGCCTGGCCAATCGCAGTTTCGTCAATATCCGTCGCAAATATTTGAACTTTTGGTGCATCAATAATGCCTGCGGTCTTTTCTGCACACAGTATAGCAAATGAATAAGCTTCTTCACCTGTTGCACATCCAGCAATCCAAATCCGAAGTTGATTGCTTGCAGTCTTGCCTTTCAAGACCGCCGGAAGAACCTCTCCCTCAATTATCTCGAAGGCTTTTCTGTCACGGAAAAAGTTTGTAACGGAAATCAATAGGTCTTTCAATAAAGCAGTTACCTCCTCCGGATTCTGATGAATATAAGAAACGTAGGAGGGGAGATCAGGAAGATTATGCAAATTGATACGACGTTCGATTCGACGCAAAAGCGTCGGTCTTTTATAATTAGAAAAGTCATGCCCAGACCTGGCACGAATCTCGGTAAAAATTTCCCGCAGTGACTGTTGATGGTCTTGTGGACGCTTTTCTGCTTCCTCAGCTATTTCAACTGTTTTTAAACTGTTCTGATAAGAAATAATTCTTGCAGGGATATCCGCGACGTTGAGTACTTCGTCAACAAGACCGGTAGCAATGGCATTGCGCGGCATTTCATTGAACTCTGCCTCACGCGGGTTTTGGACAAAAGAAACACCTCCTTTTTCTTTAATCCGTTTTATTCCCATTGAACCATTTGCTCCCGTTCCGGAGAGAATCACCGCAATCGATCTTGGGCCATGTTCATCCGCCAGCGTTCTGAAGAATATATCAACAGGGGCGCGACGCTCCTCGACCTGAACATTTGGGGACACCTGAATATAGTCGCCCTCAATAGTAAGATGTTGGTTAGGCGGAACAACATATACATGGTCCGGCTTCACTTCTACTTTTTCATGGACCTGGTTAATGGGAATTTTGGAAATAGTTTGCAAAACCTGAGCAAGCCGACTTTCATGGTCAGGGGACAAATGCAAAATGACTACATATGCAATTCCTGAATCCTGGGGAACCTGCTGAAAAAATTGCTGAAACGCCTGGATTCCCCCGGCAGAAGCCCCAAGTCCCACGATCAAAAACTCTTCTTTTTTCGGCTTACTGGCCTCTATATCCTGGTCGAGTGAGTCGCTTTTCATTTTACTACGGGATTTTGCCATTTTTTGTCACTAATTTAGATTTATTCTTCGACATCCAATTTTTCATTTTTGACCGCTTCCTTTAATGATTCACTACTAAATTGTTCATGAGAAAAAGCGGCCTGGCGGATCAATTGCGAACGATTCTCCGCTTCCTTAGCTTTCTTGAAATATAGGGCTGCCAATTTGGGTTGATTTATTTCAGCATAATGGTCGCCCATATGATTAAGCAGAATAATACTTTCCGCTATCGCACGGATTGCATTATACATGTTGTCTTCTATTTTTTCGTTTAATGCAGCCATTAAACTGTCCAACGAATAGGCGTGACCGGTATGGCAACGGAATCTAATGATGTTATCATTCTGCAATCGGGATAAGACGCCATTGCATTCGGGACACGTAAATGGGGTGAGCCTTGGAAAGATGAGAAAATTTTTCTCCAGTGTATTCGCCTCTGAGGCGATTTCAATCTCTTTTTTAGTTTGTTCATCTTTCATAATGTCATTTGTTTGGGTAATGGGTCTTTTTGATAATTTGACAAGGAGCTCCGTAATTTTAAAACTTGGCACACTATAATCAATTTTTACCTGCGTCGATGCGTTCTGTGGCATTGAAGGAACTTCGGCCTCTTTAGGATCCTGTATTACCGTAGTTCCGCCATAATGTTTTATAGTCCAAAGTCCGGCGACCCCATCATCCATTCCACCAGACAGGATTACGCCGATGACCCGCTTCCCATATGAATAGGCCGCAGAGCGAAACAAAGGATCTACCGCGGGGCGAAAACGATTTTCCTTTGGACCGTGACTGACCCGAATTTTACCATCGTCTAACAACATATGATAATCCGGGGGTGCCACGTAAATACGATGAGGCTTGAGTTCTTCCTTATCGTATGCATGCGCAGCGTAAATTTCGCCAAGGTTGTTAAAAACCTGGGGCAGTATGCCTCGTACATCCGGGCTCATATGCCATACAATTAAAATAGGTGTTTCAAAATCGGAAGGCAAGTCTTTTACAATCGTTTTAAGAGCTTCAAATCCGCCTGCCGAGGCACCCATAACTATGAGATGTTTAATCCCATCGTGATTATCCGCGTTGTTCTTATTCTCTTCCATGATGATTTTTTTGCGGATTAGATTTCTCAGAAATGTCTAATTGATCTATTGCCAAATGTGAGCCAACTATCGGCAATGGATTGCACCTAAATTGTGACTTTCGTGTCGCAGCTTATTTGATTTCTCCTTGCTTATTACAGAGCCGGGATAGAGTATTTAACCAGGTAGAGGACAATTTAGTGGCATCGCTGAGCCAAAGGAGAAGTCAACTTATTCCTGTAGATTACTCCGATTGTTGAATTCACATAAAGTTACGATTTAAATAAGTCGAAAGTTCTCAGAACGTCCAAATAACAAAACGATAAATGAGAGGAAAAGTGTTGATTTTTTGACCCATGACCCGCGGTATTAATTGCCAGGCTAATTTGTTTCGAACTATTTGATTTATAAGTTATTTATTGCGAAGCCGTCAGATTTCCTACCAAACTGCAAATGTGCGTTTTTTAAGAATTTCTATTTGGACCCGGCATTGGATCTCTACTCAGCGGCCATTGCATCGCACTCTTCAGCCGGAGGAATTCTAATGAGCATTTTAGTAACCGATAAATTTACATTCACGATTCTTCACCCCTTCGGCACAACTTCTGCCGCGATTTTAGATAGCGATTTTGGTTATTTTCTTAATCAGACCTAATAATCTTAATAAACACGATGAGCAACAGGTATAATATCGAGACGGGCGGAAACACTCATCAGATAATTCAATTGCTTGAGGACAAGCTTTCTGAACATAATGCCACCACGGTTAAAAAGAATGACGGCAATATATTTTCCAAAATAGTAAGGGACGATAATAAAAAAATTATTGCCGGAATTGCCGGATGGACCTGGGCAAACGTATGTGAGATCACACATATATGGGTAGACGAAAAGGCAAGAAGCAGGGGCATAGGAAAAATGTTATTAAAGGCAGCAGAAGATGAGGCAAGAAGTAAAGGTTGCCGCACCATCCTTGTCAGAACTTTCAGCTTCCAGGCGCCTTACTTTTATGACTTGAATGGATACCAGATTGATCACGTGCTAAATAATTTTCCTGAAGGATATAGTTATTATATCTTGGTGAAGGGCCTCTGTTAAATGGATAAGTTAATAATTGTAATGATCAGTTGAGGTAAAATGACCTACTCTACAATTGGCTTATTTCCTCTCATTTACTTTTAGCGCTCTGGCTATCCTCATTTTACTTGCTTTGTCGTCCTTCTCTTTCTTATTTTTCTTATAGCCCTTGCCGACAACAAAGCAAAGCTGCAATATGGCCTGGTACATTTCAAAGAATTTGTGAATAAGAGTCAATCTAACCGATTTGAAGAATCATTGCGTGCCGTCTCCGGGTACTATTTGTCCAAGCAAGCGATGAGCAGTGTCTCGGCTTTCCTTTTTGAAGAGTAATCTGAGGAACAATCAAAAAGATATTGATATTTAACCTGACTAAAATCAGAAACTATTCTCACTAAAATCATATCGGGGCTTGACCTCCTTGGATACTTTCGATGCGCCAATTTAAATATATGAGTGATTCACAAGAAAATGAATTCAAACCTAAAGGCGCCGTCACGTTTTTTGGAATATTGGTAGCATTAGGCATCTTCATCTGGTTTAGCATCTATTTTATCATGCTCCATCGCAATTAAAATGAATTGATATGATTGACAAATTCGAAAGAAGGGTTCTGATTATTACAGGCTCTGTCGCCATGCTTTTTATTTTTTCCATTCTTTATGCCAAAAACAGCAGGCGCATAGATGTTCCGGAATGCCTGCCTTACAATAAAAGCTATGAAGAACCAAAGGTGGTAAAGCTTGATAGCAATTTATACCAGGTCTATGCAGTAGCGCAAATGTGGCAGTTTCAGCCAGCAGAAATTCAAGTGCCTGTCGGAAGCACGGTCGATTTCTTTCTCACGTCAAAGGATGTTGTGCATGGATTTGAGATGTACGAAAAGAATGTAAATATGATGGCGGTGTACGGAGGTGTTAATAAGACCACTGTGAAGTTTGACAGGCCCGGCGTTTACAAAATAACCTGTCACGAATACTGCGGCATAGGACATCAAAATATGCAGTCAGAAGTGATTGTGAATTATCCTTCATCCAAATAATTTTCAAGATTATTAAATCGACATTAACATGCAATTGAGCCGTTCTTTACGAAATATAATATTGATTGAATTACTCCTTCCCATTACTTTGCTCATACTAGGCATTTACCATGGCCTGATGCAAACCATTTATAGGAGTGGTGCCATTCATCAGAGTTCTGCAGCTCATCTGGATTATTATCAGGGTCTCACCCTCCACGGTGTAATAAACGCCATCGTACTTACGAGCTTTTTTGCCGTGGCTTTTGGTCATGCAACTATCGCATTTCATTTGAAGAAAGAACCAAATAAAGCTGTGGCCTGGCTATCGTTGTGGCTAATGGTTGTTGGCACCTTGCTTGCAGCCTGGTCTATGTTGTCCGGTAACGCATCCGTCCTCTATACATTTTATCCACCATTAAAAGCGCACCCGTTCTTTTATTTGGGTGCCGCCCTCTTGCTAGTCGGATCCTGGGTCCCCCTGTTCAATTGGGCTTACCTCTATACCCAATGGCGAAAATCAAACCCTGAAACTAAAATGCCACTGGCGGTCCTAGGCACGTTGGTCAATTTTACCATCTGGTTCGTCTGCACGTTGGCGGTAGCTTATGAAGTGTTGGTACTGTTGTTACCCTGGTCAATGGGTTGGACAAATGATGTAAATGTCTCCCTATCCAGGACTTTATTTTGGTTTTTTGGGCATGCCCTTGTGTATTTCTGGTTATTGCCAGCATATATAATGTATTACACGATCCTGCCGAAAGTGGCAGGAGGAAAGTTATTTTCTGACTTGGCAGGAAGAATAGCATTTTTTCTTTTCCTCTTGTTGTCGATCCCGGTTGGTGTTCACCACCAATTCAGCGAACCCAATATTCAACGAGGGACTAAATTCTTTCAGTCAATGCTCACTTTTGGAGTGGCCGTTCCAAGTTTCATTACAGCCTTCACCCTTGCAGCCTCACTGGAATATGCTGGTTGGAAAAGAGGGGCAAAAGGTGTCTTTGGTTGGATGAAAAAACTACCCTACCTCGACAAGGAAAATTACCTTTTTGCCTACATGATCTGCGGTTTGATACTTTTTGTTTTCGGAGGCTTCACAGGTATTGTTAACTCTTCCTACCAGTTAAACAATGTTGTCCACAACACAGCATGGTTACCCGGTCATTTCCATATGACGGTCGCTGGTCCGGTATTTCTGGCCATTATCGGAATGAGTATTTACCTCATGTCAAACTTGTTAGGCAAAAAAATATTTCTTCCACGCATAAATGTTATCGTTCCTTATCTATGGTTAGTCGGAGTCTTAATTTTTTCAACGGGTTTAATGTGGGGTGGCCTGATTGGTGAACCCAGGAGGACCAATCTCGGAATGAGTTACCTCAATCCTTCTCATCCTTTGTACCATCCGCAGTGGGTTCCAACTACCCTGCTCGCTATGGCAGGCGGAATAATCATGACAACCGCTGGCTTGCTTTATTTCATAGTCTTCTTTGGAACGCTATTTAGCAGGAAAAGAACATCAGCGACTTTGGACTTTCCGGTCACAACCGCCTATCATGACGAGAAACGAATGGGCTTTTTTGACAGCTTCAAACCCTGGTTAGTAATGATGGTCGTGATTATTTTGATCGCCTATGTTCCTGCAGTGATTGATGTAATGAAAAATTCAGGACCATCTGCGCCAACATTTTTGCCGAATAATCCAACACCCGGATCAAAATGAACCAAATGGAAAAGTCAAAAAGATCAATATGGTTAATAACTCTAATCATTCTCATCACTCCTTTTTTGGCTTACGCACTCATTCGTTCTTATCAAACAAGGTTTGACAAATTACCGGTGTTTGGGCAACCAAAAACAAATAAAAACGGAATTACCAAACCCCACCTGGTTGATAATTTTAAACTCACGAACCAGGATAACGAGATTTTTTCGTCAGATCAACTAAACGATAAAATTGTAGTCTTCGGCTTTTTCTTCACCAGCTGTCCATCTGTCTGCCCAAAAATGATCAAACATATAAAAAATCTGCAGGAAAATCTTGCACGTGATACGCATGTGGCTTTCATTTCAATTACCGTAGACCCGGCTCATGACGACGCGACAAGGTTGAAAAAGTATATTGAAAAAAACAATATCCAAACAAAAAACTGGTCCTTTCTGACTGGAGACAAAAAAGAAATCTATCTCCTCGCGCGTAAAAGCTTTTTTCTTTCCACAATTGAAGGAGACGGCGGGGAAGATGATTTTATTCACAGCGAACAGCTGGTCTTGGTGGATACGAGAAGACAAATACGTGGTTATTATAAAGGAACTGACGAGCAGGAAGTAAGTCAATTGGAAAAAGACATAAAAAAACTTGAAAATGAATAACAAAAGGTTACACTTCTCATTTATCCTACTATTGCTATCGGCGAGCAGTTTCGCTAATGTTAAAAGCAATGATGAAGGAAAAAACATATTCAGCTCCCGCTGCGCATCCTGTCACAATATTAATATAAAAGTAGTTGGACCTGCACTTGCTGGAATCAACGAGCGCCATAATATTGATTGGATCATCAAATTTGTGCATTCCTCCCAATCTCTCGTAAAGAGCAATGATAAGTCAGCCGTTGAATTGTTCAATCAATTCAAAATAGTCATGCCGGATCATCCGGATTTGTCCGCAGACCAAATAAAAAGTATTATCGAGTACGTCAAGACAGAGTCCTCTAAAAAAGCAAGTGAGAATGTCCGCGTTGTGAAACCTTCACAACTACAGCCGAACTATTTGCCGATATCCATTACAAATTTTGGATTTTTCGGCTCTTATGTTGCGCTTGTGATTGTATTGGTGGCAATCATGGTTTTGGCCGTTAAGGTGAAGGAATTGGAACGTAACAAGGTTTCAGGCGATGACGTAAAGTGATTCGCGCAAAAGGTTTTATTGCGAATAAATAACTGCAGAGGATCGGAGGACACAAAAAAGAAATTAGTCTGCCTCTGCGTTTTCTCTGTGGTTAATATTCGCAATAGAACTGTGTTCCAAATACGTTCTAACTTAAAACCTGATAATTCACGCACACCACCCCCGAATCATAATTTGTAATGTTCAAAAGCCTTAAGTTCCTTGGATTTGCCTCTTCAGTAAACAGTCTCGTTCCGCCAGATGTCAAGGCCGGACAAAGAAAGAGATGATACTCATCGATAAGATCTTCTTTCATGAAGGTTTGCGCAAGAGATATACTAGCAAATATGTATATATTTTTCCCTGGCAAAGATTTTAATGACTTGACATATGCAATTCCGTTACCATTGACGATTTCAGCCTTATTCCATTTTCCCCAAGGAGCATCTTTTAAAGTATTGGAAAAAACAATCTTCCTGGATTTGTTCATCGTACTTGCAAGCACTTCATCTCTTATTGGCCTGTCTGGCCAAAGCTGTGAAAATACCTCGTACGTTTTACGTCCAAGCAAAATCGTGTCAATGTCTTCAAGAAATTTTACCTGATCTGCCTCGGCAAATATTTTACGCACTTCCGAGGCAAAAAAGTCCAATTGCCCCTTTCTGTCAGAAACGTAGCCATCCAGGGTTATCCATTCGGATAAAATTACCTTTCTCATAACCTTTATTGATTTAATGATTAATGGATGATTATCACTCCAAATTTATTTTGGAAAATTTGCCTCGAAAATGGGCGAATTGGACTTTGTGATGTGTTGGTTTGGACAAGGATCCGCCGAATTTTAGCGAAGATGGGTCACAAAGGACAAGACGGTTGCACTCCCGCCGAAGCCATAGTGTAACGTATAACCGTCTTGTCCTTTGTGACCCTTCGGTTTAACAATTCAATCGAGCAACGAAAGCTATCACTCAGCTATCACTCAGTTCTTTACAAAAATGAAATTATTTACAGCCTGGTCTTTAAAATCAACGAGATGGCTCCCTTCAAAAACCTTGGTACTGTAACCACATCCTTTCAGAAATTCCATCACCATCTGCCTCTTTTCATTGGGCCAAAGTTCACAATAGATAATGGGTTTGTGTTTTAAGAGCAATTGTTCTCCTCCTCTCAAAACGTAATATTCATAATTTTCAACGTCAATTTTAACGGCCGCTATTTTTTGTTCATTTTGCAATGCGCTAATGTCATCCAACTTAAATACCGGGATAGAAAAAATTTCTCCGGAATTCCATTCATCGTGCTGACCATCTACAAAAACATGGCTAAGTCCCTGCATCCTGACATTATTTATAACAGGCACAACCAACTTAAGCGTTCCATCTTCCTCGCCTAAAGCTATTTCATGAAGCTGCACATTATTCAATTTGTAATGTTTTACGATTCGCTTCAGGGCAACATTGTTTGATGGTATAGGTTCAAAAGCATGAATCCGGGCATGAGGAAATTTTTTAGCCAAAGGAACGGTAGTGATACCTATGTTGGCCCCGATATCAAGAATGGTACCTTCAGGTATAAGGTTCATAAATTCAAAAAACTCAGCTTCATAGGTGCTGCCTTTGAAAAACGAAACTTTTGCCCTGGAGAAATAATATAGATAGTTTTCATATCCTAACAGTTTTTGAAGAATGCTTTGAATCCTTTTTTTCATGAATGCTATTTAGGGTTGAATTGGTGCTGATTACAAATATAATAAAAGAGTGTCTCACACAAAGACACAGGTCAAGTTGACAATTGACAGTTTACAGCCTCGGGGTCTGGACACTATCTTTAAGCCAAACCATATTTTAAATGGCTGCCAAATTCACTGCGTCGATGTATGAAGCATTCTATTGATACCTCCGGTATCTTTCTTGCACACCGAAATCAATCCCATTTCTCGTTAAAATGAGCTCATTGCTGCTATTTAGTTGCACATTGGCCACAGGATTAAATGGCCCTTCAAAGATTGGCGGATTTTGTGGAGGATAAAGTTCGATAAAATTACCATCTTGCCTGAAGTGATCATAGTTTTCAGATTTCCATGGAAAGTTTTGGTCGAATTGAAAACTGCTGTCAGCGTGAAAATGGATGATGGCTTGCTTGCCTGCGCTGATGGGAATCCAGTTTTTATCCGGGCCACCAGGGACAATATAATTATTAGTATCTGTAAGAATCCAGGAACCAACCAAAGATCCACTTCCGGTATTTTGATAGCTCTTTTTGCATGATCCCATGAAAAGAATGGCGAAAGCCATAATCAGAATTGATCGCATAGACAATTTTGATAATGACACGAATCTAGCGGTTATCATTGCATGCAATCAAGAAACGATGCCAGATTAAGGATGAATGGCAGGATTAGGAGGAGGAATCTCCGTGCACTGCCACTTTAATCAACAATACCAAGCCAATCGCTCCTATGATAAATGCCCAGTATTGCATTTTAATAAAAAATAATGAGTGATTAGGCTTAACCGTTACTTCCTGGCCAGTTTGTTTGTCAACCATTGTGCGGGCTTTTGCCGGAGAATTTAATTTGTTACCCACAACCCAAATAACTATGGCGGAGATAAGTGCGCCAACTGCAGCACCTAAATCTTCTGTGCTGCCAATTTTGCTGAATGCATAACTTGTGAGCGCTCCGATTGCAATTGCAATGACAAGAGCTAAGATGCCATAACCTTTCCAAATAACCATAGAAAGAAATTTTAGGATTTAAAATTTTAAATGCTTCCTTCCCAATTGTCAATTTGTATTGGCTAAATTAATCATATTTATGACAATTCTAACGGTATTCAATAGTTGCCTTTACTTCAACAAGGAGGATGCAAAGAACAAGAAGGTTGCACGAACGACAGGACGTTGTGTCCTTTGTGTAACCTTCGTGCTGTGATCCCCTGTGACTAAATCAAAACGCCTTACATCATGGTTATCTGTATCCTAGTTTCGAAAAAATTAACATGGCCAGTCACCCCAAACCTGTTGAGAATACCATAACCGTAAACTAACTCCCAACGAAGAATCTTTGAAAGATACCAGTTGATCATGGGCGTTATACGTGTCATTTGACCTCCTTGTATAACACCATCATTAAGATTAAATGTAGAAACGTGCAGAACTGCTTCTATCGCACCCAGCCCACCCTGAAAAACTGATTTCCTTACGGGCACAAAACCAAAAACATTTCCTGTTGTGTTATAAGGACGTTTGGTGTCGGTAAGAAAGAAGCTGACAATCGCATCGCCACCAAAAAAATGGTGATCATCGGCTGTCTTAGAATAAAAGTTGTGTACCATGGCTTCAGAACCAATCATGAAGCGATTATTTCTATAATAGATTTCGCCTCCTAAAGTTGTTGAACCATCGGCGGAAAATGTCCCTGTATTGATAAGCTGGGGTGTGGGGTTTGATTCAGGACGGGATTTAATAGTAAATTTCCCACCTACCGGGCTTCCATATCGGGCTTCTAGAGCAATGTGCAAAAGTGTACCCGTTTTATCATCGTTGACCGGTACCCATCCTCCTCTTCCGACAAATTGCCAGTTGAATGTTGAAAATGCCTGACCCCTCGAAGTTAGATCGCTATAAGCGGCAAGGTTCAGGAACGTTCGGGATCTGGGATAATAGCCAAAATATTTAATACCATCTGCCAGAATAGGAACCGGGTCAAGCGCCATTTGTCTTTCATTGGTGATTCCTGAATGCCCATTCATTACTTTAATCATCGAAAAGCCTTCCTTGGTTCGCCCAATGAAGATATTTCCTTTTAATTCAGGAATACCAATGGTGAGACCTGATTCACGGACCATCCACACATTCTTATCACCATCATACATATACGCGAACTTCCAGGCCACATACCTCTTGAACTTAAGAAATCGACCACTTGCAAGAATTCGAAAATCCCTGGTTTTATAGGCAGGTGTAAGATTCAGGTCCAATGAATCCATCTGTTTTCTGAAAGTCTTATCGTAGGAATAAGCAGTGTAATCACCAATAAATCCAAGACCTATTCTAAAAGTAGAATACTCGCCTTCGAATTCATTCGGTGCCAAATCAGTTTTTTTCCTTACAAAAGTTGTATCAGCGACCCTTGGCGTAAACAATCGCCCATCAGTACCATCGGGGAGCTGCTTGGTCGTGTCTTTCTGTGCATAAGCAGCATTCGGCATTAAATATAAAATCGAGACTGTTGCTGAAATGCCTGCAAAACATTTTGCAGCTCCAAAGCACTTCATGATTCGCATGAAAAATGCTTTGGGCTGCAAATCACTGAATATATATTCCATTCGTTTTATTATGGGCCTCAATTATCCTGGATTCTCTCGAACTTCAAAAATTAATAGCTGAAGAAATATTTCTGAAGTTGGTCCTTGTCATTCGTTTGTGCAAGCCCAAGCATTAGCAAAACCCTTGCTTTCTGGGGATTTAGATCATCACTCACGATCGTTCCCAATTCTTTATCGTTGACTTCATCTTCCAGCACTACTCTTCCGCTGACACATCTGGATGCACGGCAGACAACCACACCTTTCTTAACAGCTGCAGCAATTGCATCCATATAAGCCTTATTGAAGTTTCCATTACCCACACCGGCAATGACAAGTCCTTTGGCTCCATCTTTCACTGCATCATTGATAAGATCTGAAGAAGCATCAGCATACATGTAAATAATATCCACTTTAGGAAATTTTGTATCGCTGGTTACTTTAAATGGAGTACCTACATTCACTTCTCTTAGGTTAGTTGTGTAGTACGCAACTTTGCCATCATAAACCTGACCCAAGGGTCCGGTATTGGGTGAAGTAAATGCATTCAATTTTGTAGTACTTACTTTTACTGCATCTCTTCCATCATAGATTCCTTCATTAAAAACAATCAGTACGCCCTTTCCTTTGCTTTTCGGGCTGGCAGCGACTGTAACGGCGTCGTATAAGTTTTTGGGACCATCAGCACTTATACCTGTAGCAGGTCGCATGGAACCGGTTATTACTACTGCATTTTTGAAAGGAACAGTAAGATCAAGAAAATAGGAAGTTTCTTCCTGCGTATCCGTTCCGTGGGTGATCACAACCGCATCAGCTTCATTATTTGCAAAAATCTGATTTATCCTGGTGGCTAATTTTTTCCAAATGTCAATCGTCATATCCTGGCTGCCAACAGAAGAAATTTGTTCGCCTGTTACCTGTGCGACTTTATGAATTTGCGGCACTGCACTAAGCAATTCATCTATGGGGAGCGCTCCGGCCTTGTACCCTGCTCTTTCGGCAGAAGCTCCTGCGCCTGCAATGGTTCCACCCGTAGCAAGAATTTTTACCCTCGGCAATTGTGCCTGGATTTGCGAAACAGAGACCAGGATGGCTAATATTAAAAGGACATTTTTCATGATTTATTTATTTAATAAGTAGTGATGCAATTTGTTTTATTCGACAAGTTTGGTTGGGCCTGTAGGTGACGTAAGTTTTACCGGATCAAGTAAATCCTTGATTTGTTTGTCTGTCAACAATTTCTTCTCACGAATCAATTCAAGAATACCTTTACCTGAATCCAATGCCTCTTTTGCCAACTCAGTCGTTTTTTCATATCCCAGCACAGGATTCAAAGCGGTAACAATACCCACGCTACGGTTCATATAGTTCTGCAATACTTTTTCATTGATAGTAATGCCATCTATACAATTTGTTCGGAACAATGGAAGGGCTTTATAAAACAAACCCTGTGTTTCCATGATTGCGATCGCAACTACGGGCTCGTAAGCATTAAGCTGAAGAAGACCGTCGCGTGATGCAACGGATACGGTAACGTCATTTCCTATTGCCTTATAACATATTTCATTCATCAACTCTGGCATGACCGGGTTTACTTTACCGGGCATAATCGAAGAACCAGGTTGAAGAGCGGGAAGATTGATCTCAAATATTCCTGTGCGCGGACCAGTGGTAAGAAATATAAGGTCACTGTTTATCTTGGATAGCGTCACGGCGAAATTTTTCAGTGCTGCGGAAAACATGACAAAAGCCTGCATGCTGGATGTGGCTGCTACCAGGTCGTGAGCCAACACCATTGGTTTTCCGGTAATTTTTGCAAGTTCAGCTACACATTTCTCTGCATATCCTGGTGATGCTGTAATGCCCGTGCCAATGGCGGTAGCACCCATGTTCACCTCATATAAATAGGATTCCGATTTAACCAGTGCATCAATTGCGGCGTCAAGCTGGTAACCGAATGCATTGAATTCCTGGCCAACGGTCATGGGTACCGCATCCTGGCCTTCTGTCCGTCCCATTTTCAGCACAGTTTTAAACTGATCTCCTTTTTTATGAAAGGCAGCTGCCAAGGCTCTTGCTTCTCTCACTACTTTATCATTGTGAAGCAGCAAGGCTACGTGGATTGCAGTCGGATATACATCATTGGTAGATTGACCCATATTCAAATCATCATGAGGTTCAATGATATTGTACTCGCCTTTTTTATGCCCACTGAGCTCAAGGGCAACATTTGCGATCACTTCATTGGCATTCATGTTAGCAGATGTGCCTGCACCACCCTGGTACATGTCGACCAGAAACTGGTCGTGGTATTTGCCATCCATGATAGCCTGGCAGGCCTTTTCAATGGCAGCCAGCGTTTCAGGCTTCATTCGCCCCACTTGTGTGTTGGCACGAGCTGCTGCCAGTTTTACCATGGCATAGGCTTTTACATAATCCGGATAAAACTTCGTAGGAACACCACTGATCTGAAAATTCTCGAGTGCCCGGGCAGTTTGCACTCCATAATAAGCACTGTTATCAATTTGCTTTTCTCCCAGCAAATCTCTTTCAACGCGTGTTTGTTGCGCGAAAAGATTAGTCTGGAAAAATAGCAAGCTCACGCAGGCTAAGATTTTGAATTTTAAAATTTTCATGTGTTTTATTTTTGCGATAATAGATTTCAGTGATTATTTTGATCAAGCGAGAATCAAATTGTTGGAGTGCCGCAAGAGCCAACCTGAAATCTTTTCAAACAACTCAATGTAATGAGCCACTACCTACCCCCTCATCGAGGCGCTGCGGGGACATCAAAATTCAATTCAGTAAATAGGAATTTCTTGTATTAACAAAGCTACACTAAATGTCTGCCGGGAGAGTTTTTGACGGTGTTTTGAGGTCATTTAACCGTTAAGCGAGTATGAAATTGATGGTGATTCTTGCGCATTTCATACAGTCTCAAATGCTGAGGCTTTTGTTTAACAACGGAAACGCAGAAGCTCTCTGTGTTTTCTCTGCGTCCTGTGGTCAAACAAATCTTCGCCAATTAGCGAGTTCGAATCATTAATAACTTTAAGAAGCTCTCTCCCTCTGAAGCCTCCGCTGAAACAGGAAAGTCCACAAAGCAGCAAAAACTAAAGCGACAACATATTTTCCCCACACACCCCAATCAGATCTAACGCCCAGATCAATTAAGATAACTTCAAGAGTCAATATCCAACAAAACGTAACCAGGAAAATGCGAAGCTTTTTCATCGTAAAGTGTTTTGAAATACATTCAAATTTAATTCAATTTCCAAAACAGCATGATGGGCGTTTAAAAACGAGGAGATTCCAAGAAAAGGAACCGTTCACAAACGATTAGGATATACTTTTAAATCTTATCATTAAATTTATTTACTGAATGCTGCTCATTTGCTGCAATAAATTAACCTTTGAGCAATTTCCAACAAGCACGAAATCTGTGGACCATTACCTGCCGGTTGGTAGTAGGTCTCATCTTTCTCTCCGAAGGAATACAGAAATATATTTTTCCAAATGATTTGGGAGCCGGCAGGTTTGTAAAGATCGGTATCGGGCATGCTTCATTTTGGGCTTATTTCACCGGGGCTTTTGAAATTATTTGCGGAACGATGATATTGTTTGGGATATACGTGAGGATTGCCGCCATCCCATTATTCATTATAATGATTGTTGCTTTCTTTACTACAAAATTGCCATTATTGATGAAGCAAGGCTTTTGGGCTTTTGCACATGAGTATCGCTTGGATTTTGCGTTGACATTGTTATTGATTTATCTTATCATATCACGCAGAGACGCCACCCCCAACGTACCGCTTGGTACAAGCAGAGAAAGGTTGTGAATGTGCAAGGTTAGCAGCCTGCGCATACCAGAAGCGGGCCTGCAAAATTGAATTAAAACCTTCCCATGTCTACCAATCTACATTATGTGTCCGTGTGTGAAAAAAGCGGCATCCTAATGAAGATTATTTCACAGGGCAAAATCTGTTTGTATAGAAAAAACCTGTTAAGCACCTTGTTAATTAGTGTATGTTTGCGTCTCATCACTCTATGCGCCTGAATTTTGTCCTTATTTCGTCCCTGTTATTTTCTCAATTTGCGAACGCTCAATTTCAACTTTCTGCCAGGAAACCAAATGCAGATTCACTCTATAGTCGTACTCCCCACTACTGGAACGGCCTTCACTTTTATCGAAAAGACTCAGTAGCCCCGGAAAAATTCCCGGTCAAATCATTCATTATTCCTGGAGTCCTGATTGCTTATGGTTTTGTCGCTTACAGGTTGGATCCTACTCTCGACCTGGATGAATCTATCCAAGAAGAAGTGTCACATCCACAAACGCATATTGACAATTACCTACAATTTGTTCCAGCAGTAGCTGTATATGGGTTGGACCTTGTAGGTATTAAAGCGAAGAATAATTTCGTAGACCGCAGCCTGATTTATGTGATGTCCAGCGTAATCTCCAATTCGGTTGTATTTGTATTAAAAAACTGGACCCATGAGCTCAGGCCGGATGGATCAGACTACTATTCATTTCCATCAGGCCATACTACCCAGGCTTTTGTATCAGCAGAGTTTTTATACCAGGAATACAAAGACAAATCGCCCTGGTACGGCGTTGCCGGGTATGCGGTCGCCACATCTGTGGGATTTCTGCGTATTTACAATGATAAGCATTGGTTTCATGATGTGGTAGCAGGAGCAGGATTTGGGATGGCGTCAACGAAACTCACCTATTGGCTGTATCCGAAGATTAAGCGACTCTTTTCGAAAAACAAACAGATGAATACTTTGGTCATGCCAACTTACAACGGATCTTATGGTTTAGCATTGGTGCATCTTTTTTGAACGTTTCACTCAAAATTAGTTGACAGTTCTATTATTCAAAGCTTATTGATTAAATCTACTATCTAACCACCTTAGATTAATTAAACGCTGTTAACCGTCAACTCATTCAGCCAAACCATTTTTTGTCAGGTAATCATAACTGTCCTGTATAGCTGCAAATATATCCGAAGCCGTCTTATCCATTTCCACAATCATCCACTCCGTGTTACCTTTAGCCGCTTTTACAATGGCAGGAAAATTCTGTGTGCCTTTACCTACGGCCACCATGGGATCGGGATTGTCGGCAGGCAAATTATCGTTCCATTTTGCGGGACCATCTTTTATATGCAAATACTTGGCACGATTACCGAATTCACCTACAATCTTTGCAGGATCATGACCTGCTACTTTAACCCAATACGTATCGATCTCGAAGAAAATGCCAGGGTCTACCCTCTCAAGCAAAACCTGGTAAACATACCCACCATCCACTTTATTTCTGTACTCCCACCAATGATTATGCAATCCGAAATCTAAACCATGTGATTTTGCAAAAGTGTAGGATTGATTATAGATATCTGCCAGTTCTTTGGTGCCATCCAGCGAGCTATACCTTTTATCTTCCGGCCACCCATGCCATATCATTCGCTTGCAACCATATGCTTCGGCGGCAGCCAGCATATCAGTTTTCTTCTTATCATCAATGGGTAATTCAATATGAGCCGAGCAAACTGACAAACCCGCGTCTTTCAAATATTTTCCGGCCTTCGCTATGGAAACATGTTCGGGCCAGAAAGCCGTTTCGACCCCGCGAAAACCATACTCGGCAACTCTGTGTAATGTTTTTTCGACATTTTCCTTGATTTGGTCTCTAACGGTGTATAGCTGCAAGCCAATTTTCGCTGGGGAAGCTGAAAAAATATTTTCATTCCATGCATTCTTAATGAGCGCAGTTCCCATTAACCCGATACCGGCAGTCCTGATGAATTTTCTGCGATGAATTAGATTGGAGTGGTCTTCTTGCATAATACCGATTTTTATATTGAGAGTATACTTCCCAATATAAAGTTAATCAAGAAAGAATTGGTAACTTAACTGCTTCAGTAGCTGGATTTTTGCTTAACAAAGAGAAGTTTCTCTGTGGTTTAACAATTCTCCGAAGACTGGAATGATCTAAACATAATGCTTCAACCATTCCCGCGCATCAACATCGTTATCGAAACTCTTCATCGGAATTGGAGGTGGCTTAAATCGAAACAAGATATTCATAATGAATTTTGCCAGGCCGGGCTTGGAAACCATCGCCATTGCCTTATAAAGATTCGGCAATTGTTCAGATGCAAACTTTCTCGTCGCCTTGTCGGGAACCGGGGAATTGCTAAGGTAAATAAGCAATGGTGGAATCCTGTTGTTAGTGATTTGCTTTACTAATTTGATATTTTCAGTGAGGTTAGCAATGGTCCGCATTGGATTCTTCGATACAGAAACTAAAATACCATCGTCTTCCAGCCAATAACTGGCTATCTCGCCTTCGAAGATCTGCTTGTCTTTGGGAAAATCCATTTGCTTAGAAGTTAACAGTTGGCCGCATTCAGTGCTTAAGCCCGATTTAGAAATTCCAAACCAATTTAGAACAAAAGAGTAACAACTGCTACTGTCAACCTATGCTATTCATCCGCTCAAATAATCCCAATCACCATCTAAGAAAAATAATTTATATTTATTTAACTACTTATGAGCTTGAAGAAGTGTTTCTCTTGCCAGATAATGCTTGTCATTTCTGTATTGGCCTTAACGAAGTCTCAAGGCCAAACAAAGGATACTTCATTTCTCTCATCCTCCATCAACAATGCCATTTCCCTTTATCATGCGCAAATCAACCGCGCAGCAGGAATTTATCATGGGGTTGAATATGAGTACTACCCTTATCACTTCCAGGAAGGAACTCCTTATTTCGTAACGAGTGACTCGGTGGCCGCTTCCATTTATTATGATGGTGTCTTATATCAAAACATGTTCATGAAGTATGATCAATTGAGAGACCAGGTAATAATTTGGTACAATAACGATGCAGTGAGATTAATTGATGAAAAGGTAGACAGCTTTATCATAAGAGACCATTTATTTGTCAGGTTGATCAGCGACAGTGCATCAAAGAATGCTCTTGCCACTGGATATTATGAAATGATTTACAATGGCAAGATCAGAATTTATAGAAAATCGATTAAGCACGTTTTAGTAAAAACGGATATGACAGAGGGTGTTATCCGAACAATCGACCAGAAAGACAATTATTTTGTTCGCAAGTCAGGTCATTTCCAATCAATCGATAATGTAAACGAATGGTACGCATTATTCATAGATCATAAAGATGAAATCAAAGAATTTGTCAGTAGGAACAATTTGAATTTCAAAAAAGACCCCGCTGGCTGGCTCGTTCAGGTAGCTGCTTATTGTGACAAACTATGACTGTAGCAAAATTCCCGGTTGGAATCTTGATCTTATTGGCGTTCATTGCGAGCTGTCAAATCAGCCTGGCTCAGAAAAAGAAATTTCTGATTACGGCTTCCTTTAATCAGGCCAACCTGGAACAATTTGTTTCCGAGATTGAAAAGCAGACTGGCCTTCGTTTTTACTTTGACCCTGCACTCACAGACAGCATTAAGATCAGTGCCAACCCGGTGGCCGAACCATTGGAAAAAGTTCTTGACAAAGCTTTTTCAACAACCGAATTCAGTTATTTCATCGACGATGAAAACCAGGTATTCATTACCAAAGGTGCGAGCATTATTTCCCCTCTCGCTGCCACTGATTCGAGTCAAAAAACTGCAGCTAAATCAAAGAAAATCGATTCATCGGCTACAGAACCGCAATATGAATGGAAAAATATGGTCACGGTGAAAGGCGAACAACTTATTGGAATTGGAAATCGCAACGCACCAGGCCAGAAATCCAACGAAACTAACGTCGCTGGTTATGTGACAGATTTAAAATCAGGAGAGCCACTCCCGGGCATTTCCATTTTCATAGAGTCGCTCAAGACAAGTGTAGTCACTGATCAATATGGCTATTTTTCACTCATTCTCCCTAAAGGAAGAAACACTTTGCGGATCGAAGGCATGGGAATCAGGCCGATCAGTCGAAACCTCATGGTGCATGGAGACGGGAAAATTAATATCGAAGTGGAAAGTATGGTTATGACCCTTCGAAATGTGACCATCACGGCACAAAAGATCAATAATGTCAGGAATCCCCAAATGGGCATGCAAAGAATTGATATGACCACAATAAAACAAATACCGGTTGTTTTTGGAGAAGCTGATATCCTGAGAGCGATTACAGCCCTTCCGGGAGTCAAGACAGTTGGTGAAGCAAGTACCGGGCTAAACGTCCGGGGAGGCTCTGCGGATCAAAATCTCATCCAGTTTAATGACATGACGATCTTCAACCCATCTCATTTCTTTGGAATGTTCTCTTCGTTCAATCCAGAAATAGTAAAAGATGTTGAATTATTCAAAAGCAGTATACCTGCCCGTTATGGGGGGCGCCTTTCTTCAGTCTTAAATATTAATGGAAAAGAAGGTAATAAAAAGAATATTGAAGGTTCAGCAGGTATTGGCCTTCTCACCAGTCGGTTGAACCTGGAAGGGCCACTCATTAAAGACAAATCTTCTTTTATTGTCGGAGGTAGAACAACTTATGCGAATTGGTTATTGAACCTTCTTCCCGACCAATACAAAAACAGCCGGGCTTCTTTTTATGACCTGAATCTTGGGATTACCCACCAGTTCAATAAGAAAAACAGCCTGTACCTGATCGCATACTTGAGTCACGATAAATTTAACCTGAACAATGACACAACTTATCAGTACAGCAATAAAAATGTTTCATTAAAATGGAAGCATGTATTCGCCAATAAATTGACAGGCCTATTTATTCTTGGATATGATCGTTATGATTACAGTATTGGAAGTGATAATGTGCCCTATAGTGCCTACAAACTCAGCTTCGATATTAACCAGGCCAGTTTCAAGACCATCTTTACTTATTTTCTGGACAATAAGAATACGCTTGATTTTGGACTGAGCTCCATCTATTACAAACTACATCCGGGATCTTATCAACCGGCTAGCAAAGAGTCTGTGGTTGCACCTGACCAGGTCGCCCCTGAACAAGCATTGGAGTCGGCGATTTTTGTTAGCGAGCGGCACAATTTCAATAATAATCTATCCATCGACGTGGGGCTTCGTTATTCCATGTTTAATTATCTCGGTCCACAGATGGTCAATACTTATCCCCCGGGTATACCAAAAACTGAAGGCAACATTATTTCAGTAACCAATTATCCTTCTGGCAAATTCATCAAAACTTATTCGAACCCGGAAATTCGTGCATCCATCAGATATGCTTTTTCAGAAATGTTCTCTATCAAAGGAAGTTATAATTCGCAATCGCAATATATCCACCTTATCTCCAACACAACGGCAATGGCGCCTACCGATATTTGGAAATTAAGCGATCCAAATATCAAACCACAATGGGGCGACCAGGTTTCACTTGGATTATATAAAAATTTCAAATCGAATACAATTGAAACTTCCGTTGAAGTCTATTACAAAAGAATTAAAAATTACCTCGATTATGCCAGTGGAGCACAATTGGTGATGAATCATCACCTGGAAACGGATGTTGTCCCTACTTGGGGAAAAGCTTATGGTGTCGAATTTTTGATAAAGAAAACCAGTGGCAAATTAAACGGGTGGATCAGCTATACCTGGTCAAGAGTCTTTCTTAAAATGGATGACTCAACAGTTGGCGCGCTGATCAATCATGGCAATTATTACCCTGCCAACTACGATATTCCGAATGATTTTACAATCATCGGAAATTATAAAGTCAATCATCGGTTTAGTGTTTCAATGAATGCGACTTATAGTACCGGCAGGCCGTTTACATTGCCTATCGGAAGATATTATTATGCAAATGGGCCGAGGACGTTATATGCCGACAGGAATGCCTATAGAATACCTGACTATTTTAGGTTAGATCTTTCGATGAATATTGATGGCAATTACAAAGTGTACCAAAGAACCCACAATTCCTGGACAATTGGCGTGTACAATCTTACAGGAAGGAAAAATGCTTACTCCGTTTATTATGTAACAGAGAACGGAAGCATAAATGGATATAAGCTTTCGATCTTTGGAAGTGCAATACCCTATGTAAGTTTTAATATCAGATTTTAGCGAGAATGAAAAAATATTTGATATATGTATTATCCGTTCTGGTATTTGCCTGTAAGGAGCACTATGTGTCACCCTATGCTTCACCTAACCTTGGATATTTGGTAGTGGAAGGAATAATCAACAGTGGACCTGGAAGTACACTCATAAAGTTATCGCGAACAACTGCCCTGTCAGATAGCTCAAGAACAGTGGAGACAGGCGC
>PSRA01000010.1 GCA_003175695.1 Bacteroidota bacterium | reverse complement strand
TAGCTGAATTTTAATTAAACATTACATGTTGACAAATACTAAACGAATGTTAAGTATTTATAAAATCTTAAAAAGTGGGAAGTGACAAAAAATGCAGCGCCATTTTTTGTGAGTGAATTTTTTAATAATAAAAAGTTGAGTGAGAAGGAGTCTTGGAACCTGAATTAAAATAAATAAAAAGCCAGCAGCAAGGCTTCTGTCGTACCCAGATTTTTTAAGCGGTGTTCTGCACGGCCGTCAAAGAAAATTGTGTCACCCGCCTTGAGAATAAATTTTTCCTGTTCAACCTGGTACTCGATTTTTCCTTTCAGGATGTATTTGAATTCAAATGCGTCTGTTTGTTTCATTTGTTTTCTGCCGGCACCTTTTTTTAATTCTAACAGAACGACATCGACAGCTTGTACAGAAATGCTTTTGGTGAGTATGCGTTTGTAAGAAAATCCTTTAACCGGTTCTTTCATAAATTCTTTCTCTTCCCCTTTCCTGAATATCCACACTTTACCATTTTTCAAATCATCGTGCATGTCTTCAAAAAACGTCTTCAAGTCTTCTTCCAAAGACTGAATAATGCTGAACAGGACCGGAAGTGAAGGAACCGTCCGGTTATTTTCAATCTGAGAGATAAGTCCCTTGCTCACGCCCGCTTTGGATGCTAGTTCTTCGAGAGTAATATTCTTATTCGTTCTCTTGGACCTTATCTTATCACCTATTAACAATATCAGTTCTTCATGCATGCGAGGATTGAGTTGGTTCGTTGCGCAATATGCGCAATATTTTAAAATCATTCCCGAATTGAGGGACAACTGATTACGAATGGTGAAATCACCTTAACATTCGATTCACATAAAGAGTACAATTTGTTAACAGCCAAGTAAGAATGAAATAATATGCTCTTCGGAACTTTGAAAAACCCGTCTAAATGGAAAAACGTCCCCTTGATGTAGCTGTTATCTCTGATATTCACCTTGGAACTTACGGATGTCGTGCTAAAGAGCTGGTCAATTATCTTAAAAGTATCGCCCCGAACATTCTCATCTTAAATGGCGATATCATTGATGGCTGGCAATTCAGCAAAAGATATTTCCCAACTTCCCACATGATGGTGATAAAGGAGATCATGCAATTCATCACCAATGGAACCAGAGTGTTCTACATTACAGGCAATCACGATGAAATTCTTCGCCGCTATGCCGATGTACAAATTGGCAACTTTGCACTTACCGATAAACTCGTCCTGGAAATAGATAATAAGATGACCTGGATCTTTCACGGAGATGTGTTTGACAACACGACGAGGGGCAGTGCGAAGATTATCGCCAAACTTGGCAGTACAGGATACGGTATGCTGATTCTCTTCAACCGGTTCATCAATTACCTCCTCAAACTGGCCGGACGCGAAAGAGTGTCCATTTCAAAGAAAATAGTTTCTGGGGTGAACAAGGCCGTTAGTAAAATCAACGATTTCGAACAGATTGCTGCGGAGTTGGCAATTGAAAAAAAATATGATTTCGTGATTTGCGGACATATACACCAACCACAAAAAAGAGTGGTTGAAACTTCCCAAGGAAAAGTAACCTACCTGAACTCAGGTGACTGGATGGAACATCTCACAGCCCTGGAATATTCTCAAAACGAATGGACCATTTTCGAATACGACGAAAAGCAATTTCCAGCTACCACGATATCAGATAAGAAACAACCTGTCACGGTAATGACAGATAATATCAATCTATACATTAATTCTCTGGCCATTTAAAGCGTGAACTATGAAAATATTATATTCAGTACAAGCCACAGGAAACGGCCATATAAGCCGGGCCATGGAAATATTGCCAGCCCTGCAACGTTATGGTGACGTAGACATCTTTCTCAGTGGTGCCAACAGCACACTTCAACTTGACGCACCTGTCAAATTCAGGAGCAAGGGGCTTTGCCTGTTTTACAGCTCGTATGGAGACCTTGATTATTTTAAAACCGTCGCGCATTTTGCACCCTACCGGATTTTGAAAGAAGCAAGGGAACTGCCCGTAGAAAAATATGACCTCGTGCTAAACGATTTCGAGTCCATCACGGCCATAGCATGCAACCTCAAAAAAGTGCCCTCAGTCAATTTCGGTCACCAGGCAAGCTTTCAATCGGAAAAAACACCGCGGCCAACAAAAAAAGAGTGGTTGGGTGAATGGATCCTGAAAAACTATGCAAAGGCAAGTCAGTATATTGGATTGCATTTTCAATCATATGATGACTTTATTTTGCCTCCGGTGATTAAAAAAGAAGTCCTCAAAGCAGAACCTTTGGACAATGGATATATAACCGTATATCTTTCATCTTACAGTGATAAAGAATTGCACAAAAAATTGAGCGGGCTAAAAGAATACAGGTTCCAGGTATTTTCAAGAGAGGCGGTTCGGCCGTACAAGTCAGACAATATTGAATTTCTACCGGTTAACAGGGAACATTTCAACAAAAGCCTCATCAATTGCAAGGGAATAATAACAGGTGCTGGTTTTGAAACCCCGGCAGAAGCTCTTTATATGGGCAAAAAGCTTCTTGTTATTCCAATTGGCGGTCAATATGAACAATTCTGTAATGCGGCTGCCCTCGAAAAAATGGGGGTTCGTTCCATTGAGAACCTGGACGGTCAATTCGACTCCATCTTTTATCCATGGATCGAGGATAACCATAAAGTCATTTTGAGACCAGATCATTCAACAGAAGCCATAGTGAGTTTCCTGATGCACAGCTGTGGAGATCAGAAGAAGAATGAGCTGGATTATCTCTATCCTGAGTTTTTGATTAATTGATAATAGATAATAAAAGAGCGGTGGAACAGACCGGAGAGCGCCGAACCCGCGCTTTCCGATCCAGTACTAAACAAGAAAGCCACCGTCATAAAAATGAAGTGGCTATGCATGAGAAAATTCTATTCAAACTCTGTCACATCACTAAATAACTCAGTTAATGGTTACTTAACGAGGGAGCAAGGTACCAGATGCATGTTATTCTAACTTTACATAATCGTTAGGAGAATATTATAAAAAAAATATAAAAAATATTTGCCTACGAAGATTTAAAATGCTTAAGCACTTTCGCTTCGATATAGAAAATGATCTCTTCTGCAATGTTCTTTGATTGATCTCCCACCCTCTCCAGCTTTCGGATGATAGAAAGGGTAGACAAAGCTTCATTAATATTTTGAGGATTCGATTGAATGTATTTGGCAATTTCCTGGTCCGCTTTCCTGTTAATGTCGTCCAATACTTCGTCTCTGGAAAATATGGTCCTGGCAAGCAACGTGTTTTCATTTTCGAAAGCTACCCGGGTATCCTTAAGAATATCCAATGAATCGTCAAACATACGAATCACTTCAGCGGTCTCCAGCATGGATCGGTCGTATTTGATGGGTGAGTCAACAATATATTTGGCTATCCCATCCGCAATGTCCCCGATTCTTTCCAGGTTATTATTTATTTTCAGAACAGCTAACAAGAAGCGCAGATCCACCGCCACAGGGCAAAACAGGGCAAAGATGTTTTCACAATCCCTGTCGATTTTGAGTTCGTAAGCATTCACTCTCTTTTCTTTTTGAACCACTTCCCTTGCCAGGTCCTTGTCAAAATTTATCAACGACTCCTTTGCCTTCGACAACTGAAGGTATACCAGCTCCCACATATTGATTAATTCTGTTCTCACAGCCTGCATGTCCGATTCGAATTGCGTCATAATGGTAAAATTGGTTTGTGAGGTTAACTAAAGCGTCCCGTGATATAATTTTGTGTTCTTGAATCCTTTGGATTGGTGAACATCTGCTTGGTGTCATCATATTCGACGAGTTCGCCCATATAGAAAAATGCCGTTCTGTCACTCACCCGGGCAGCCTGCTGCATATTGTGCGTGACGATGATTAAGGTATAATTTGTCTTCAGCTCATGGAACAATTCTTCCACGGTAGAAGTGGAGATGGGATCCAATGCCGAAGTTGGCTCGTCAAAAAGCAGGACTTCCGGCTCCATAGCAACCGCCCTGGCAATACAAAGTCGCTGTTGCTGGCCACCCGACAGGAATGATCCTTTTTTTGTCAGGGAATCTTTTACCTCGTTCCACAAAGCCACCCGTTTAAGGGAATGTTCGACAATGCGTTCCCTGTCGTCTTTGTGCAACTTGATTCCATTTAATTTATAACCGGCAATTACATTGTCGTGAATGCTCAGATTTGGAAATGGATTAGGGCGCTGGAATACCATTCCGATTTTCAAACGAACGAAAATAGGATGCATGTCATAAACATTTTCACCATTCAGGTCCATTTCCCCATTTGAAGTTGCGCCGGGAATTAATTCATGCATTCTGTTTATGCATCTCAGGTAAGTCGTTTTGCCGCATCCGGAAGGGCCCATAACTGCAATCACATGATTTTTTGGAATCTCGATATTTACATTCTTCACTACATGGTTATCTCCAAAATATGCGTTGAAATTCTTACTTTTTATAACTGTATTTTCCATCTTTGAGTGATCAGCTTTGTAAAAATATTAAGGACCAGAACAAAAACAAGCAAAATTACTGAAGCTCCCCAGGCGAGATCATGCCAGTCGTTATATGGACTAGTTGCATAATTGAAAATAAGCAAAGGCAAACTGTGCATGGGTTTTGTGATGTTCGTTGTCAAATATGGATTACCAAAGGCGGTAAATAGTAATGGGGCTGTTTCGCCGGCTATTCTTGCAATAGACAGCATGACCCCTGAGAGGATCCCGCTGAATCCGCAGGGTATTATAACTTTCAGGATCACGCGGTGAAAGGGAATTCCCAATGCAAAAGCTGCTTCCCTTAGAGAATCTGGCAATAGTTTCAAGGTCTCCTCTGTCGACCTGATAACAATCGGTAACATCATTATCGACAGCGCAACACTTCCCGATAAGGCTGAAAATCCCCCTAATGGTTTTACCATCCAGAAATAGGCGACAATCCCAATCACGATGGATGGAACGCCCTGCAAAACGTCAACACATAAGCGGCACCAATATGCCAGTAAGCTTTTCTTATTCTCACTGAGGTATACTCCGCTTAGAATTCCGAGTGGAATAGCGATAATCGCTGCAACACCAATAATAATAATACTCCCTACGAGCGCATTGGCAATACCACCTCCTACCTCACCCACTGGTTTTGGGATATTCGTTAAGAAGTTCCAGTTGATTTTCGTGATGCCTGCCTTTATTATATAAAAAAGGATTGCCAGCAAAGGAATGACGCAAGCAAAAGCCAAAAGGATAATCACCCATTGCACCAATTTGCTTTTATTGATCCTTAACCTGATACTTGTTTTCATATTATTCGTTTGTAAAGCGGCCGATCACTTTTTTTCCGATCATGTTAACGACAGTCGTCACCAGGAATAGTACTAGTCCCAATTCAATCAGCGCGGAGAGATAGATAGGATTATCGGCCTCGGTAAATTCGTTCGCAATTACGCTGGCCATCGTGTTGCCCGGTGAAAAAATGCTTGTGGGAAGGTGGCTGGTATTTCCAATAACCATCGTAACTGCCATGGTCTCTCCGAGGGCTCTACCAAGCGATAACAGGATGCCGGCAAAAAGACCGGATTTTGTATATGGTATAATTACACTGCGTATAACTTCCCAGCGGGTTGCGCCCAATGCATAAGCCCCTTCTTTTAGAGAAGAAGGCACCATCTGAATTACAGAGCGGCCTAATGAAGCGGCATAAGGAATAATCATAACGGCTAAAATTAAAGACGCCGTAAATATCCCTACGCCGAGGGGAGGCACCCCAATTTTAGATTGAAAAGTTCTGACAATGGGAACGAGTACAGCTAAACCCCAGAATCCATAAATTACTGAAGGCACAGCAGCAATTAGTTCAACTGTATTTTTTAAAAAACTGGAGAACCATCCCTTCGGAAAATATTCGCCCAAAAAAATTGCTACGGAGATCGAAAACGGAATTGAAATGATTAATGCAAGAAAGGAAGTCAGTAAGGTTCCAAGCAAAAAAGGAAATGCGCCATAGATGTCCTGAACAGGATCCCAGGTTCTTCCCCACAGGTAACGCATGCCAAGCACCTTGATTGAAGGCATCGATTCCACTATTAAAGTGATCAGGATCCCAAATACCAGGATTACCATGATGAGTCCCATCAGGATGAGCATTTTCTTGAAAAAACCTTCCATCCTGATTTGACCTCCGGACCGCTTTAAAGCTCTTGCTGAAAGAGATTCCGCTGTTTTCTTAGAATCAATTACCCCCAATGATTCTTCATTGAGGGTAATTGCGTCTTTTTTGAACGTTTCACTCATTATTCGATATGTCAGATGTAATTATTGCAATATTGGCTTTCCGTCATAGGTTGCTGATTTCAGAATCGTGTCAGCAACTGCAACAGCTGCTGGTGAAAGCGGTGCATACGTTAACGGCCCACTATATTGCTGTCCATCATGGACCATCCAGGATATCAGGTTGACCAATTTAGCAGCTCTTTCCGGTGAGCGGTCACCATATTTCTGGTCTTTGTAAATAAGAACCCATGAAAATCCTGAAATCGGATAGCCATCAGCTGCATCTGTATTAGTCAAAGAAATTTTTGAGTCCGGAGGAATATTAATATTCGCGGCGGCAGTTACACTTGCAATGGTAGGCAACACAAAATTACCCGCCTTATTCTGAATCTTAGCATACGCCATATTATTCTGGATGGCATATGCTAATTCAATATAACCGATTGCGCCGGGAGTTTGTTTAACCATGCCCGCAACACCCTCTGTTCCTTTACCACCTAATCCCACCGGCCAATTCACTGAAGATCCTTTACCAACTTTTTTATTCCATTCTTCACTCACTTTAGAAAGGTAGGTGGTAAAGATATTGGTTGTACCACTGCCATCAGAACGGTGTGCCACTACAATATTCGTCGCAGGCAATTTCACTCCCTTATTTAACTCCTGTATTTTTGGATCGTTCCATTTTGTGATCTTTCCAAGAAAAATATCAGCCAGTACTGCCGGGCTCAATTTCAAAGTATCTTTCACTTCCGGCAAATTATAACTGAGCGCAACGGCGCCGGCTGTAACCGGAATGTGGAGTACGGGTGCTGAAACAGCTGAGTCCTGCTTGCTATTCATCGGAGCATCCGAGGCTCCAAAATCAACAGTTTTACTTGTCAGTTGAGAAATGCCTGCGCCCGATCCGACAGATTGATAATTTACTTTCAGGCCGGTCGACTTATTGTATTCCGAAAACATTTTCGAAAACAAAGGATTATCAAATGAACTACCCGCACCAATCAAGGTGTTATTGTCGCCGCCTGCAGAGGCTGTTGCTGCACTATCGCCCTTCCCTGTTCCTGCTCCACCGCCACCGCAGGAAACGAGGCCGAATACTGATAGTATAAAAACTGCAGCAAAGAATTTCGAATTAATCAGATTTTTTTTCATGTGTTTATTTTACTAGGAGTTATATTTTAAATGCAAGTTTTATAGATTTTTATTTACCAAATACGAAATAGAATGTCAATCTGTATACCAGGTCGTAATTTCCATCTGATGTTCCGACTGGCACTCCCGGTGGAGTATCAAGCTGGGATTTATAATGGTTATACCAAACGTTAGGCATGAGGTGAACACCTTTGTAAGGGGTAAAATCTAAGCCCACCGTAAAGAATGTTTCTTTGGCTGAAATATCTCCGGTACTGGTTGCTGAAGTTGGTGCTCCTGTGCTGGGACTAAAAGTCATCTTGTACCCAGGACTGTTGTATCCGCTTGGAGAAGCCAGTCCAACAAAAGTGGAGTCACCAGAACGGCTGCTCATATTTTTGTTCGGGTTGTACAAGTCTATCCTGGCAAAGAACCTGAGTTTATTTTTGACGATGTTTCCATGTATATACATTGATAATCCCTGTGC
Source organism: Bacteroidota bacterium (assembly GCA_003175695.1). Lineage (GTDB taxonomy): Bacteria > Bacteroidota > Bacteroidia > Chitinophagales > Chitinophagaceae > Puia. The sequence goes on along the minus strand of PSRA01000010.1, from coordinate 9,412 downwards.
TTTGGTAGTGGCAGTATCGGGTGTTCCCTGGCCTTTAAATGGAACATTTTTCACGTCCTGGCGCAGATTATTAACAAATCCTTCCACGCCTACTGTTACAGCTGGCCAGGGATCATCAGTACTTGGATAGCTATATGCGATATATCCTTTGATCATTTGGCGATCATGATGCCATCCAGGTTGCCAGTTTAATCTTTGATAATCTGCGTACAAATCAACAACCAGCTTTCTCTGCGCGAAGTAGGCAAAGACATCTCCATAAAACCATCTAAAACCATTTGATGCCGGTTTGGCGCTGGTCCCGTTTGCCACTAATAAATTATATCCGAAATTCTTTTTACTTGGATCAAAAAATCCTCTTAATCCTAAACCCAGATCATATGATGGTGTGCGACGAATATCGGCAATGGTTCTTTCAATCGACCTGTACGCCCAAATTCTTTCACTGATGAACGGGAAGGCAGGAGTACCCTGTAATCCAAAAACCAGATCCGTTCCTTTCCAAAGATCCTTCCATTTAATGTTAGCATATTTGATAAAAAAGGTGCTCTTATTGTTCTGTGTCTGATCTCCGCTGGGAGTGGCAGAAGAAGGTGGATTGAAAGCCGGGAAATTATCTTCGGCTGCTAACAACAATTCAGTGGCAAACTTCTTTGATATATTATAATCATATCCCAGGTAAATACGACGGAATTGGAATGCATTCCGGCTTTGCGGTATTCCTGTATATTGATTATTGCCACCTCTGTTTAAAGAATCTGAGTGGGCCTTGTAATAAAAATCACCGAAAGCATATCCCCAGAGCCTGCCTGTATTTGGCGTGTTGGCCTTGAATGCTGAATCCGAATTCCACAGGAACTGGGCGTCAGAAAAACTGTACATGAGCAAAGCAATTGCAGTAATGAATGCTGTTCGTTTTAACTGATAGGTCATCTTTGATGAGTTTTGGTTAGAAATTGATTGAAACGGGATACAAAAAAAGAATTCAGGGATAACCCGAATGTTAACAGAATATTACTTTAATGTTAACAGAATGGCGAAAAACCGCATTTAACTGCCAAAATGAATGCTTAAGAGACCGAATTCAAAAAAAGAAAGTAGGAAAGGGAACCAATATTAAGTTTAGGTTAAGTTTTAAATTCTGGAGAAATTTTGGAGAAAAAGTGACCAAAAGCCGGGAAAATCCGACGCATTATTGAAAACAAAAAAGTTGAAGGACCACTTCAACTTTTTTAAAAATATTTTCAATTGAAAAAATAAAAAACGAAAATCAAAAGGTCAACATAAGAATTTAATTCAGTGCCACGCTCATTTTATTTTCAGTAAATGCTTTTTCAAAAAGCTCGATTGCTTTATTGGTAATTTGTTTGATGTTGTTGATCAGGACTGATTTGACTTCTTTGTCGTTCTCATTTAGCCGACGTTTAAAATCCATTAAATTCATGTCAATCAACCACATAGGGAGCCTCACCATATACTTGTTCAAGCCCTTATAATTCTCGTACGCGTCCACCATTTCATTTTTAATTTGTTCCAGCTTAACTAATAAGTTACTATTAGTTCCAATGTAATCGTCTGCACCCATTGACTGAATTTCCTTGTTGATGTTGTCCAATTTTGTTTTAATGTCCATAAAATAAATTTTTGAAGAAATTATTCTGTCAGTGGTAAGTATGGTGTCGTTCATAAATTTTATTGATCTGCTAGTGCAAGATATTAATTTTTGGCTCCGGCAAAAATGACCTAAGTCAACGGGAAAATGAACTGAAGAATCTATAAAAACAGTTTGAAAAAATTCTAAATTATAGCTATCCGGTTTTCAGGAGACAGCAAAAAAAAAGGCCCTTTTTTAATACATTTTTGAAGCCAATTAGGCAAGAACAATGACAAAAAGCCAATGAATTGGTCATTGGCCTTTATATTATAAAAAATTGATGGCTGTTATTTACCCCAAACTGACCAGCCGGAAGTCTAATCACTGGAACCGTCCCAGCGCAACAAAGGCGCCTGTTACGCCTTTTTATTACATTGTCTGCGACTGAGAGGGAAATAAAAATTACTTGCTTGCTATCTGCTGATTCACTGCATTTTCAAACTCATGGTTTTGTGGAAGACTGATTGGCCCCGCAACTGGATGTGAAACCGTGAATTGCTGCCCAAGGATCAATGCCACCGTAGAGGCCACCTGCTTTTGATAGATCTGCTCTTTGTTTTTTATTTCACCAAGGGGTGCGACGTCGGGTCCCAGCATGGCCAACCAAGTTTGACCGGAACCGCCAACGAAGAAAAGATGTGTGTACCAGGTATCCGCGTTCTTTCCCCGTCCATGGTCAGTTGTAATGATGAAAGTGGTCTTGTCCTTATAGAAAGGATCAGACTGAACAAAATACCATAGCTCAGAAATCATTTTGTCGATTGCATTGGCACGTTGCAAATACATATCATATCGGGCCTGGTGAGCATAGTGATCGGTCTCGCCGAATCCCAAGAAGACTACGCGGGGATGATTTTGTTCGATATACTCACGCGCATTCAGGAATGTCAGCCAATCATATCTGGTACTTGATTTATGTACTACGTTTTCCTGCACCTGATCTATGAAATGGAACGTGGAATCATCTGGACTATGAGCGATTAATTCATATCCGCTATTGATTGCAAGCCTGCTTCTTTCCGCATTCAAAATATAAGGGAACATATTCCAGGAGCTGAACGCAACCACTTTCCCTTCAAAGTCCTTCTGCTGGTTTAAGTATTCGAGCACAGTGGTGTTTCTGTTATTGTGCGGAACATTAAGCATGATGCGCGGATCTGTGTAGCCTGTTAGTATTTCATTGTAGCCAGGATAAGAGATCTTATAAATGTTTTTTACGTTCACCCTATTGCCCAATGTCCTATTACCATACAGCTGTCCTTTTTCAGCAATCACACTCCAGAAAAAAGGAAGGAGTTTGGATCTGCGCGCGGAAGCTTTTTCATCCCAGAAAAGTTGGCGCATGAGCGAAGTATCGGAAACAAATTTTTTGTCGAATATGAGAGTGGGATCTGCTCCCTGGTATAATTCCTGCCAGCGGAAGCCATCGATTGTAATGATGAAGATATTTTTTGTCTTAAAATTTTCCTGGGAGAATAGGAAAATTGGATAGAGTAAAAGAACTAGGGCCGCGATAGTTGGTTTCATTTCGAGAGGTTTGACAAAACTATCGCTCCTATATAACCTAAATTTTAAGCGAAGGTTATATTACCGTTATGGCTCAAACGAAATGGATGAACACCGTTAATTTCCTGTCTATCTTCCTTTTTAATGTCACTCTAGATCTATTTTTCCACCAGGTTCTCAGGACTTCCTTCATTTTGGGGATGGCGCAGGCCGCTACTTCGCTCTACTCAAAATCTCCCTCTTGGGCAGATTGATCTCCGGACTCTCCGAGCGCCACTTGCCATCGGAATTATCCCGGCTATCATTGCCATACTGGTCATCAGGATCAGCCGTATTCGTATACTCGCTGCCGTTATAGCGGCCTTAAAGGGATCTTTATGTTCAATCCGCAAATTTTTGCATTAGCAACGATCAAAAGGCATTTGCAACGGAAACTCCCCTGGTCATGATAATGCCCATATACGAATGAAGATTTAACGTTGCCCAGGTTGCAAGAAGGATCAACATGGCTCCCATCAATACTGCTGGCATAGTATAGGAAACTGTTGATCAGCTGAAATAATTAAGAAAATGCAGCATCAGCAGGAAGACGGAGGCGCTCGCAAAGAAGGACGAAGAACATTTGTTCCCAAATAAATACACTGGTACGCTCTGTGGCGAATGGATTCAGAAAAAACAGATCTGTTAACAGCCGGAATTGGCGGATGAAAAAAGACTTATGCCGCCAGTGCCCTTTTGCGCCTTTTTTCGGCGAATTGCAGATTTCCCGGCATCTTCCGCCATTCATAAGTGGTGGAATTAGCTGAGAAATGCGAAGAGGGGGAGGATATGAGGGCGGATTCTTCTGCTTTTACTCTGTGAGAGGCAAGTTCAACCGTGGGTTTGCACGTCTTCCAAGTCAATAGTATGACCATGGAACTAACAAGTAACCATTGTATTTGCCTCAATGAAAGCATAGTAGAAAGTGCAAAGCTACACAATGAAGATACAAAATTCCATAACGTCTTTTGTTAATAGAAGGGGAATTAATAAAAAAAGGGAATTCTTCTGTTTCGATCAAGTATTAACCATCTCAGAGGGGATAGTCCGAAAAACGGAAAACTGGTAAAGGTATTGACAAGGAAGGCATTAACCATTATCCCGCATCGGCCAAAACTTAGTTGAGCTTTTTCTTGAAAGCACTCACAATAATTATATTTTTGCCTCAAATTTTTTTACATGTCCCTAAATTCTATCATGAAGATTTTCACGCCTAAAGACAGGATCTTCTATTCCCTTTTTGAAGAGGTGGCGGATAATGTTGCCAAGATGGGGAAACTAATGAAAGATGTGGTCGGAGAGCCTGATATAGACAAAAGAGCAGCTGTTGTGTCCCAGGTGGAGGACCAGGAGCATGTAAATGATGACCTGACCCATAAGATTTTCACTGAATTGGGAAGAAATTTTATTACGCCTTTCGACAGGGAAGACATCCATTACCTCGCCAGCGCGCTTGATGATATTTGTGATTATATATACGCCGCTTCCAAGAAGATCAATTTTTACAAAATAAATCCGAACGATCCGGGCATTCAAAAAATGGCCGATCTGATCGACCAGGGAACAGAGCAGATCAGGGCCGCATTAAAGGAATTAAGAAATATGCGGGATATGCGCAAAATAACTGACGCGCTGGTGAGAGTTAATAGCATCGAAAACCAGGCCGATGACATTTTTGACCTGAGTATTGACAGACTTTTTGAAACCGAACCTGATGCTAAAGAAGTGATCAAGAAAAGAGAGATCTATCAGGTTATGGAGATCGTGACGGACAAATGTGAAGACGCTGCAAATGTTATTGAATCCATCATCATTAAATACGCTTAACCGGCAAGGGCTCCATTAACCGGAATGGCGTTCATGGCTGCTCACATTACTGCAAACTGAATTTTATGGCATTTCTCGTCGTCATCATTATCCTGGCTCTGATATTTGATTTCATTAACGGTTTTCATGACGCTGCAAATTCGATTGCCACGATTGTCTCCACCAAAGTGCTGACACCTTTCCAGGCAGTTGTATGGGCCGCATTTTTCAATTTTGCGGCTTTTTTTATTTCAAGATATATTATAGGCGAATTCAGAATCGGAAATACGATTGCCAATTCTGTGAATAAAGAATTCATCACACTGGAAGTGATTTTTTCAGGACTAATTGGTGCGATTGCCTGGAACCTTCTCACCTGGTGGTTTGGGATCCCTTCCAGTTCTTCTCATACGTTATTGGGTGGTTTTGTAGGAGCCGCCTTAGCTCATGCAGGCGCGATCAGCAAGAACGGCGTAAACGTAATAAATTATGCCAAAGTAGTTCCGGCATTTTTATTCATTTTTCTTGCTCCTTTCATTGGGATGATCATAGCCTTTATTATAACTATCACCATTGTGAATATTTGCCGAAGGGCAAATCCTTACAAGGCTGACAATTGGTTCAGGCGATTGCAGCTCGTCTCTTCGGCGTTGTTCAGTCTGGGCCATGGGGGAAATGATGCACAGAAAGTGATGGGGATAATAGGTGCGGCCATCATCTACTATCAGCAACTGAAAGGCCATAACATGAGTTTTGGTGAATTTGTCAAGGAAAATATGTGGGTTCCCTTCGCAAGCTTTACGGCTATTGCCCTCGGCACGATGAGTGGTGGTTGGAGAATTGTTAAGACCATGGGAACGAGAATAACCAAGGTCACACCTTTGGAAGGAGTCAGTGCTGAGACTGCCGGGGCATTGACGCTATTTCTTACAGAAAGATTGGGCATTCCCGTTAGCACCACTCATACCATTGCCGGATCGATCATCGGAGTCGGCGCAACCAAAAGATTGTCGGCGGTCAGATGGGGTGTAACGATCAACTTGCTTTGGGCATGGATACTGACAATTCCCGTCAGTGCTCTTTTTGCCGCGATCATTTATTACATACTTTATTTTTTAAAAAGGTGATCACGACGGGCTCCAGGAGTCAAGAATCGGGAAAAACAATTTGACAGATTGAATGTGCAATTCCTGACTCCAACTGCCGACTACCGACTTCTGACTACTACCGTCTTTGCGAGAAACCCTTTTTTTAATTACTTTGCCAGCGATAAAAATTGTTCATGAAAGGAATCATCCTTGCGGGAGGATCTGGTACAAGGCTTCACCCCATTACATATGCGATCAGCAAGCAAATCATGCCCGTTTATGATAAACCCATGATCTATTATCCATTGTCGACTTTAATGTTGGCAGGTATCAGGGAAATACTTATCATCTCGACACCATTTGATCTTCCTCTGTTCAAGAAATTATTTGGAGACGGCAATCAGTTTGGCTTACAATTTACTTATGCTGAACAACCGCGACCTAATGGTCTTGCCCAAGCCTTCGTTATCGGAGAGTCTTTTATAGGCAATGACAACGTGGCCCTGGTTTTGGGCGATAATATTTTTTACGGTTCAGGGCTGGGCGAACAATTACAAAAAAATACTCAACCGGATGGCGGCATAGTATATGCATATCATGTCAGCGATCCTGAAAGATATGGTGTGATTGAATTTGATGAAAAGATGAATGCCATTTCTATTGAAGAAAAACCGCAAAAGCCAAAAAGCAATTATGCTGTACCTGGACTTTACTTTTATGATAACGAAGTGGTTCAGATCGCAAAAAATCTGAAGCCGAGTGCCAGGGGCGAATATGAGATCACTGATATCAACAAAGAATACCTCAAAAGAGGAAAATTGAAGGTGTCCATACTGGACCGGGGAACAGCCTGGCTCGACACGGGTACATTTGATTCACTCATGCAGGCATCACAATTTGTGCAGGTCATTGAACAACGGCAAGGAATTAAGATTGCTTGCATTGAAGAAATAGCCTATAGAAAAAAATTTATTTCGAAACAACAGGTGGAAGCCATGGCAACTCGCTTGCTAAAGAGTGGCTATGGTGAATACCTGATGAATGTCATTAATCATCCTATATGAATAAAATCCTTGTCACAGGAGGATGTGGATATATTGGCTCCCATACCATCGTAGATCTGCTCGAAAACGGATACGAAGTTATTTCCGTTGACAACAATAGCCGTTCTAATCCCAGAATCTTAGAAGGAGTAGAAAAGATAACCGGGAAAAAGATCAAGAACTACAAAGTTGACCTTTGCAATTTCGACGACACCTTTGCTATTTTTACTGAGAACCCAGATATAAGGGGCATCGTGCATTTTGCGGCCTATAAAGCCGTTGGTGAATCAGTAGAGCAGCCGTTGATGTATTTTGAAAATAACCTTCTTTCACTCATCAACCTGCTAAAATGCGTACAGGAATTTGATATCCCATATTTTGTTTTTTCTTCCTCCTGCACAGTATATGGGAATCCAAATGAAATTCCTGTCACTGAAACAACCCCTCCCAAGCCAGCGGAATCGCCCTATGGCTATAGCAAGCAAATGGGAGAACAGATCATCAATGAATTCTCCAAGGCGGCGAGGGCGCAGTGCATTCTTCTCCGCTACTTTAATCCTGTTGGTGCGCATCCCTCTGCACTGATTGGAGAACTTCCGATCGGCAGGCCCGCTAACCTGGTTCCGGCCATTACCCAAACGGCTATAGGTAAATTGCCTCAGATGCAGGTTCACGGTGATGATTATCCGACACGTGACGGATCCTGCATCCGTGACTATGTTCACGTGAGTGATATCGCTCATGCGCATACACTGGCACTCACGTACATGTTCAGCCAGAAAAATCAAAAGAAATGCGAAGTGTTTAATCTTGGGACAGGGCAAGGCGTTACTGTACTGGAAGCCATTCGCGCATTCGAAAAAGTCAGTGGCATAAAACTAAATTATGTGATTGGGCCCAGAAGGCCGGGGGATGTCGTGGCTATTTATGCAAACAATGATCTTGCACAAAAACAACTCGGATGGATACCCCGGTTTTCATTGGATGACATGATGGCAACGGCCTGGAGATGGGAGCAAAAGTTGAAAGTGGATGAGAAATTCTATAATACGAAATATTCTGAATTGAATTAACCAATAATTCAGGGTCATGTATAAACGTTACATGAAGGATCAGTGAAATTGATTTATTTTGCGACTGAACTGACAAATAATCTATATATAAAATTTAACCAGATAAATTAACCAACAGATTACATGTTACAAGACTTACTAGTAACGGGTCAAAAGGATACCCGCAGCGGATTTGGAGACGGAATTATTGAAGTAGCCAGAAAAAATTCAAATGTCGTAGCCCTGACCGCAGACCTTGCGGGATCATTGAAACTAAACCAATTCATCAAAGAATTTCCGGAACGTTTCTTCCAGTGTGGCATTTCCGAAGCAAACATGATGGGCGTGGCAGCAGGACTGACTGTTGGAGGCAAGATCCCGTTTACTACCACTTTTGCGAATTTTTCGACTGGTCGTGTTTATGATCAAATCAGGCAATCCATTGCTTATTCGGGAAAGAATGTAAAAATATGCGCATCCCACGCTGGACTGACTCTTGGAGAGGATGGAGCCACTCACCAGATCCTGGAGGATATAGGCATGATGAAAATGCTGCCAGGCATGACCGTTATAGTGCCCTGTGATTACAGCCAGACCAAAGCCGCTACCATGGCAATAACTGACCATGTTGGACCCGTTTACCTGCGATTTGGCAGGCCCGTTTGGCCCATTTTTACTGACAAAATGGATTTTAAGATCGGAAAAGCCCAGGTCTTTGAAGAAGGAAATGATGTCACCATTTTCGCATGCGGCCACCTGGTATGGAAGGCTGTTGAAGCAACAAGGATCCTCAAAGAAAAAGGAATTTCTGCCGAACTAATAAATATTCACACGATAAAGCCGTTAGATAAAGATGCAGTTCTGGCAAGCATTAGAAAGACCAGGTGCGCGGTTACAGCTGAGGAGCATAATATAATAGGAGGATTGGGAGACAGCATAGGCCAGGTGGCAGCAAGCAATTTTCCAATACCCATTGAATACGTTGGCACAAAAGATACGTTCGGAGAAAGTGGCACACCTACTCAGCTTCTTCAGAAATATGGCCTCGACACGCCAGACATCCTGTCCGCTGTGCAGAAAGTTATCGCAAGAAAAGGGTAGACCCATTAATAAAATTGCATTAAACCTTCATAATCAAATTCCATCTAATCCACAGATTCGCTAAAAATGGCTAACCTGATGGCGGTCACTACACCTGATACTGAACTGTTAAGCCTGTTTCGT
>PSRA01000250.1 GCA_003175695.1 Bacteroidota bacterium | reverse complement strand
TGCTGAGCTTTGAAGATGCTTTTTCTCTAGTTATTATTCGCGCAGAGGCTATGCAAAAAGCCTGCGAATTGGTTCCCTCTACCATGGCCGCCGTTTTAAAGTTGGATGACGCCAAAGTTGAAAGCATTTGTAATCCGGTACAGACTGAAACGGGTGAGATTGTAGTACCTGCCAATTATAATTGTCCTGGACAACTCGTTATCAGTGGAACAGTCCCTGGCGTTGAGATCGCGTGCGAAAGAATGAAGGCTGCAGGTGCCCGGAAGGCAATGATATTGCAGGTGGGCGGCGCTTTCCATTCCCCACTTATGTCACCTGCTCGTGAAGAACTAAAATCTGCCATAAATAAAACCACGTTCTACAATCCTACCTGTTCAATTTACCAGAATGTAGTCGCGAAAGCCGTTGTCGACAAAGACGAAATCAAAAAAAACCTGATCGATCAACTTACGGCTCCCGTTCGCTGGACACAAAGTGTTCAGTCAATGATAACAGATGGTGCTTCGTCGTTCACTGAAGTCGGGCCGGGAAAGGTGCTGCAGGGATTAGTGACAAAAATTAATAAGAACATGACGGTCAAGGGAGTCGACTAAAATGTGGTGCCTGATTCATCAGTCAACAGTAATTTATACAAGCTGATTGAAGCTAAAAATTCAGCGCGCAATTGATCCATTCACTGTCAAGCGTCACGTTTTCGAATTTCTTATAGAAATTGATAGCAGGTTCATTCCACTCCAAAACCTGCCATACAATGCCACAGAATTTTTTTTCTTTCGCCTCTTCAATTAGTCTGTCAAATAATAATTTCCCAATGCCCCGACCCCGGGCATCTTCGGTTACTATGATATCTTCCAGGTACATACGCTGTCCTTTCCAGGTTGAGTACCGAATATAGTACAAGGCAAATCCCAAAATTTCTTCTTTTTCTTCCGCCACAAAGGCCCACCAAACCGGATTGTTGCCAAATCCGCTTTCAATGAAATGATCCAGCGTTACGGTTACCTCTGCCGGCGCCCGTTCATATGTTGCCAGTTCTCTCACCAATTCAAGGAGCCTTGGACAATCATCCTTTTGTGCTCTTCGTACTTGAATTCCCATAATCAATTTATTTTTTTCGGGTTGCTTTAAACGTTCCATTTGGTTGAATAGATAGTAATTCTGTTACTTCATTTTTATCGTTCTGATTGAACTGAATAGTGAAGCCTGTCAATGATTTGATGCTAAATTTATTTTTGTCAATTGGTACTAACTCATATTCTGGCTGACCGGGCACAAATAGGTAAAGCGTATTTTCATTGCGGGTGTAGACTTTCATCTCAATTCCGCTCAATTCATAATTACCAACAAATTTTCTTAAGCTGTCCTTAGACATTTCTTTTGACATTGGAATCCTGATAAAATTTATGGGTTGCAAACCGGATGCAAAAACGATCGTAGCTGATTCAATGTTTCCGGCCATTCCTGTCAGAAATTGAATTGGTTCATTCTTATCACTCGTATCGATTCCATCTTTTGCATCATTCTCGAATGGTTGAAACCAGTCATAATGATAGTGCCGCAACCACATTTTGTGTTTGCCAAAAATGGCAAAAAGAGAATCATTGAGAAGTGCAATTTCTATGGTGCCATATCCTTTGTTGTCATATAGTCCCGTATAGTCCTTCAATGGATGTGATGGGGCAGTATTTTGTTTTTTATTTGAAAATTCTGATTTCTCCCGGTCTTTTTCGGCACTTTTGGCTTTGGCAACGCTGTTTTTCAAATAAGAATTCCAATCTTTTGGACTCAACTCCAAAAGCTTATCGGCAATCATATTTCTTACAATGGATGGTACTACAGAATTGTTTTGGTTAACGAGCACAATAATGCCAAGACTATCGGAGGGAAAGAAACTTGCATCCGCAGAGAATCCATCGATGTTGCCACCATGTTCTACTCTGTAATGACCCCTGTATGAAGATAAGAACCAGCCGAGTCCATAATTTGCAAAGTACAGATCCTTATTTTCTGTGGTTGGAAATCCGCCTGCCACCACCATTTGAGAGCTGAGAGCTTCACTGACAAAGGCAGCAGGAATAATTTCTTTTCCGTTGAATCTACCTCCATTGATCCAGGTGATAAGCCAACTGGACATATCATTAACGTTACTGTTGATGGCGCCCGCAGGGCTCATAGCGTCATCAATATAATAGTAGTCTGTTCTTTTAATGATTGAGTCTTTGAATAATTCATATCCTACTGCAGCATCATCGCTCCTGATCATATCTTGAATTGTAAATACTGAGTGGTTCATATTAAGTGGGAGAAATATTCTTTCCCTGACATTTTCTTCCCAGCTTCTTCCGGTCAGCCTTTCTGCAACCGCCCCAAGTGCCATAAACATGAAATTATTGTATTGCCATTTTTGCCTGATTTCTGCGGTAGGTTCCAGGTATCGGATTCTTTGAATGAGGCTATCACGGGATTTCGTCGAAAAATAATACCATGAATAATCATGTCTCGGCAAACCAGTTCGATGGCTCATCATGTCGCGGAGCGTGATCTGATTATTCATTTCGTCATTGTAAAACTTAAGCTCAGGCAGGAAGCTGCGGACGGGTTTATCAAAATCCACTTTACCCTCTTGTCTAAGCATACCCAAAATAGAAGCCGTAAAAGCTTTCGTACATGAGCCGATAGCGAAAAGTGTATTGGGTGTTACTGGTTTTCTTTCTTCGATGTTGCGATAACCAAAGCCTTTTGCATAAATGACTTTGTTTCTATCAACAACCGCCACGGCAAAACCGGCTGCATGCCAGTCCTTGAGTATGCGAGCGAAGGCTGTATCAAAACCTGCGAAGGAATTTACAGGTTTTGATTTTTGGGCGATCCCACTGAATGTGGAAAAGGCAAACAGCAGAGCTATTAATTTTCTCATACAGTCTTATTTAGTGTAGTAGCCAGCGTCAAACCGATTTGCAGATTTTTTCCAATATTGATCCCGTTATTCTAATGCCTGGGATAAGTCGTTGAGGATATCTTCGACATTCTCCATACCGACGCTCATCCTGATCAATCCGTCGGTAATTCCGTATTTCTCCCTTGCTTCTTTAGGGACGCTGTAATGTGTCATCGATGCAGGGTGGCTCAGCAAAGTATCACAAGTTCCCAGGGAAACTGTCCTGGTACACATGCGCAGTTTGTTCATAAATTCAATTCCTCCCGGCAATCCTTTTTTTAGCTCAAAGCTCATCATTGCTCCGGGATGGCGCATTTGTTTGGCAGCCACCTCATAATCAGGATGTGATGCCAAACCGTTGTAATTTACTTTTGACACAGCAGGATGTGTAGCCAGAAAATCTGCTATCTGCACTGCGTTGGCACAATGCCTCTCCATTCTAACTTCGAGCGTCTTCATTCCATTGATCAGTAAGAACGCATCGAAGGGGTTGCTATTTCCACCCAAAGTCTTGTGCGTCACGTAGGCTTTTGATTTCATGAATTCAATATCGCGTCCGATGAGAACGCCACCGATCGCAGTTCCATGCCCGTTGAGGAATTTGGTGGTGGAGTGGATAACAAAATCCACGGGATATTTGAATGGTTGTTGCAGATATGGGGTGGCGAACGTGTTATCGCAAGCAACAATAATATTTCTTTCGCGGGCCATCCGTGATAGCTCCTCGATATCTACGCATTGAATGGTTGGATTTGCAGGAGTCTCAATATAAAGCATACGGATGGCAGGATCTGATTTCAGGATGGAAGCGGCCAAATTCAGATCACGTAAATCTGCAATGATGCCTTCCACGCCAAATGCAGGTAATAAGTTGCGAATTAGTTCTTCAGTTCCTCCATAGAGAGAAAAATGCGTGAGGATCTTATCGCCAGCTTTCAAGTTCATCATCATGAGCGTACTGATGGCTGCCATTCCTGAAGCGTGCAATAAGGCCTTTAACTCCAGGGGTGAACCATTTTCCATTATGCCAAAACTTTCCATCGCAGAAATCTTGCGTTCAGCCTCGGAAAATCCTGGGTTGCCCCAACGGGAGTAAATAAATCCCTCTTCTTTGCCACTGAATCGTCGCATGCCTTGCTCGGCGTTGTCATAAACAAATGTGCTGCTGGCGTAAAGAGGAGTTAGATGTGCATAGTTCGGATCTTGCTGGTGGCCACCATGAATTGCCAATGAACTGAAACCGGTAAGCGGCGATTTTTTTTCTGTCATCTTTGACAAGCGTAATTAAATTTGAGATAAGAATCAAAAATAAATCAATAAAATGAAAGAGTTGCTGGATCAGTACGCGATATATAATACCTGGGCAAATGCTCGTTTATTGAACTTGATGGAGACATTGGATGAATCAAAGATTCACCGCGAAATCGCCAGTAGCTTTAATAGTCTATACAAAACAGCTTTCCACCTCTTCACGGCAACTTCCATCTGGTTCGGTCGGTTTCAAAAGCAACCCTACATAGAAAAAGATGATCCATTTCAAGGATCGATCGCATCACTTTCTGCGGGATTGCAGGGGATCGATCAAAAATGGATGGATTGGGTTATCGAAAAAGATGAAGTCTTTTTGCTGCAGCATTGGTCCTATAAAAATCTGAAAGGTGTTCCATGCAACGATCCGGTTTACCAGATACTGGTGCATATCTTCAACCACGCCACATACCACCGCGGTCAGATGGTCACCATGTTACGGGAATTGCAAATAGACGCAATACCTCCAACTGATTTCATTCTTTGGTGCAGGCTGCAAAAAGAAAAGAAAAAATAAGGCGGAAAAAATCAGTAAGCCCATTTTACCAAAGTGGCGCCCCACGTGAAGCCGCCTCCGAAAGCAGCAAAGACGAGGTTGTCGCCCTTCTTCAATTGGTTTTCCCAATCCCATAGACAAAGAGGAATAGTGCCACTGGTTGTGTTGCCGTAGCGTTGGATGTTCACCATGACCTTGTCATGAGAGAGTCCCATCCTGTTTGCTGTAGCGTCTATGATTCTCTTGTTGGCCTGGTGAGGAACCAGCCATGCAATATCTTTTCCCGTCAGGTTATTTTTCTCCAATAATTCAGCACTTATGTCGGCCATGCCTTTAACTGCAAATTTGAAAACGGCTTGTCCCTCCTGGTAAATAAAATGCTCCTTGTTGGCGACAGTTTCATAACTGGCAGGCCTAAGCGATCCTCCTGCTTTCATATGTAGATAATGCTTTCCGCTTCCATCCGTTCTCAAAATGCTGTCGAGTATGCCATAGCCTTCAAAATTGGGCTCAAGTAAAACTGCCCCGGCTCCATCGCCAAAAATAATGCAGGTGGTCCGGTCGCTGTAATCTGTGATCGCGCTCATCTTATCTGCGCCCACCACTACTACTTTTTTGTATCGCCCGCTTTCAATCAGGCAGACTCCGGTTGTTAAACTAAAAAGAAATCCGGAACAGGCGGCCGCGAGATCGAACCCCCAGGCATTTACAGCCCCCACTTTGTCACAAACAATATTCGCTGTAGATGGAAAAAACATGTCCTGTGTAACTGTGCCGACAATCAGGCAATCAATTTCAGACGGATGAATACCCCTCTTTTTGCATAATTCAAGCACAGCGGGAGCACAAAGGTCAGAAGTGGCTTTTCCAGGCTCATTTAAAATTCTTCTTTCGACAATACCTGTTCTGGTCCTGATCCACTCATCGTTCGTATCTACCATTTTCTCGAGGTCAGCATTCGTTAGTCGGTTTTCAGGTACGTAACCTCCAATCGCAGTAATCGCGGCCGTGATTTTTTGATTCATTATGGTTGATGGTCGGTTTAAAATTTTACAAAAGTGGGGTAAAAATACGTCAGAATATTTATTTGCTCTTGGGGACTGGTGTTTAACCGTTTACACCATAAAAGAATCTTTGAACCAATGACAATTAACATGCGGCTAATTTGCTTTAATTTGATCAGGACCAAATCCGTAAGCAGACCTTTTTTAGCCTATTTTCGCAGCTATGATAGCTTTTGTAAAAGGCGAATTCGTTCACAAAACGCCCACGGTGGTTCATGTGGATGTTCAAGGAGTCGGTTATGAATTGCAAATAAGCCTTCATACGTTTTCGAAGATCCAGCACCTGAACAAGGGAGTTCTTCAAACTTATCTCCAGGTCAGGGAAGATGGACATACTTTGTATGGCTTTTATGATGGTTATGAAAAAGAGATGTTTATCCAATTGATAAGCGTCTCTGGAATTGGTGCTTCAACGGCAAGGATGATGTTATCGTCCATGAGACCAGAAGAAATTTCCAGGGCAATTTTGCAGGGGAATCTGAAACAGTTGGAGAGCATCAAGGGAATAGGCAAAAAATCGGCCGAGAGGATCATTTTGGAGTTGCGCGACAAAGTAGGCAAAAAACTGCCCGAAACAAATATTTCCTCATTGATAAACAATACCTTGGAGCAGGATGCGTTGAATGCATTAATTGCTCTTGGCATCGCCCGACCTACCGCAGAACTAGCTATCAAAAAAGTGCTGACTGCAGAGCCGGATTCAGTCAGAGTCGAAGAAATCATTAAGAAAGTTTTAAAAACGCTTTAGCCTATTGCAGGGACTTCTACCTAACTAATTCTTGAGAAAAGGTT
>PSRA01000017.1 GCA_003175695.1 Bacteroidota bacterium | reverse complement strand
ATTACGATCTGTGCATTCATTTTCGCGCCAGACATAGTTAAGACTGTTCCGATTTTCATCCTCAATATCACCTTTCTAAGAGGTTTTTTCAACCTCTATGTTCTTTCGGGAGTCCCGCAAGGATGGAGCCTGACGGCAGAAGAATGTTTCTATTTCTCCGCTCCATTTATTTTCTTTCTTCTTAAAAGTATTAGACTCTTTATTCAACCTATCTTCATCACCTTAATAGGAATATCCCTGGTTTCTATTTTCAGTCGGCACTATATATATGGTTTTTTTGAGAACTATACTTTCATGTTTGGTTACACATTCTTTGGCAGAAGCCTTGAATTCTACATAGGGATCTATCTTGCCTTACGCGTGAAAAAGTTATCGCGGGTTGAAAAGAAAGGTTTCCTCTTATCGCTTCTGGGTGTTCTTTCAATCATTTTTTGCATCCTTTTAGCGCTTCTGACAAAAAAAGAGAGCGATTATAACGACGATATTCATAATCCTTTTGAGATTGCGATTTTGTTGTACTTGTTACCTTTTGCTATTGGCATTTTATTCTACGGCCTTCTCCGAGAGAAAACATATTTGTCTAAGCTATTGGGATCAGGTTTATTTGAACTGCTGGGCAAAAGTTCATTTGTATTCTATATGATCCATGTTGGATTTATCACAATTTTCCTAAAGAAAGTCTTTCCGATAGCTACTCCGTGGGGTTTTATCAGCATATTTGTTTGCCTCAATATAATTTCAATCATACTTTTCAAATACGTCGAATCTCCTTTAAACAAGCTCATCAGAGGATTAAGCAAGAAAAACAGGAGATGGGCATTTCAACGCGCTTAAACCATACTTTAGAATAGATTTACCATGAAAGAACGCTTTTTTTCGCTAGATGTCTTTCGCGGCATGACCGTCGCGTTTATGATCCTCGTCAACAATGCCGGCAATTGGCAATTCATTTATGATCCGCTGGAACATGCATCCTGGCATGGTTTAACACCAACAGATCTTGTATTTCCTTTCTTTTTATTTGCTGTCGGCAATGCCATGGCTTTTGTTTTTCCCAGATACGAATCTGGCTCAAGTGCCGCTTTCCTGAAAAAAATTACCCGAAGGACACTCGTTATCTTTGGCATCGGCTTATTTCTGAACTGGTTTCCTTTTATTCGCTGGGAGGGAGATCACCTGGTATTCAGGCATTGGGTAAATCCGCAGGATCCCGAATCAGGTGTGAGGATCCTGGGTGTACTCCAAAGAATTGCGCTTTGTTATTTTTTTGCATCACTTATTATATATTATGGTAAGATCAGAGGTGCCTTTTTCATCAGTGTCTTTTTGCTGCTTGCGTATTGGGCACTTTGCCTCCTGCTTGGCGCACCCGGTGATCCATTCAGCATTGATGGATTTTTTGGCACCAGACTCGACAAGGCTGTGTTGGGCATTCCTCATATGTACAAGGGAGAAGGTGTGCCTTTCGACCCAGAAGGCATTGCCAGCACCATCCCCGCTATCGTGCAGGTCATTTTCGGGTATTTTGTTGGTAATTACATTTTACAAAAGGGAAAGAACTACGAAATGCTCAGCAAGTTGTTCGCTGCAGGTTGTGTACTGGTATTTGTAGGCTACTGCTGGGATCTTACATTCCCGATAAACAAAAAGATCTGGACTAGCTCATTTGTCGTTTATACATCAGGGCTAGCAATTCTGCTGCTGTCTGTTTTGATTAGCGTAATTGAGTTCAGAACTAAAAATCCCGGGTGGACGAAACCTTTTCTGGCATTCGGAAAAAATCCGCTGTTCATTTATTTTTTAAGCGGTCTTCTTCCCAGGTTACTGGGCCTGGTTCGCTGGCAGACGGGAGTCGACGCAAAAGGTGAGACGATATATTCCAGTCCTTTGCCGTGGTTTTACGAACATGTATGCAAGCCTGTCTCCGATAACATGAAGAATGGATCGTTGCTGTATGCTGTCTGTGTTGTGGTTTTCTTTTGGATCATTGCGGTGTGGATGGATAGAAGGAAATGGTATGTTAGGGTTTGAGCTATTTCACGCAGTAAATAATGAGCGGAAAGTGAATTGTTAATCGCTCTCCGCTCTGTTTTTCGGCCCTTTGTTCTTTGTTGCCCCCTTACACCTGCACCGTCTTCCACTTACCTTTACGAAACAGGATATACGCAGCCACGGCGATTCCGGTTTCAGCAACCGGCACAGCTACGAACACGCCGGTCGGTCCCCATTGGAAATATTTTGCAAGCAGGTAAGCCAAAGGAATCTGGAATAACCAAAAACCAAAAAGATTAATCCAGGTAGGCGTCCAGGTATCACCCGCACCATTAAACGCATTTGCCATCACCATGCCGACTCCATAAAAAATATATCCTGCACTGATAATGCGTAGCGCACGGATGGCGATAGCTTTCACTTCTTCATCATTTGTGAAAATGGAAATAATAGGTGCCGTGCCAAACAAGAACAATGTCGAAACAAGCGCCATGAATATGGCATTGTATTTTGCTGTCTTGATCACGGAGTCCACCGCCCTGCCCACCTGTTTTGCGCCAAGATTTTGACCCACGAGGGTGGCTGCCGCATTGCTTAATCCCCATGCCGGCAGCAAGAAAAAGATCACAATACGAATGGCAGTCTGGTATCCTGCAGACGCTGTGCTATGACCAGTTTCTGCCACCAATCTTGCCAGCAGGATCCAGCTACAAGATCCGATGATGAACTGCAAGGTTCCAGGTGAGGCAATACCAACGATGGATCTGATGATCGGCCAATCCACAGGAAGATGCCGGCGATGAATTTTAATGACACCTTCTCCTTTGAACAAATGATATAACTGATAAACTACACCGGTGCCACGGCCAATGGTAGTCGCGATGGCAGCACCTGTTAATCCAAATGCCGGAATGGGTCCCCATCCACGAATCAACAAAGGACAAAGAATAATATTGCCAATGTTTGCGATCCAAAGACTCTTCATTGCCATGGAAGCATCTCCTGCCCCTCGAAAAATTCCGTTGATGAGAAACAGCATCATGATCACAAGACTTCCACCCATCATGATATGTGTGTAAGTAGTTCCCAATCTTACTGTCTCTGGTTCTGCGCCCATCAACCTCAGGATATCAGCTGAAAACTTAAATCCTGCAATGCTGATCACGGCAGTCAACGCGGTGGCCAGCCAGATAGCCTGCATGGCTGACCGCGATGCTCCTTCAACATTTTTCTCTCCCACCCTGCGGGCAACGACAGCTGTGGCGGCCATGCTAATGCCGATGGCCAGTGAATAAACAATTGATAAAACTGATTCGGTCAGTGCAACCGTTTGCAAAGTGTGCTGGCTGTTTCTGAGGTGGCCAACAAAAAATAAGTCGACGACAGCAAAAACACTTTCCATGCTCATTTCGAGTATCATGGGCACCGCGAGCATGAAGACCGCTTTTCGTATACTCACGGCTGTATAATCGATTTGTGCTTCACCGCGAATCGCCTGGCGAAGAAAATTGAATAGAGTTGATAATTTATATGTTGATTGATTTGACATTTTGTTCAATTTGAATAAAAACTGTGATAATTATTTTTCTAAGGGGTAGATGGATTGGCAAGTGAAGCAAAACAAAAACCCCCGCAGGATTTGCGGGGGCTCGATCAGTTAACTTTATTTGAATAAACTTAACACATAATTCGATCCTTCCCGCAAACAGACAAGTCTTCTCCGAGGACCGGGCTATTAACGATGGCGTTCATATATGTAAGTTTCATATTTCGATTTGTTTGGAAAGGCAAAGATGGAAAGAATTTTTGGAATCGAATCCATATCAGAAGGATTTTTTTTTGTTTTGTGATTGGTGGGGCCTAAAAGGGTATGAGAGGCAAGAAATGGTTTGGGGTTTGGTTACCTCCTATCTGATTCTATATTCCGTGTGTCTTGACTTTCTTACTGGCCTTTCCACACATAGACTCGTAGGGTCATAGATAAAGAAAATTAAAACAACTTGCCTTGCGCGCCCGGCCTCATGAAATTCGTGCAATCCAGCTCCCATCTTTCTGCGTTCATTCCGTACAGCTTTCCATATTTCTTGTATTGCTGGCTGATGAGTTCTGCGACATTTCCTTCTCCTCTCATCCGCACGCCCCACCGAGAATCATTGACTTTGCCGTCGTGACTATTTTCAATTAAATGCCAGACCTTATCTGCGCGATCCGGAAAATTTTTATACAACCAGTCATGAAAAAGAAATTTAATGGCGCCATTCAGCCGAATGAATGTATAGGCCGTAAATGTGGCACCATTTTCTTTTGCTGCTTTCATTATCCGCTGCATTTCATGTTCATTGAGTCCAGGTATCATGGGTCCCATCATCACTCCCATCCTTATTCCTTCGCTACTCAGCTCGCGAATGGTTCGAAGACGTTGCTTCGCCGTGGTGGTTCTTGGTTCCATCAGTCTCCTTAAATCTTCATTAAATGATGTAATTGAAATCAGGATGGATACCAGTTTTTTCCTGGCCATTTCTTTAAGCAGGGCTTTGTCGCGAAGCATTCCCGAATTCTTCGAAATCATGCCTACAGGCTGATTGAATTCATTACAAACTTCCAGAATTCCTCTCGTCAGATTGTACTGCTGCTCTGCCGGCTGATAGCAGTCAGTGTTTCCGCTTAATCCGATAGGAACACATTCCCATTTTGGATTCATCAGGAATTTCCGCAAGAGTTGCGGCGCATTTTTTTTCACAATGATCTTACGCTCAAAATCGAGCCCTGCACTATATCCCCAATATTCATGAACATTTCTCGCATAACAATAAATGCATCCATGTTCGCAGCCGGCATATGGATTCATGCTGTACATCATGCCTACATCGGGACTCTCGACTTTATTGACAATTGTTTTGCATTCCTGCTCGATATATTGAGTGGCAATGTTGTTTTCTGTCCAATCATCAATTCCTTCAATATGCTCTTTTGTGGTTTCATCTTTCAGGAATCGATTCTTCGTATTGATCTGTGCACCCCTGCCCTTCAGGTATTGATCGGCTTCTTCTTTTTTAGCAGCGGATACGGGCACGTGGTCCTGCTTTAGTTGGTTTGACATAAGTTGAAATTTTTTTTGCGGAGACTTATTTCTTGAATGGTTTTACATACGCCTGCGTTATTATACGCATCAGCGCCTAAGATTAATGATCCATAATCCTTTTTCCAAAGAGAAGGTCACGAAGAACACGAGGATACACGAAGAATACACGATGTTGCGCCCATGAGAACATTTCTCCGGTAAATATGAAATCAAAAAAATTCGAATGACCCTTGCCTGGTTGCCACCGGCAAATTCATGAACTCAAATCTTTGGGCGACCTGCCATGCAAGTTCGCCCTGTCTTCTTTTTAGCAGCAGCATGCTGTCTGCAATGAAGCGGCCCGTGAAATGACGGTTGGAAAAATCCAGCCAGCCCTTTTCATATTGCCAGGGCGTTAACTTTCTTGCAACAGAGATTTGAGGCTCGTCAATGAAATGAGGTTTGTTTTCATTGTCCAATTTCATGAGACGCTGAACATCTTTGATTTCCCTGACCAGTCCGCGAATGGGTTCCTTGCTGATTACATTAATATATATGGTATGCGATGGAAGACTTCCAAAATTTTTCAGCTCTACTTTGATGGGATGATAGCCCATTGCAATTGTTTTTAGCCTGTTTACTATCTTTTCTTCCATCATCTCAATCTGGGTGAATCTTACCAGGCCCAGCCGAGGTTTGCCTCCACTACTTTTAGCGGGCCTGTACAGATCATTAAATTCTTTAGTCACCTGCATGATGCGGTTTCTTAATTCAGCATGCGGAGTCAGTACAATCAGGTATTCGTTGATCCGGTAGCCCGGCATGGCTTGCACATAAGGTTCCATGTTTTTGCTCTTTATTTTTCTGATTTTTTCTCAAAAAAAAGTTTGACTGATTAAAACTTTAGTATAAATTTACTAAAAATTTTAGCAACTAAAAAATATATTTTTATGGAAGGCGACCTTTTCTATGAAGCTTCCTATAATGAGTCAAAAAGTTTCTCTCAGCAAGAGGTGCGGTCAGATCATGCAAGCGGATTCACGGCCGCTGCTGATAATTATATGGAAAGAGGTATAGACCTGAACGAGCAATTGGTTCGCAACAAGCCCGCTACTTTTTTCATGCGGGTGAAGGGGAACACGATGACTGGAGCTGGTATCCATGACGGAGATGTTGTGATCGTTGATCGTTCTGTTAAACCGGTGAGCGGCCGTGTTATTATTGCTGCTTTAAATGGTGAAATGTTGATCCGCAGGTTAGAAAAAACTTTCAACAGGATCCGGCTGCTGCCCGAGACTCCTAAACTTTCTGCGATTGACATCGATCCTTTCAATGCTGAATTTTCTATTTGGGGGGTGGTGACTTATGTAATTCATGCACCCTGAGTCTCTATTAGATGCTTATCAGTTCCGTTAACCATTAAACCTCCTACATGTTTATCTTCAGAGTGAAGAGATCACAAAAAGTGCAAAGGTTACACAAAGGGCACAACATTGTGCCCTTTAATGACCATCTCCCCGACCTTGAACGGCCGCCATCTTGTCACAAAAAATCTCAAAAAGTTTAAAATATCCGCCTTTTTCATTCGTCCTTCTATTTAGGCATGCGAAATGTATTGACGATAGAACCGGAAATGAACAACGCCCGAAGAAAAAATATAACAGACGTTATTGGCCAGTTTGGAAAGCGATTACTTGGCTTTATTCGCCAACGCGTGAACAATGAAGCTGATGCGGAGGATATTTTGCAGGATGTTTGGTACCAACTTACTGCAACACCTGATCCCATCGATCAAATGGGAAGCTGGTTGTTCACCGTCGCACGCAACAAAATCATCGATAACTACAGAAAAAAGAAACCGGAATTTTTTGAAGATCTTTTTCCGGCGGAAGATGAAGAAACGTTGTTGGGGCTAAGTGATATTCTCCTGGATAATAGTAATCATCCTGAAACTGAAAGACTGAGAAATCTGTTTTGGGAAACGCTTGATGATGCCTTGGATGAATTACCTGAAGAACAAAAACAGGCATTTATCCTCAACGAGCTGCAGGATATCCCGTTCAAGGAAATTGCACAGCAAACCGGAACAACAGTCAATACATTAATATCCCGCAAAAGATACGCAGTACTTCACTTGAGAAATCGTATGCGGGATCTTCGCGA
>PSRA01000079.1 GCA_003175695.1 Bacteroidota bacterium | reverse complement strand
CCGGACGGGACTCGAACCCGCGACCTCTGCCGTGACAGGGCAGCATTCTAACCAACTGAACTACCGATCCTTCTGATCAAAAACAGGAGATATTAACTTCCCCCGTTTTTGGGACGGCAAAGATAGGAGAAATTTGTTTTTATCCAATAAAACTTTACTAAAAAACCCAGTTCCCTTAATTTTACAAAACACTATTAATCAAGATATGCCATCGGATAAAAACCGTCAATTTCTCGATTTTGAAAAACCTATCAAAGAACTGTTTGACGAAATTGAAAAATTGAAACAAACCGCCGAAAAAACTAAGGTTGACCTGGGTGACTCAATCCGCAAGCTCCAGGATCAGGTGACAGAAAAAAGACGTGAAATCACACAACACCTGACCCCCTGGCAAAGAGTACAATTGAGCAGGCATCCTGATCGCCCATATACAATGAAGTATATCGAAAAAATGTGCGACAATTTTGTCGAGCTGTTTGGCGACCGAAATGTGCGCGATGACAAGGCCATGGTGGGGGGATTCGGACAAATCAGTGGCCAAACAGTGATGATGATCGGCCAGCAAAAAGGTACCAATACCAAAATGCGCCAGATGCGCAACTTTGGTATGGCTAATCCGGAAGGTTACCGCAAAGCGCTCCGTCTCATGAAACTTGCGGAAAAATTTGATAAACCTATAATTACATTAATCGATACTCCCGGCGCATACCCGGGAATGGAAGCCGAAGAAAGAGGACAGGGCGAAGCCATAGCCCGGAATATCTATGAAATGATTCGCCTAAGGGTTCCCGTTATTTGTGTTATCATCGGCGAAGGAGCTTCGGGAGGTGCACTCGGCATTGGCGTGGGTGATCGCGTTTTCATGCTGGAGAATTCATGGTACACCGTAATATCTCCAGAAAATTGCAGTTCCATTCTCTGGCGCAGCTGGGATCAAAAAGAAAAGGCTGCCGAAGAATTGAAACTCACTTCAGACAACATGTACAATTTCGGATTGATCGACGATATTGTTCCGGAACCATTGGGTGGCGCTCACTGGGATTACAATGAGGCAGCCGCATTATTAAAACCAAAACTGATCGATACTGTGAGGGAATTGAAACAACTCTCTCCCGAATACCGCATCGAAAAGAGAATTGAAAAATTCAGTAAAATGGGATTCTGGGATGAGCTTCCAGTGGAGGTGCCAAGCACAGTTGATAATCAGGTAGACAATTAAGATTGATGACTGTTGTCAGCGGCCAGTTGACAATGTTTTGTAGTATGTTGCATCCAAAACGTTGACAACCCAGAACTGTCAAACAATAAAACACACAAGAAAACACACGAGCAAAAAATGTTAAGAGAGACGTTACACGGAACAGGAGTTGCCCTTGTTACTCCTTTTTCTGCTGATTTGGAAATAGATTACCACGCCTTGACCCGACTGATTGATTTCGTAGTTAGGGGTGGAGTTGAATATATCGTAACCCTGGGAACAACCGGAGAGACGCCAACTCTTTCCAGAGAAGAGAAAATGGATTTGATAAGATTCACTTATGACCAGGTAAACGGAAAAGTCCCTGTTGTCGTTGGAATTGGTGGTAACAACACTGAAGAACTGGTAAAGGACCTGGAAAAATTTCCTTTGGAAAAGGCTACTGCAGTGTTAAGCGCAAGTCCTTACTACAGCAAACCCTCACAGGAAGGGTTATTCGCTCATTACAAGGTACTGGCTGAAGCTTCGCCTAAACCGATATTGTTATATAATGTTCCATCGCGCACGGGACGTAATATCAGCGCAGCCACGACCATTCGACTTGCAAAAGAAGTTGACAATATTGCTGGCATCAAGGAAGCCAGTGGAGACATGGTTCAATGCATGCAAATCATTCGAGATCGTCCGGAAGATTTTCTTGTGGTGAGTGGCGATGATGCGCTGGCATTTCCGCAAATTGCTTGCGGCATGGATGGCGTTATCAGTGTAGCTGCGAATTCATTTCCTGGCAATTTTGCGGAAATGGTTCGTGCAGCCTTGAAAGGGGAATTAGTCACTGCGAGAATGATCAATGACCAGTTGCTTGAAGGATACGATTTGTTATTTGCAGAAAATAATCCTGCCGGTGTCAAAGCAGCTTTAGCAGAATTGGGTATTATCCAGAATTTCCTGCGCCTCCCGCTTGTTCCCTTAAGTGAAAATCTAAACCAGAAGCTGCGTTCATACCTGGCTAAGAATTTTTCTCTGGAAGTTTAAAGTTGTGGAATATTTACTTTGGACATTTCTTATGCTGGGCGGGGTGTTCCCCCACGGCTTTATTCGACATTTTTGTCCTTCAACCTGCACCCTGCGGCAACATCCAAGTCTTGATATGCAGCTTATCACTTGCCGATCGTTCAGCCGAACTTTTTCATTATTTAAACTGTAATGCATTCACAAGAATAAATTATGGAAATAGGTATCAGCACATTCGTAGAAAGAACCCCGGATCCGGTCACAAAACAAACTATTTCAGCTGCGCAACGAATGAATGATCTCATGGAAGAGATCGTTTTGGCAGATCAACTAGGTTTGGATGTCTATGCAGTAGGCGAACATCACCGCCCGGATTTTCTCGCTTCAGCACCGGCTGTTATCCTTGGAGCTGCCGCTTCAGTAACCAAAAAAATAAAGTTATCAAGTGCAGTAACCGTCTTAAGTTCGGATGATCCGGTTCGAGTATTCCAGGACTTTGCAACAATAGATCTTCTTTCGCATGGCCGTGCTGAAATCATGGCGGGCAGGGGGTCATTCATTGAGTCTTTCCCCTTATTCGGATACGATCTGGAAGATTACGATGAATTGTTTGCTGAGAAACTTGATTTGCTGGTGAAACTGAACAAGAGCGAAAAGATAAGCTGGAAAGGAAAGCACCGGCCTGCGCTTCTAAATTCCGGCGTTTATCCAAGACCGTTTCAAGATGAATTGCCTATATGGGTGGCTGTGGGTGGTACGCCGGAATCAGTGGTAAGATCTGCCCGTTATGGTCTTCCTATGGCCCTGGCGATAATAGGCGGAAGCCCTGATCATTTTGTGCCGCTAACTCAACTATATCGTCAGGAATACAAGAAGGCAAGTCATGATATATCAAAAATGCAATTGAGTGTACATTCACATGGATACATAGCCGATGATTCGCAGCAGGCCGCTAAAGATTTTTTCCCATCCTATCAATATGTTATGACCCAACTTGGACGAGAACGCGGCTGGCCTCCGATGTCACAACAACAATTTGAAGCCATGCGGGCTCCCGGAGGCTCGCTGTTGGTGGGAAGTGTAGCCGAAGTCACAGAAAAAATTCTTTACGAAAAAGAACTCTTTGGCCTCACACGGTTTCTTTTGCACATAAGTGTAGGAACTATGCCTCATAATAAGGTCATGCAGGCGATAGAATTGCTTGGTACTAAAGTAGCCCCCGCAATACGGAGTTCAATTTCATTGAAAGCCGCAAAGTAAGAGCAGCGGGAGAGGGCGAAGAGGGCAGGTTCGGGCACTCTCCGCTATGTTCCTCCGGTCCTTACTTCGCCTTCACCTACCGGACAGTTCGTTCGGGCAACCGTCTTTGAGTGACATGATAAGTCGCAATTAGCTAACTAACTAGTCGCATTTCCCCCTCAACTAATCTACCTGTCCGATCTAAGTTTGTGATGAGATAAAACTTAGTCACATGTCAACATTCAAATTATCCGCAACTGTTACAACTATTTTTATTTTGTTTTTTGCTTTGTCAACATTTTCACAAGACATGCCGAATAACAATTCCAGCCAACATCTGGCTGCCATCAAACCAAACAAATCCGGATATGCGCCTGTCAACGGCTTGAAGCTGTATTATGAGATTTATGGAACCGGCAAACCTTTGGTGTTGCTTCATGGAGGACTCGGCGCCATTGATATGTTTGCCCCTATTTTGCCGACACTTTCTGAGATAAGACAAGTAATCGCTGTTGACTTGCAAGGCCACGGTCGCACAGCCGATATCGACAGGCCACTAACTGTTGAATCCATGGCAGATGATATAGCTGCATTGTTAAAGTATCTCAATATAGACCAGGCAGATCTAATGGGCTATTCGATGGGCGGCGCAGTAGTCATCCAAACGCTTATCAGGCATCCCGAAGTCGTCGGCAAAGCAGTTATCGTTTCTGCGGCATACAAAAAAGATGGTTGGTATCCGGAAATGAATGCAGGAATGAAAAATATTGGTGCTGCGAGCGCCGAGGGAATGAAACAAACGCCCATGTATACACTATATGCCAGCCAGGCACCTAAGCCTGACGACTGGACTCAACTTCACATCAAAATGGGACAATTGCTGAATCAGAATTATGACTGGTCAGAAGATATCAAAAAAATTAAATCACCTGTAATGATTGTTATTGGAGATGCAGATGGAATGCCGCCGGCACATGCTGCTGCTTTCTTTGCTTTGTTAGGGGGCGGATTGAGGGACGGTGGATGGGATGGATCCGGAGTCACTAAGAACCGTCTGGCAATTTTGCGGGGATTAACTCACTACAAAATATTTGCATCGCCTGCATTGGCTAACACGGCTGTGGGGTTTTTAAACGAGTGAGATTTGGTCGCGCGAAGACGCAAAGAAAGCAAATGCGCAAAGGTGGCAGGATGATGCCTTTGCGCTTTACCTCTTTGCGTGAAACGAACCTAACTATAAAGATTGTGCGTTAAGAATTCATTTCTGAACTTACCCTTCGGATCATACCTAGCTGCCAGTTCCTTAAAATCTTTCAACTTCTCATAACGTGATTGCAGAACTGATGGCGATAAGGTAAAAAGTTTTGCCCAATGAGGCCGAGGATTGAAAGGCGCCAGCTTCTCTTCGAATAATGGTAGCAGCCCCATTACAGTTTCTATTTCCTGTTTCCAGGTCGTGTGAAGAGCGACACATGTTTGCTTGTAACAAGGACTCATCCAAAGCGAATCAGCGGCAATAGTCCTAATTTCAGAAATGTATAAATGAGGCGATATTTTCTCCTGGATTGATTCAATAGCCATGATCGCATCGTACGCATGTTCAATCGGAATAAAAAATTCACTTTGCAATTCTTTGCCTGTGCTTGGCTTGAATCCCATTTTGAAATGCGGTAATCTTTCATACCATGGACCTGGAATTCCTAATTGATCGGTAACATTCTCTGCCGACTGCACTTCGACCGGATGAAGATTTTTATCAGCAGCTTTTGCTCCGAATAGGTCAGGTTTGGGTGATGTTCCATCATTACTCATTTTCTTAATCCAAACCTCATTTATGTTTTGGTTTTTCCAATCCGTAAAAAGGCTGACACTGTATCCTTCTTTCTGGATATCATTGAAGTGATTCGCAAGCTCGCGCATGGGAAGATTTCTGTACACAGTTTGCTCCATGTTAAATGCGGGGACAAGATCCAGTGTGAGACTGGTCAAAACACCAAGGGCACCCAGGTTGACGACAACGCCGTCAAAAATATCTTCATTGTTCTTCCTGGATAAGTTAACCAGGTTTCCTGAAGCATCCACAAATTCTATCGCGGAAACGGCCGTCGATAAATTTCCATTTTTCATTCCTGAGCCATGTGTCGCTGTTGAGCAGGCGCCTGCCACCGTTATATGAGGAAGAGAAGCAAGGTTGGCAAGTGCGAATTGATTTTCCTGTAAAATCGGAGCCAGTTC
Organism: Bacteroidota bacterium; assembly: GCA_003175695.1. Taxonomy (GTDB): domain Bacteria; phylum Bacteroidota; class Bacteroidia; order Chitinophagales; family Chitinophagaceae; genus Puia. The sequence continues at coordinate 14,084 of PSRA01000079.1, read as the reverse complement.
ACCATACTTCATTCCGGCTTCTACAGTGACTGTCGAGGAAGATTTGTCGATTCCAATTAAATGATTCATCTCTCTCATTGAAATCAGGTTATAGCTACTGTCGGCAATCCTGTTAAATGCATGTTTTGATCCTAAAGCTTTTAATTTTTCACATCGCTTCACGATTGACTGCACTTCTTCGACGGATGTAGGATGAAATACATTTGTGCTGGTATAATTGATATTTCCCGCCCAGTTTGTTAACTGTTCTTTTTGGGCAATTGGCTGGTCAGGAAATTTGCAACCACTGAACCATCGGCTTGTTATGGCAGCACCTGCAGCCAGAGAGGTTGTTTTTATAAACGTTCTTTTGTCCATGTGGCAAATTCTATGGTGAGGGATTTAATTTAGGAAGTCACGGGAAACTCTAACCACATACAATATCGAAAAAAAAATGAATCTGTCCCATTGAACTAAACAAGGGAATCAGATTCGTCTAAAAATGTAAGGGCAGGGACCGGAAAAATAAAAAAATAATTGATTGATCTTAAATTGATTAGTGGTTGTTTAGTAATCAGGTCAAGGAGGCATTTCGTAAGATATCGTAAATGAAATCGATAGGTAGGAAAAAAAACCTGGCATTTTCTATGACTGGCCCAGGACTCTGTCCAATTCGATATGAACGCTTAATTTTGTAATTCATTCTTATTCAATCAATTTGGAAGTTTTCGGAAAAGGGATTTTTCCTTTGAGTGAGAATTTGAATCTCGGTTTCTCAATATCGCTCTAATCTGTCTATTTATCATCGGTTTGTAAAGTCCCCATTTCCGGATAATTCAAAACTACCTCATGTTAAAAGTCCTCCTCTTTTCATTCTGTCTTATCTCTTTCCAACTTGGTACTAACGGGCAAGATCATTCTCACATGCATCATAACGCAGATAGTTCTCAAATAATGGCAGACACTTCCATGCCGGGAATGGATCATTCGATGCACCACCATGATCATGATATGGCACGATCAGCCATGAGTCATGCTCTTTCTTTGAATTTACCCATGACCTGGGATGGTTCCGGTACATCATGGCTTCCTGATGCGACGCCAATGTACGGGCATATGATTCATACCAAAGGATGGATGTTTATGTTTCACGGCAATATATTTATTCGCTATAACAAGCAGGATATTACTGGTGCCGGTTCTCGCGGAGGTGAAAAATGGGACGCGCCGAATATGCTGATGGCGATGGGACAGACCCGGATTGGACAGCATGGCCTCTTTCATTTTAATGCCATGTTCTCACTTGACGCATTGATCACCGGTGGTAGCGGCTATCCGCTTTTATTTCAGACCGGTGAGTCATGGAAAGGAGTACCCCTGGTCGATCGTCAACATCCGCATGATCTATTTTCTGAGTTATCTGTCAGCTATGCCTATGCGTTTTCTAAGAAGGTAGACCTTTTTTTATATGTTGGCTATCCAGGAGAACCTGCATTGGGACCGACGACCTTTATGCATCGACCGTCCGGTATGGATAATCCTGACGCACCCATTGGACATCACTGGACGGATGCCACGCATATCACATTTGGTGTTGCTACACTAGGATTAAGATATGGAAAATTCAAATTGGAAGGCTCGTCATTTACCGGAAGAGAACCTGACGAGAATAGATACAATTTCGATAAACCCCGTTTTGATTCCTGGAGCGGACGACTATCATTCAATCCGGGTCAACAATGGGCTATGCAGGTTTCACATGGATACATTAAGAGCCCCGAAGCCCTGCATCCGGATGAAAATGTTCACCGTACTACCGCGTCCGCAACTTACGTATTCAATTTTGGTGACGAGAAATATTTTAGTGCCACCGGGCTCTGGGGTATGAACAAGCTGAACCAGGTGGCTGGTTCCAATAACCTTTTGTTTGAAGGATCATTCCGAATTCATAAAACGGTAACTTATTTCCGTGAGGAGTGGGTGCAGAAGACGGGTGAGGAACTCAATCTCGATGAAGGAATTTATGGGAAGGACGAATTATTTCCCATAAATGCCTTAACAGTCGGCGGAGGTTATGATGTGCTTCGGGCGGGAGCTGTCCGATTCATGCTGGGCGGTCAGTTTGCATGGTATCATCCTGATGCCAGGCTTGCTTCTTTGTATGGTCAAAATCCTTTGGCTTTTCAGGTTTATTTGAGGATTTATCCTTCCATTATGAAAATGCATTCAATGTGAGGGGGCTTTATGTTAGTCGAGAGACAAGAAAACAAATTCTATCTGTTTTTAATCAATTGAATCACGACCTAATACTACCGTCTCCCGACTCAAACAGACAAAACAATCTTCCCAATATGTTCTCCACTTTCCATCAAAACATGAGCTTCTGCTGCCTGCTCAAGTGGTAGTACACGATAGATTAAAGGTTTGAATTTCCCGCTTTCTATTAAAGGCCAAACACGATTTTCAATTTCTTTTGCCAGTTCAGACTTAAATTCAACACTTCGTGACCTAAGTGTGCTGCCTGTAATGTACAATCGTTTGTTCATGACCGTTCGAATATCCAGGGGCACACCAGAACCTTTAATAGCATTTATATAAACCAATCTGCCTTCTTCGCGAAGAAGCCGGATATTGCTCTCAAAATAATTTCCACCAACGATATCCAGGATGCAATCTATCCCTACTTCTTCCCAGGCCTTTTCGAAATTTTCCTCCTTATAATTGACGCAGCTGAATGCACCTAGTTTCAGGCAGGCATTGCACTTTTCTAGCGATCCTGTGGTAGTAAAGACCTTTGCTCCGATTGCATATGCCAGTTGAATGGCAGTAGTTCCAATGCCTCCACTTCCGCCATGAACGAGAAAATTCTCTTTTGCCGATAATTTGCCTCGTTGAAACACATTATGCCAAACAGTAAAGACTGTTTCTGGCAAGGACGCAGCTTCAATTAAATTCAACGATTTAGGCATAGGCAGGCACTGGCCCTCGGGTACAGTGGCGAATTCGGCATAGCCTCCGCCTGCCAAAAGTGCGCAAACAGCATCATCAATCTTCCACCGGCTCACGTTTTTACCAGTTTCCGCTACGGTTCCCGAGACTTCTAGACCAGGAATATCCGGTGAAGCGCCGGGCGGAGGAGGGTAGTTGCCTCTTCGTTGAAAAATATCGGGTCTGTTGATCCCGGCAGCATGAATCTTGATTAAGACTTCATTGTCCTTTGGAACCGGAATCGCTCTTTGGTGAAGTTTCAACACTTCTGGTCCGCCAAATTCTGTTATAATGATGGATTTCATTGCCTAGGTGTCCGGCAGCCTCTATTTAGTTACGTTTCCTTTTAAATCGACCTGAAGTTAAGGGTATTTAAAAACAGTTATCGGTAGCTAAGTTGAATTCAAACTGCGTGTAAAAATTTTCGAATTATTAAGTTTCTCTGAGCACATAAACGACTATAACTATCGACAGAGCCCGAGGAATTTTTTAATCAATATTTCCAGCTGGTAATGGTACCCAACTCTTCCCAACCATCCTCCGACAAATGAAACAAAACTATGGCACCGCCACCCACGACACCATTGTGGCCATTGTCCCACTGAATAATCGCATATTTCTGCGAATCATCAAACACCGGTTTTGAATAACTATAAATATCCCGGTCATAAGATTTAGTAGCATTGAAATTGCCAATGGTTTTCTTATAAGCTTTGATCTGACTTTTGTCCGTGATGTTGAATTTGGAAAGGACATAATTTATGTCAATAGGCTCAGAAACATTCTTTATCAAGATCGATTTGTCGAGTTCGCGATCTGTCCATAACGTCTTATCTGGCTGCTGGCTGTTTTTGATAATCTGCGCGAACATTACGGTGTCTAGCACCAATTTGGAGTCTTCGATGTACTCATTGTAATAGTCCCACATTTTGGCCGCATCGAGTTTAATATTGGTGATCGGATTTGCATTGACGTAAATCGATCTCGAGGTGCCAACAGCAGTGTCCAGCAATTTCTTGTAGCTATTTTGTGCAAAAATTGCCTCTGTGCCGCAAAGGAAAAGTATAAATGGAATCAATTTGCGCATACCATCAGAATTGGATTCCAATAAATATACGCGTTTAAAAGATAATTCAGCGCTCGTATTCGGCGTGAAGATTTACGGGGCTATGAACTAACGGGCTACCAATGGCAGTCGCGCAAAAAAAAGAATACAGGAAATTTATCGAATGTCCGTATTCGTTAGTGTAGGAGCGTTTGCAAATTTGGGCAGTAAAAAAAATTTTCTATGGCCGACATTTTCTACTAACCGATGCAAGTTGCCTATTGTGCTGGCTGAGCAGGTTCTTTTTTTACAGTTTTCTCCTTGATCAGATAAGGCGCAAATAATTTGCTTGCCTTGTGCAATTTGCGATCGAATTTCTTGCTGCCCTTACCATTTTTATATTCTGAAAGAACCGAAGCAAGTTTTTGGTAGATTTCCTGTCGCGCCTGTTTTTTGGTTACTTTCTTGGTGCGTGTTTTTTTAGCTTCTTGTGTCATAACTTCTTGTATCTTATTTTATAATTCGACTATTAAGTTAACTTAAAAATAATACAATCTTAATATTGACAATGTTAAGTTTTGGCTGATATTTTAATTTTTAAAAAAAGTAAGGACGAGACGGAATCCATTCTGAACGCTTAGGCCGACCTGGCATTTCTCCTTTTAAGGTGTTGGTATTCACGTAATAAATGTTATAAAAGGCTGCTACTTTCTTTATCGAGGAAAAGTTCTACCCTGCCTGTTTTTTGAAGTATGGTGGAGGGGTAGGCTTCTGAAACATGGCCATAAATCGTCTCAAAAACGGCTTTGGCTTTCCGTTGGCCTGGAACCATGCAGAAAATGAACGATGAGCTAGTCAACAGGGGTATCGTTACTGTGATTGCTTGTTTTGGAACCTGGTCGATCGATTGAAAACATCCATCATTAATTTGTTGTTGCCTGCATGCTATATCGAGATCAACCACTTTTACTTTTTCAGGGTCATCAAAATTGGCGACCGGTGGGTCGTTAAAGGCTAAATGATTGTTTTCTCCGATACCCATACAGGTTATATCTGTGGGAAACTCATCTAGCAACTCGCCATAACGGCTACATTCAGAATTGCCGTTCTGGTCATCTATGTAAAAAGTCTTCAACGCCGGCAGGTAATTAGACAGTCGGGTCTTCAGATAGGAAGCAAAACTTTTTTCGCTATCCTTTGGCAGGCCAATGTATTCATCCATATGAAATGCGCGCACCCGGCTCCAATCAACCGGCTCACTTTTTAATCGCGCCAAAAATTCATTTTGGGAAGGGGCTGCAGCAAACATGATGTTCACAAAATCTTTTTCGTAAAGAAGATCTTTTATTCTGGCAGCAACCATCCTGGCGGCCACGAAGCCAAGGTTTTCCCGGCTTTCACAAATATGAACGCATATCATGCTTTGCACTTTTGTATAACATCAATCATTGTTCTTCATAAACAATTTTCCCTTGAACCATTGTCATTTTGACTTGGAGATCGTCATCAAATATCACTATATCAGCATCCTTGCCTACTTCGATTGTGCCTTTTTTGTCAGACAGATTCATGATTTCAGCAGGTGTGGTGGTCATCATTCTGACTGCATCAACCAGAGGTGCTCCAGCCATTTGAATCATATTTCGGATGAGACGATCGGCGGTTGCAACACTTCCGGCAAAAGCGGAGCGATCGGGTAATTTTGCAACTCCGTCCTCAATGATAACAGGAAGACCATCTTCGCGGCTGCCCAACACACTGGGTCCCGCTGCCAGGCCCGCTCCTCGCATCGCATCTGTAATCAAGGCAATTTTTTCAGGTCCTTTGATTTTGTAAACTAGCTGAAGCAAAGGAGGGGGAAGATGTGCGCCATCGGCAATGATTTCGACTGTCATTTCATCGATCAAAAACGCGCTCTCCACGGCGCCTGCATACCTAAACCCATTTTTCTTTGTGACTCCTGACATGGCGGAATATAGGTGTGTCGCATGGGTAAAGCCATGTTTGAATGCAGTTATAATTTCTTCATAAATAGCATCCGTATGCGCTAGGGAAGGAAGGATTTTTTTTGATCGAAGATAGTTTCCGAATTCCAATGCTCCCGGTAGCTCAGGAGCCGCACTCCATCTTGCTACCGAAGCGGAAGTGGATATGATCTCTTTGTATTCATCCGCCTTTGGGGAACGGATGTATCTTCCGTCGTGCGCACCCCTTTGATTGAAGGCAAAATAGGGACCTTCTATATGAATACCGATGAAACAACTGCCGGAGAATTGTTTATTTTTAAAGGTTTCAAAGGCGCTCAAAATACCCTTCAATGTATTGTGACTGCAGCTCATCGTAGTGGGAGCTATGGAAGTTGTCCCGTGGCGCGCATGCAAAATAGAAATTTCCTGATATGCCTGCTCCGTTCCATCCATGAAATCAAAACCATTTCCCCCGTGAACATGCAAGTCGATGAAACCTGGGGAAACAAAATTGCCTTTCGCATCTATGACCTTGGCATCGGGGGCTTGAATATCGGCGTGCTCCACCCCAACAATTTTTGATCCCTCAATAAGAATAGTTCCATGTCCTATTCCCTTCTGGCTAATGATTTTTCCATGTTGGATCTTTGTTCTTTGCATGCTGGAAGAGAATCAATTTTTGTGGTCTGATTGATAATGCTGAAGGAGAAGATCTCCACCGAAATCATGATTCAAATCCCGAACTACCGTATGAAGATGGTTACCATCGTTCTGGGTATTGTCATATTCGATTATTATGGTTGGACCCTGGATCCTGTAATAATGCGGATTTCCAATGCCTGGTTCCGTATGGCCCGACCAGGCAAACCAAAGATTATTTAGTCCGGCGTCCTGGATCTCCTTCAGCATGTTGTCGGCAAAGAGCTTCGTAAACCTGTGAACGTATAGTGAAATCAATCGAAGCATCAACTGCTGCTGTTCCTGACTCAATTCAGTAAATTTTAAACCGGCAGGATGATCGATGGCGGCTTTCCTGCTGATAGAAGTAACGATATCATGCGGCGGGGAGGAGGAAAAAATCACTTTTTGTAATTGGGCTTTTGACAATGAATGAAGCAGATCAAATCCCATTGTCCTTTCCTCCTTAAGAATTTCCTTTCCCTTTTGAGGACCCTCCTGCACCACTGCCGGATTGGCGCCAAGAAATGCAGGGGTGCCTGCGACTAATTTCCTTTCCTGCACTGAGAAATTGAATGAAACATGATGACCTTCCAGGCGCCAACCCCAAATGGTTTTTGCCCCGGGTAATCCGAAAATTGTGAAGTAATATTTTCCGGGGTCGCGGAAATGATCATCCGAGGAGCGTTGCTCGAGTGCCTTTAATAGAATCTCCAATTCCATGATCTGTTTTACCTTTTTCACTGCGGAATCACTGAGACAGGTCCTCATTAAATCTAAAGCGGCTGTTTTTTGATCATCGCTTAACTGATCCCATGGGATGCCTTTGCGATCGTCAATAGGGAAATAATGAAAACCATATCGTTCGTCTGTGTCAAAGGGAAAGAGCGTCAAACCTTTTTGCTTAGTATCAAGCAGGTTAATAAACTTTTCTGCCGAACTGACGATATCCTGACTCTGCACCGAAAGTGTCATTGCCAAAGCCAGGATCAAATAAGTAGCAAGTTTCATAATCAAGGGATCCATCCTAAATATACGGATTACCCATCGCAGAATGGAATTGTGGATTCACAGCCTAATAGACAGGATGGAGTGTGTGGTTTTCAAAGTCCCTGATGGCTGTAACCATATCAGGCGCTAATTCCTCGGAAAGGTCTACAAGTTGGCGAAATGAAGAATCTATCGTGACTGGACTTACATCGTGCCAATTGGAAGATCTATTGAATGAAAAGGAAAATGCAAAATCATCTTCAGTAGCTTCCATATTCTTGTTTGGCACCAGGTAAGCATGACATTTATAATGAACATGGCTACCGTTAATCTCATCCGTATATGAGATCTTTGCAAAAACCCCAATATCAAATTCAATCCAGAATTCTTTCATGACTCTGCTGAATGTAGTGACACGGCGAGGGTCCCGAAGTTCATGGCGAAAAACCATGCCAGCTACGAAAAATGTGGAAAAACATCCAATGAATTATTGGTAGATAATATGCAGGTGAAAAAAAGGGGTCTGAATAGAAATTCAACCCCGTTTTAAATCCAATATCCTATGAAAAACCATGGCAAGATTATTCAATAAGTTTCCTATCGCCAAGCGTATTCATCCGGAAAAAAATAGGTAGAACTACGGTTTTTTTTCGATCCTACGGCCAGCATAGCCGTTACGAACTGTTTTATCTCTGCCCGTTTTTCTGAAGAAAAAGTGATCGAAGCTCCAATTGCCAGGTCCAAAGAATATCAATAGGCAGCTAAACCAAAAAAAGATATTTGTCAGTGCTTTATTTGCGTTGTCAAAATCAATCCATCCAATTTTTGATGCAACCACCGCCATTAACAGGAAAATTGCCAGGAAGGTATTTACTCTTTTGGTAAAAAGACCGATCAAAATAAGTAAGCCGCTAATAAACTCTATTTCCCGTGCTATCCGGGGCGTCAGATCACGAGTTTCTTCGTCTGCCGCATCACCAAACCATCTAAACAGGATAAATAGGCCATTAGAATGAGTGGGGTGGAGGCTGGTATATAGCAGCAAGCTTCCAAACCAGATCCTCATAAGGAGCCAGAGAAGGTTAAAATATTTTTTTTGCAACATCAGAGAAGGCTTTGACTTTATTTTTTTCTTTTCTTCTGCTTAGAAAATGGTCCAGACTCCAGTGACCACTGCCAAATAGCATGAGAACGAAGGCAAATAGCATGAAAGAAATAGTAATTGCCCCCTCTCCGCTATAAATCTGATGCCTATTCGCCGCCAACGTTGCTGCAACCATTGTAAAAACGATAAATGCGGCTGCAATTCGGGTAAACAGACCGAAACTGATTAATATTCCCCCCAAGAATTCTGACCCTTTTGCAAAAAAGAACACGATTAAAGGAGCCGGTAGATGGAGTTCATCTCCAAACCGGCTTATGAAAAAGGGCCATTCTGATTTTTCAAACAGCAATTTTCCATGGCCGATCATGGTCAGGCCCATCCAAAGTCTGAAAAGCAGTAAGAACAGTTCTTGGGCATTTTCGCTTTTTTGAATCCGGCTTAGCATGTAATAAGAATTAATTCGAAGGAATTTTCTCCTCCGGCTATGGCAGTTTTACGGACGCAGACAAGTCTGGCAGAGCGGTTAAATTAAATTTAGTGCGTTTTGAAACCGATTCGTTCGTTAAATAGCTGAAGCCAAATTTTCTTCAGCTGAAGAGGGGAGGGGGAGGGGGAGGGGGAGGTGGGGGGAGAGAAATTACTTGGCAAAAAAAAAGTGATGGCGGGTTGCCATCACTTGACGCTTCACCGGGTACTTAGTCAATGAGTATTTGCTTTGTGCTCAGCTCTTTTCCTGGAATGATTGGCAGACTTACCTGTAAGACCCCGTCCACATATTTTGCAGAGATCCTGTTAATATCGACTGATTCATCTAAAGAAAATTTCCTGACAAATGCGCCACGGCTATATTCCCTCAATATCCAATCTGGCCTGGGGAATCCTTCCGGCGGCGTGTAAGAAATAGATAGTTCATTTCCATTAAGATCGATTTGAAAGTGCTCGCGGATTCTTCCGGGAGCGAACACCAGCATTTCGAAGCTGTCGGCTGTCTTATAGACGTTTACGGCAGCCCGTTGCATTGAACGAATAAGCATATGTCTGCTTCCGGGTTGGCCTTTTGCGGCCCATGACTGATTGTAGTTCATGTCTTAAAATTTTTTGTGAAAAAAAAGGTTCTAAATAGAATGACGAATCAGCCCTGGAAATATTTTACCAAAGGCCGGGATGAGTGAATTCGCCGGGCGTATTAACTAATCAGCGGGAGTATATGGGAGACAAAAATACTGGCGGATGTGCATCCGCTTGTGCAAGAATGAAGTCGGGCAATTTTAAAAATGCAATTCATTGCCCTGCCTGTCAAATCCCTTTACCCGATCTTCGTGCACATGAATTTCCCCTGCAATATGAGCATATTGCATTTCCAGGTATTTGGTAAGAAATTCAGGATACCTAAGGTCGTAGGTAGATTTGAGCAAAAGGTCTTTTAGAAAAAGATCTGATTTAATAGGCCTGCCATTATTGAAGTACTTCACGCGAATGCGCGGTACGAAAAAAATGCGCTTTAACATGGGATAGAATTTCAAAACAATTCTACAGACTATTAAATTTTAAATCCGTTAAAGTTGTTCACGGCCTGTGGATAAGGTTGAAAAAGTCGGGAGTCAACTTGGATACGTGACTAAAAACGCTTCAATTATTTTGAAAGAATTATTAAGTTAATGACTGCCGACTCCCGACTAAAACTATTTTTAAATTATTCTCAAATGTTTTCCCGACTGAATTAGTTCTCCTACCATTTCCATATCCTTCGCGGTATGAGCGGATAATAATACCAAGTCGATTAATTCGTCGTGAATAATGGCAGAAGAATCATGTACGATTTCTACCTGCGGATATTTTGCCTGAGCAATTTCTGCGTCGATCTTATTGGTAACAAAAATTTTTTTCAAGTTGAACCCTTCCACGCGACTGATCCGAACTCCTTCATTGATCGTGTCCGACACACCTGTGCCAATCAGTCCAACAGTTTTATTCTTGTTCATATTTTGAATTTTATGATTGTCTAAATTTTTTGCCGGATTAATAGAACGTTTATATGACGTTAACCCCGGCTTTTTTATATGGCGCGAGCAATTCGATGTCGGGCTTGGGTGTGATAAGGCCAGTGAGTGCCTGCAGGGGGCATATATGAAAAGCTTCTGTTGTATTCAATTTCTCAGGTGTTGATAAAGCAACAACCTGGTTTGATGATTTGATCATCGCTTTTTTTAAAGCGCACTCGTCATAGTGATGGCCTGTTAATCCCAGGTTCAAATCAATGCTCGATACGCCCAGGAAACAGATATCGGCCCTTATATTCTGGAAGAACCCTGTTGCGTCATGGCCAGTTGTCAAAAAAGACTCTCTAAAAAGTCTTCCCCCTGCAAAAAACAACTCTATATCGTTCCGATCTTCGAGGAGGTTGACGACTGGAAAACTATTGGTGATAACTGTAAGGTTCCAGTCTCTCGGAATCTGAACAGCTATCGCCAATGTCGATGTTCCCCCGTCCAGAATTATCACCTGACCCTTTTGCAAGAGTTTGATGGCCTTTCTTGCCATCGTTTTTTTGTCCTGACTCGCGAACAATGTTCTTTCTTTCAGATCACGAGGTCCGGGTGACTGCGGAACTGCGCCGCCACGGACTTCTTGTAGCAATCTCTTTGCCGATAGTTCCTTAATGTCCCTTCTAATAGTGTCTTCCGACACTTTCAATGCCGAACTAATTTCCGACAGCAAAACCTTCTTTTCCTTTTGAAGCCAATCCAGAATTTGTTGCTGTCTTTCTACCTTCAACATAATTAGTATTGCAAATATATGCAAAAAATAACAAATATTGCAGATTATTGCAGAATATTTGCGACTGATCTTAGATTAACATACTCAGGATCAACAGGTTAACGTTACTGATTTGATCGAAGCGAGGGCAGTGGACCCTTTAACGGAGTGAAAAATATATCGGTTAAACACGGTAGGTGACTCCTTCAATTGCCAATTCTGAATTTGGAAAAATATCCCTTGCCTCTTTTTCAAAATCCTCAAGTTTCTCATATTTAGAGCTGAAGTGGCCAAGCAATAGCCTCGAAACTTCTGCTTTTTTGGCAATTTGTGCGGCCTGAACGGTGGTGCTATGAAATCTCTTAACCGCCCTTTCTTCAAGGTCTTTCAGATAAGTTGCCTCATGATACAGAAGATCAACGCCTTTTATTTTTTCGGCAAGACATTCATTAAAGGTCGTATCTGCAGAATAGGCATATGATTTTGCCCTGGGTGCAGGGTCTGTAACCCATTCATTTTTTATAGCGCGACCTTCTTTGGTGAGATAATCTTCGCCCCATTTCAAGCGATCAAAAAATGAAGAAGGTACCTGGTTGGCAAAAGCTTTTTCCGGATTTACCTTGCGGATTGGCCTGATCTGCCTGAATTTAAATCCCCAGCACTCTATTCGGTGGTAAACCTTAAAGCAACTCACTTCAAATCGATTGTCCTTTACCACAATACCCTCCTGCTGCAACGGATGGAATTTCAGTTCGAATGGGAGCTGTGTATCTGCTACCTGCAACTGTAAATCAAAAATTTCCTTCAGGGGTGAAGGAGCATAAAGATGTAGGTCTTGTACCCGCCCGAGCAAACCCATACTGGTGATCAGGCCAATGAGACCGAAATAATGATCACCATGCAAATGAGAAATAAAAATATGATTGATTTTGCTGCGCCGAATCTTGTACTTTGACATCTGCATTTGAGTTCCCTCACCGCAGTCAACTAAAAATAAATGTTCATCCATCGTCACGATTTGGGCGGTCGGGTGACGATCAAATGCTGGTATGGCCGAGTTGTTTCCTAGAATGGTTACTGACAACATAAATAAAGCTCACTTATACGACACTGTAAGCATTTGGCAATTTACAATTGTAGGTCTGAAATGGAAAATTTGTAAGAAAAATGATCATGAAAAGTTATCGAGTATACGCGAAATATCATCCAAATAACTTTTTCCAAACAAATTAAGATGAATTAAGAGCGGGTAAAGTTGGCAAATTCTCGTTTGTTCAACTTCATTCCCCACGATGGGAAATTGATATTGGTAGGCTTTGTAGAATTCATTGTCGAATCCTCCAAAAAGCCTGGTCATGGCAATGTCAACCATTCGATGACCAAAGTATACCGCGGGATCAATCAATACCGGAAGGCCATTTTTATCGCAAATAAAATTTCCGTTCCACAAGTCTCCATGAACCAGTGATGGCCTTTCGTCTGAAAAAATATCGGGCAGAGAATTGAAAAGATTTTCAAATTGGGCCACATGGGATTGGGTCAGCATTCGGTTATCTGCTGCCAGTCTTATTTGCGGCGAAAGTCTTTCGGAAATGTAGAAGTTCGTCCAATTTTCATTCGGATGATTCGATTGAGGGAGTGCTCCCATATAGTTATCCTCTTTCAATCCGAAAAAACGGTTGTTGACCTGGTGCTGCCTCGCCAATTTCTCGCCGAACAGTCGCCAAAACTTGTTGTTCCTGGTACCCGGTTCAATCCATTCAAGAATCAAAAACTGGATTTCGCCTTCAACGCCGCATGAGATGATTTCTGGTGTTTTGATTGCACCTACATCGCTTAATAATTTCAGGCCATTTCTTTCGGATTCAAAGAGGCCAGGAAAACGGGACCGGTTATTTGTCTTGCAGCAAAATTGATGTTGATGATCTGTCCGAATCCTGTAGGTATGATTAATTGAACCACCACCGATTGACTCCACGACTATTTTCCCTTCGAATGATGGTGATGGTATCGCTGCCTGAATTAAATGGCTTATGAAAGGACCTTCATCTTGCATGGCGCTGAATAATTGTTGTCATTCCAGGCCTTCGTCAAGAAGTTCCCGCTCGATCATTTCCATTTTGACGATGTCCGATGCTTCACTTTCGGTGGGAGCAACGTTCATCATACTCAACAAATCCGATTCGTCAAGCGTTTTTTCAACAATGGGGTTCATTCCAAATATCACGAAGGAGGCATTGTTTTCATAAAAGGCTTGTTGAATCCGCACCAATTTTTCAGCAGCAGCATTATCGATCGAATGAATGTCTTTTAGGTTGAGGATAACATTTTTAACGTCATTTTGTAGCAAGCCTGATAACGATTTGTCCATATCTGCTGTCATATTAGCAGCAAGATTGTCCTCCAGGATGGTTATGGCATGAAATTTTTCTCTGGTATCAATTTTGACCCTCATATACACTTAAGTATTGTTAACAGCCGTTAATAAACTAACTGAATCGGAAATCAAAAATATTCGTTATTATTGTATAAAGCTCAACAACTTAAAAATGGATAATAATTTTTCGGCCCAGGT
>PSRA01000132.1 GCA_003175695.1 Bacteroidota bacterium | reverse complement strand
CAGGTAGAGCTTATTCAGGCCATAGAGAACCGTTCCATATTTTTGTAAATAATAAGAAAATGGCTTTCTGAGCCTTATGAATGCCAAGCCACATTCATGTTTTATCTCATCACTCATGCAAAGAAATGAAGCGCAAAGTTAGGATAAATAACAGAAAGAGGATGTTGAATAATTCTAAATATATGTGGGACTGTTATTGATAAAATTTACCAAAGAGGCCGAATTCTTCAATTTTAACTTTTTGAGAATATTGTGGCGATGAACTTCGACTGTCTTAAGCGAGATTTCAAGGCGACGCGCAATCTCTTTAGACGACATTCCTTGTTTGATAAGATTAATAATTTGCATTTCCCTCTCGGTCAGCGTGTTAATATCGTTTGTATCCTCATTTCCATCAAGAGATTGTTCAGAAAGCATGGTCCTGATCTCTTCACAGATATATTTATTACCCTGGTACACTTCAAGTATCGCCTTAATCATCTCCTCTTTTGACGAGTTCTTCGTAACATATCCCCTGGCACCTATCTGCATCATCTTTTTCGCATAAGCGGGTTGGGAATGCATCGTCACGCCAATGATCTTAGAATCAGGAATGATCTTCCTGATCTGTTTCGTTGCTTCAAGACCAGAAAATGGGGTCATGTTTATGTCCATCAATATAACACCCGGATGTTTTTCCTTTGCCAACTCAACTGCTTCTTCTCCGTTACCACAAGAAGCAACCACCCTGAATCTTGGATCATTGTTTAAAATATAAGACCAGGTTTCACGGATTAATTTATGATCATCCGCAATCAAGATGCTAATCTTATTCATATAGCTTGTTTAATTGGTTGGTATATATAGGGATTTGAACATTCAATTTGCAACCTTTTTCCGGTGCTGCCACAATAGAGATCTCTCCATCAAAAAGATCGGTCCTGCTGATGATATTAGAAAAGCCGAGGCTTTTCTTGGATTTGATTTTTTCCGGATCGAAACCTACGCCATCGTCAGAAATATTCAGCCGGATACAATTTTCAAACTCATCCATCTCCAGTTCAATGATAAGGTTTCTTGCCTGCGCATGCTTGAGCACGTTGTTCACTTGCTCCTGGATAATGCGGAATAAAGTCAATTTTTGGCCATTTCCAATTACGTCATCAGACCAATTGATCGAATAAAATTCCACATTTATTTTCTTCGACACATTGATATGTTCGACCAGGTCGTGAATCGATTCCTGCAATCCCAGGTCTTCAATACTCGCGGGTACCAGTTCGCGTGAGATTTTTCTAATCTCATTGATTGCCTGGATGATATTATCAGAACAGGAATCAATCAGGTTCATTCTTTCTCTTTCATTGGTCTTCGCCAACTCGAGATATAGCTTACCGGTTGACAAGATCTGGTTAACATTATCATGTAACTCTAAACCAATTTCGGCCCTTTCTTTTTCCTGTACATTTATAATAGCCTGAGCAACCAATTTTTGTTTACTAATTTCCTGCTTCAGCAACTTCTTTTCAAGTATCTTTTTTTCATTCACATTTATTCCCATGCCAATCAAACACGGTTTGTTATCGAAAGAAATAAACTGACCAGTGAAATAGTGCGGTATGCTGCTCCCACTCTTCGATAACAAATCTGCCTCTGCATCGCTGATACCTTCCGTGAACACTTTTTGAATTCTGCTAATGATATATTCCTTATCATTTTCCGAAAAAAAATCAACTGGTTTCATTCGACTTATTTCTTCTGCACTATAACCAGACACAGACTCAAATCTTTTATTCCATCTTAAAAAATTTCCTTCATCATCGATAAGGTAAAAAATTCCAGGCAAACTATTGATGATCGAATCAGAGAGCGACTCCTCTTTTTCGGTAGCAATAGGATATATCGCCGCATCCTGATTCAATTGCTTTTTCTGCCCGATCTCAATTCCTGTAAATTGCCAACAGTCATACTGATAACCTTCGGGCGACACAGCACTAATCGTCCAGCGAATCCATTTTTCTTTTTCTGGTGGAGAGAAAAGCAGCAGGTCGATCGATGCCGGCAGGTTTTCTATTTTTTGATCATCCGAAAATGTCAGGTCGTTAAAGGATAGGTTTGCGAAGATGGTAAGCAGCGAGTCAGATCTTCGGCCAAAGGGCCCAAAATCTGACAGAAGTCGGGCCGAATTTTCGCTCATGCCCAAAATTATTCCCGATGAGTCGGTCTGAATAAAAAAAGGCTCAACAAATTGACCAGTTATATGCTCAGATTTTGATTCACTTAAAAGCATATTAACTACAGATAAGCATTCGCATAGAATTGATCATAAGGCCGCATCATCCGGAGCACGGTACAATATACCTCTAATGATCAAATAAAGAATGAATTATAAATAAAATCTTTGCTTTCTAAGTGTTTCTATGTATGGCTTAATTGCCAGCAGTGGGCGAGTTCTTTGTCCATTTCGACAAGTTGCTACAGTTTTTGTACTCGTCGTCAATCATGATATAATAGGAAGGAATTTTGGTTTGAAACCATTTTTGAAGAGCAGCAGTTTTCTTTTCTTCAAGTGCTCTTTGCGAGACGCGATTATAATCGTCTTTGAGATTTTCTCTGTGTGGTTCTGATTTGGAAACAAGAAGGACCATGCGAACACCCTTCTTTCCTCTTTCATCTGTGAATGGAACAGGCTTGGAATATTCGCCGGGTTTCAAATTCGCATTTTTTAATAACAATACCAGGTCCTTATCTAACTGGTCGATTGTTAAGTAGGTAGAACCATCTCGCGCAAGTATGCGTCCGGCAGTAAACTTCGCTGAAGGATCATCACTGTACTTACTGACGGCTTCCCCAAAGGCGATTGTTCCAGCGATTAATTGGTTGCGAATAGAATCCAATTTTTGTACAGCCTCAGTGGCTTCGGCGTCTGTGATTTGGGGAATACGCAGAATATGCCGGATGGTAGCATCATCGCCCGCTCTGTTTACCATTTGGATGATGTGATATCCGAATTGGGTTTTGATAACTGGCGATATTTGACCATCCTTTAACCTGAATGCTGCTGCCATGAATACAGGGTCCCACTGTTTTTCATTGCGATTGATGCTATATTGTCCCCCTTTATCTTTACTACCGGGATCATCAGAATACAAAGAAGCGAGTGTTTCAAATTTCTTCGATCCGGATTCTACCTGCCGCTTGAAATCATTCAATTCATCTATGGCAAGCGTTTCAATATCGCGGCTTGCTTTTGGATAAACAATGATCTGGCTGACTTGTAATTCCTGGTCGTAATAAAGTAAGTTATTTTTTGGAATCTTATCGTAATATTCCTTTACTTCAGTAGGTGTAATTTTTATTCCTTCAACGATCTTATTTCTCATTCCTGTTGAAAGACGTTGTTCCCTGATGGGTTGCCTGAAATCTTCCTTGATCTGATAGACAGTTCGTCCGGAGATTTGTTCAAGTGCATCTTTGCTGCCATACTGGGAAATAAAGTAGCGGATTCTTTGATCAATTTCTGCTTCAATTTCTTCTTCAGTAACCGGAATGGAATCTTTTTCCGCCTGTAACACAAGTGCTTTCTGCGTCAGCATTTGATCAAGCAGACTGCAATCATCCATCCCCTGACCACCTTGCCTCTTCAAATCATCATTCGCAATCAGGATTTCGGACTTCAAAATGATTTTATCACCAACAATGCCAACAATCTTATCCGCGACCACTTTCTGTTGAGCAAAGCTGAATAGCGAAGCACCTGATAGGAGCAGTCCCAGTATAGTTTTCTTGCCTTTCATATTGAATCTGTGATCAAAAGTAATTTCATCGGGCATCTTTAGATGGTCCGGTGGTTTAATTTAACAAAAGGTTTTGGATTAGTTTATAGTCAGGGGTCGGTGTCCGAATTCTCACCGGACTCCCGATTCCTGACTAGTTTATAAAGTTCTCTTAACTTCTTCTTCTTCGTACGCCTCAACGATATCACCGACTTTCACATCGCTGTAATTTTTGACAGTCAGTCCGCATTCCATACCCGCTGGAACTTCCTTCACGTCATCTTTGAATCTTTTCAAAGAGCCCAATTCCGCCGTAGCTCCTTCGCCTGTTGGATATATTACGATGCCATCACGTACAAGCCGCACCTTGGCATTTCGATATATTTTTCCATCGAGAACATAGCAGCCCGCAACGGTGGCCTTATCAAATTTGAACACATTTCTCACTTCAACATTTGCCACTATTTTTTCCTGGATCTTTGGTTCCAGCATTCCTTCCATTGCGCTCTTTACTTCTTCGATGGCATTATAGATAATGGAGTAAGTTTTCATTTCCACTCCTTCAGTCTCTGCCAGCTTTGATGCCTGAACCGAAGGACGAACATTGAATCCCACAATAACGGCATCAGATGCCGTTGCAAGCAACACATCACTTTCTGTAATAGCACCGACTCCTTTGTGAACCACGCGAACAGCAATTTCTTCGGTCGACAATTTCTGAAGTGAATCGCTAAGAGCTTCCACAGATCCGTCCACGTCTCCTTTGATGATCATGTTCAGTTCCTTGAAGTTGCCGAGAGCCAGCCTTCTTCCAATTTCATCGAGTGTAATATGTTTCTTTGTTCTGATACCTTGTTCGCGTAAGAGCTGTGCTCTTTTGTTGGCCACTTCTTTTGCTTCACTTTCGTCGCCGTATACCTTGAATTTTTCACCCGCCTGTGGTGCGCCATTGAGGCCCAAAAGTAAAACGGGGGTAGAAGGCGGAGCATCGTCAACGCGCTTGTTTCTTTCGTTGAACATCGCTTTGACTCTTCCGAAATGCTGACCCGATACAACGATATCACTGGCGGATAATGTTCCTCCCTGAACAAGGACTGTGGCAACATAGCCGCGGCCTTTGTCGAGTGAAGCTTCGATAATGGTACCAGATGCTTCCCTGTCAGGATTGGCCTTCAAGTCCAAAATTTCGGCTTCCAACAATATCTTTTCAAGCAACAGATCTATGTTCAATCCTTTCTTGGCCGAAATTTCCTGCGATTGGTATTTTCCACCCCAATCTTCGACCAACAAATTCATACCCGCAAGCTGTTCTTTAATTTTTTCGGGGTTAGCTCCGTCCTTGTCGATTTTATTAATGGCAAAGACCATGGGCAGGTTAGCTGCCTGCGCATGTGATATGGCTTCTTTTGTTTGGGGCATGATAGCGTCATCCGCTGCAATAACGATGACGGCGAGGTCTGCAGCTTTTGCACCACGGGCACGCATAGCTGTAAAAGCTTCGTGACCCGGAGTGTCAAGGAAAGTGATCTTCTTGCCGGAAGAGGTGGTTACCTGGTATGCGCCGATGTGCTGCGTGATACCACCGGCTTCACCTGCTACCACATTCGCGTTGCGGATATAGTCAAGCAGAGAAGTTTTACCATGATCCACGTGACCCATGATAGTTACGACTGGAGAACGAGGCTCCAAATCTTCCGGATCATCTTCAATTTCTTCATCTTCCATTTCTGCCACGTCCTCTACGCCAATAAATTCTACTGTAAATCCAAATTCACCAGCTACGAGTTCTATTACGTCGGCCTCCAGGCGCTGGTTGATGGATACCATCATGCCCAGGCTCATACACTTGCTGATTACATCTGCATAACTTACATCCAGCAAATTCGCCAATTCGCTGACACTGATAAATTCTGTAACCTGTATTTTATTACTTCCTACCTGTTCAGCTTCTGAATGCTCAGCCATTTCTTCCCTCTTAGCACGGCGGTATTTGGCTTTGAGACTTTTGCCACGGCCACCAGTACCCGCTAATTTAGCCTGGGTTTGCCTGATTTTTTCCTGGATTTCTTTCTTGTCAATTTCTTTTACTTCGCGGGTAGGACGCTGATCAGGTCTGCGATGTCCGCCACCTGGTCTGTTATCCCTGCGTGGGATAAATTGGGGAGGTCCGCCTGGTCTGTTATCCCTGCGATCTTTTTGAAAACCTTCCCTTGATACTCCGCCACCCGCATCCCGTTTTTCGATGGGGATTCTCTTTCTCTTTCTTTTCTCTTCGACCTGTTTGGGCCTTGTTTCATTGTTGGCGGGCAATTCAATTTTGCCGACAATCTTGGGGCCCTCTATCTTTTCAGCCTTAATATTTTCAATTACGTTATTTTCATTATCAGGATCTTCCTCGGCTTCAGGCGCAACCTCCGGTTCACTTTCCTTTACCACTTCAGCTTCAACCTTGGCCGGCTTATTTTCATCCTCTTCCCTGACCACTTCACTTTCTACTACATCTTCTTCCTCCGCCTTCTTCTTCACAATCTTCCTTGGCCGGGTGGAGGAATCTATCGAGGATAGATCAATCTTATCAACCACTTTTGGCCCTTCAATATCAGGCGCTTCGATCTTAATAATTTCCGGTTCTTTCTTCTTCTCTTCTATCACTGGTGCCTTGGAAACTTCTTCTACTACGGGTTCTTCCTTAACCACCTTTTTCACGTCTTTTTTAAAGAGGACAGCTTCTTCCTCCTTTTTCTTTTTTGCCTCAATGCTTCCCTTGGGCAGATCAATCTGATCGCTCTTTATTTTTGCGACCTTGTCACTTTGGAATTCCAATTGAAGGGACCGGTACATATCTTCCGTAAGCTTGGAAGTAGGCTTCAGTTCGTCCTTACTAAATCCTTTGCCAACAAGAAAATCCACTAGCGTATCCTTGCCAATGTTGAATTCCTTGGCGGCAGCCATCAGGCGTGGTGTTGTTAATTCTGCCATATAAAT
>PSRA01000024.1 GCA_003175695.1 Bacteroidota bacterium | reverse complement strand
CAGAATAATACATGTCGGGCAATCCGATACTTTGAATTATTCGAAAAGACCAATGGGTAAATGTTCATTTGCAGCTTCTTATAATCGCTTTCAAAAGGTACAACATTCACGCGAGCTTCGCGCGTCCTGGTAGTTCCAGGTAAAAGGAGGTCGGTTTTAGAAGAAGAATTCATGGTTGATCAGAAAATCCGCTAATAAGAAGACAACTAAGTTTGTAAGGATTAGTAAAAGAAAGGACAATAAAATATCGAACCCGTATTTTTTGGAACTAAACCGGGAAAAATTGTGCCTGAATCTACAGGGGCCATCTAAAAGTAAAAAGCAGGTAGTAGAAACCACCTGCGAGTCACATGAGAAAACTTCTATGAGCAACCATTTATAGACTCCGGAGAGGTTGCCCGGTAGAAAAAATTGTTTCCCCGGAATTATTTTTCGATATCAACCGCGGCTGAAATTTAGCTTTAAATTTTCTTCACGTTTTTTTAAAACTGACCGAACAAGGATTTTACACACTTCAACATGTCAAATTCTCCTCTCAATCCAGTTGACAACGAATTATACTATCAATTTAGTAGACTAAATAGTTTCCCGAGGGAAAATGAAAACTACTTACCAAAAATCCCCGAATAAAACCGTTGGTCATTTCAATGATTAAATATCCTTCTTCAGTAATCATTTATCCTTCTTAAGCAATTTAAGAGCATTTGTTAGACAGCAATTATTCAATTTAGCTTGTCATGATGCGTAGGCATGTACCGAAACTTTCATGCTATGACAAAGAGTTTTCTTCATGAGAAAATAGTAAGACTCAGTACTGCTGAGTTCAGAAATCCACTAACATTTTTTAATTCATAAATACAAAACACTGCACATGCGAACTTTACTTATTCTATTGTCTTTCTTTTTTTGCTGCTGTGCATGGGCGCAAGCGCAAACAGTAACCGGTCGTGTGACGAACGCAAAGGGTGAGCCGGTATCTTTCGCTACTGTGAAAGTGAAAGGAGCTAAGACTTCAGTTGCTGCAGATGTTGACGGCAACTTCCGGATCAATGCGAGTAAGGGGCAGACTTTGATTGTAACAGCAACTGCTTATGCCGCCAGTGAAGTGCCCATCAATGGCGACAATGTCAACATAACCCTCAGGTTGCAGGATGCCGCTCTCTCTGAGGTTGTAGTTACAGCACTTGGTCAAACGCAGCAAAAAGCAAAAGTCGGTTACTCTACTTCAAGCTTTAGTAATGCAACCATCAACAAAAACGCCCCTGTCGGCATGCTGGACGGATTGCAAGGAAAAATCGCCGGCGCTGAAATCACCAACACCGGCGGACCAGGTTCTTCAACAAAAGTGGTGCTGAGAGGTTTCGGCGTCATTGCCGGTGGCGATAACCAACCTTTATTTATTGTTGATGGCGTTCCCATGAGCAACGCGCAGTTTCAAAACAACAACAACCTGGCAGCAGCAGGAAATGTTTTCACCAACACGCAGGACTTTGGTAATGGCATGAATGACCTCAATCCTAACGACATTGAAAATATTACTGTCTTAAAAGGAACTGCCGCATCTTCTATCTATGGTGGCCTGGCCAAAAACGGCGTGATCATGATCACAACGCGAAAAGGCAGAGCCGGCAAACTCAAAGTAGAGTATTCCGGTTCAATCAATTTCAGCAATGTTGGAAAATTGCCAGATTATCAAAATGAATTCGGCCAGGGTTGGGGAGGTGTATTTGTGCTGTCCGAAAATGGAAGCTGGGGACCACGTCTCGATGGAAAGGAAAGGTTGTGGGGATCCATTGTCGACAATTCACAACTAATCAAACCATTCTCCTTTGTAAAGAATGATATCCGCAATTTCTTCGAAACAGGAGTAGAATATAATAACACCGTTGCGGTTTCAGGCGGTAATGAAGTCACGCGCTTTTACCTTTCTTATGGAAATGTTTCGAGCAATGGCGTGATGCCAACCAGTGTGGATCTATTGAAACGCAATACAATTTCATTAAGAACGAATAGCACCTTCAACAAGTTTTCGATCAATACTTCAGTCAATTATATCAACAGAGATTTACATACACCAAGCAGCGGACAGTCCGGTGCTGATGGTGGTGGAATTTTCCAGTCTCTCTTGCAAATCCCCGTTGACATCCCCATCAAAGATTTTAGGGATTACAAAAATCAATTCTTCAACATCGACAACTATTTCACTCCATACGCTGAGAATCCTTATTTCGGAATATATGAAAATGGAAACAACCAGAAATCGGACAGGATTTTTGGTAATATAGACATGAGTTACAGATTCACTTCACATATCAGTTCAGAGCTCCGCGTAGGAGGTGACGCAACAAACGCCAGAACATTCAGCTGGAAACAAGTTAATAATCCTAAACCCGGAAGCTGGAATGCAGGAAACAATCCTGAAGGCGCCATCAAAAATCCTGTTGTCGGATCGGTTAGTCAGGCTTCGGATTATTTCGGTATCCTGAATGCCGACCTACTGGTAAAGCTTAACTATGATCTCAGCAGTAATATTAATATTGATGGTTTCGTAGGAGGTAATTATTATGAAAGCAGCCAGAGATCAGAAGCAACGGGCATTACCAATTTGTTGGTTCCCGGCTTTTTCAATCTCTCCAATACAACACTTCCACCCATCACAACAGATTTCAGGCTATTAAGAAGAAGGATGGGTGTATATGCACAGGCAACTGCATCGTTCAAAAATCAGGTATACTTAACCGGTAATATCAGAAACGATTGGTCATCTACTCTTCCCATCAACAAGAATTCAATCTTTTACCCTGGTGCTAACCTCTCGTGGGTAGCATCAGAAAATTTCAATTCCAAGAATACAATTTCATATTTGAAATTCAGGGTGGCGTATGGACGCACCGGATCTGATCCCGTTCCTTACCAGGTATACAAAAAATTGGCGAGTGGAACTGTGATTCTTCCTTTCGGTACACTTAATGCGCCGTTCAATAACGTTGGCGCATTCAGCGTCGACAACGTTATTGGAAATTTAAACCTGAAGCCCATTTTGACGGATGAATTTGAATTTGGAGCTGAAGTGAAATTTTTCCACGACCGGTTGGGAATTGATGCGACTTATTACGACAAGAAAACCAAGGGACAGATCTTCCCTGTGGTGATTCCTCCTTCTACAGGTTACACTAACCTGGTTGAAAATATTGGTGTGGTCAGTGACAAAGGGATTGAACTTACAGTCAATATCAAGCCGGTTGAAACAAGAGACTTTGTTTGGAATCTCCTGTATACGTATGCCAGGAACTGGAACAATGTGGATGAACTCTCCGGTGCTACTCAAAATCCTCTATTGTTTGGGCTGAATGGTGGTGCAGAGCTTCGCGCAGTGGTCGGCAAGACGGTAGCTTCGATATATGCTCCCGTCGGCGCAAAGACTCCTGATGGAAGACCAATCGTAGATGCGACAACTGGTTTTGCAACTGTCAATACAGCGCCGCTCGACCGGTTCGGATTAACGAATGGATATTTGGGCAGCGGCTTATACAATTATACAATGGGACTCTCGAATAGTTTCGCATACAAAAATTTCAATTTGAGTTTTTCGCTTGATTTCAGATATGGCGGTGTTATGTACAGCAACACGGCTAGTCTCTCTAGATTTGTTGGAAACAGTATCACAACGGTATTTAATGATCGCAGGCCATTCATCATACCCAACTCAGTCAATGCCACAACCGACGGTTCCGGCAAAACGATTTATGTTGAAAATAAGACTTACATCGGTGCTGCGGCATTGGATCGTTCCGGCCGCGGCCAGACAGATAATACTTATTCCTATTATAACTCGGCACAGAATCCGGGATCAGAATATCAGGCTGAGATTTTCGACAGATCCTTCCTCAAACTAAGAGACATCAATCTTTCTTACAATTTGCCACATCAGTGGATTTCCAAAATAAAAGCAACAAATGCTACAATTGGAATCTATGCGCGAAACATCCTCTTGTGGACACCCAAGTCGAATTTGTATGTCGATCCAGAAGCTACCAATTTGGGTAATGATTTGACGAGCCAGTTCGGTGAATTTGCCGCAACTCCAATTGCATACAGCTATGGCGCCATTTTAAGACTTAATTTCTAAACTAACAGATATGAAAATATTGATTCAAAAATCAGCATTAGGATGTATGGCATCATTGGTTTTGGTGATCACTGGATGTAAAAAACAGCTGGACATCAACCAGGATCCAAATTTTCCTACTTATGAGCAGGGAACTCCCCAGATAGTGTTTCCGGCAGCCGTACTGGGAACAATTGGTGAAACCGGTGGCAACCTGGCCATCATGGGGGCAATGCTTTCTCAATTCAATACGCAAGCTTCCCTTGCTCAACAATATACAGATATTGATTCTTATAATTTGCCGCCGACAGACCGATTTGTTACCGGCCCCTGGACGGCCTTGTTTCCAAATGCACTGAAAAATTATCAGTACGTGATAGACAAATCTGCATCAGAAGGCGATTGGATTTTTTATTTGATGGCCACTGTAATGAAAGCATACACAACACAAGTCCTGGTCGATTGTTACGATCAGATTCCCTTTAGTGAAGCGTTACAGGGAACCGGTAATCTAAAGCCCAAATTCGATGATGGTTTTACTATCTATCAATCTCTCCTCTCTGAAATAGATACCGCGCTCGCCAAAGATTTTAGCGCAGGAACTAATTCCAGTCCTGGCAGACAGGACATGATCTTCGGTGGCGATTTAAAAAGCTGGGTCAGTTTTGCTAACACACTTAAATTAAAAATTTACCTCCGGATGGTGAACAAGCATCCTGATGTTGCAACTGCAGGCGTAATGTCCCTGCTGAGCAGCGGGGTCGGCTTCTTAACTGTATCAGCACAAGTGAACAATTTCACAGATGCTCCAGGGCTAGACAATCCAAACTACGAGATGAATAAGCGCCAGTTGAACACGCCGAATAACATCAGGGCAAGCAGAACTTTTGTAAGCTGGCTGCAGGACAACAGCGATCCAAGAGCAATCTATTATTTCCAAAAATTGAATTCAACTTCAATTAACCAGGGTGATTTTGCGAATAACAATCCAACCTATCAGACCGCTCCGACATTCCGAAATGTAGATCATACGGAAGCTACTGACCCGGTGGACTTTATTTCATTGGCAGAATCCTTCTTTTTGCAGGCTGAGGCCGACTGGCGTTACAATGGCGGTGCGAATGTAAAGAGTTTGTATGATCAGGGTGTGCTCGCTGCATTTGCGGCAACAGGCAACGATGGGTCTTCGTTTATTGCTCCGGGTGGCAGGTATGAATGGGGCAATGAAATAGAAGGTGGCATGGCTTTGGGGCCACTTGAACAAATCATCCGTCAAAAGTGGGCGTCATGTGCCAATGCATGTCATGGAATAGAATCCTGGTTTGAAAAACACAGGACCGGATTTCCTAAGACCAGCCCCGTGTATTCTGATAATCAAAACTATATTCCCGGACAACTGGTTATCGTAAAAAATAGCGTGCTTCCCGCTGGTGAGATGCCAAACAGAGTAGTATTTCCCAACACTGAAACCACTGTCAATCCCAATTCACCACAATTGGTACCAATTACCACACCTGTTTGGTGGGCAATGCCTTAAAATTCATCATGCAAACTCAAAACATAAAAATGAAACGTATCATAATATTTTCCTCGCTGCTTTTGATAATTGGATTGTCCTGCAATAAAGTCAATTTCAATTATCCCAAAGGCACCGTTGGGAGTTCCAGGATCGTTTATTTCGCAACCATTAGTACAAATGGTGGAAAAATTGTGGCTACTCAGCAAGGTGATCCTTATACTGATCAAGGTGCAACTGCCACTGTAAATAATGCGCCTATCAATTACACAACTGACGGAACGGTAGACATCAACACGCCTGGTGTTTACACATTAACTTATACGGCCACCAATGCAGAAGGATTTAGCTCTTCTGATTGGCGAATGGTAGTGGTAGTGCCGGTTGGCGTTTGGCAAGACCCCGTCGTTAAAGCGAATGATTTTTCAGGGGTTTATTTGAGAGGTACAGTCACAAGTACGTGGACAAAAATCGCCACCGGCGTCTACCAGGTTGAAAATCCTGGTGGCTCGTCCGGAGTAGGTAAATTAGTTGCAGCCGTCAACTACTCAGACCACAACATTCAGATTCCCCCTCAAAACGCACCTGACTTCGGACAAGTAAAGTCGTCAGACGAATCATATACTGTGGGCCCTCCCACTACTTATTCCTGGAAATTTTTCGCACCGGGATACGGCACGCAATTGAGAACTTTTGTAAAACAACAATAAAAAGAAGACTATGCGCAAAATATTATTTTCAATATTTATTCTTC
>PSRA01000129.1 GCA_003175695.1 Bacteroidota bacterium | reverse complement strand
GAGTGCTTTGTTTACTCCTAACTGACCTATGAAAAAAATCCCCAAAAAAAGTGAAAAAATTACTACTGATCCTGACAATCAGAAAGTAATTCCTTCTTGGGGCGAAATTCAAGAAAAGCTACAGGATTAAAAAAAATAAGTGGTTGATTAACTAGGGGTTAACAATGGTTAACGAACACCCTGTCGCAGAATGTAATCGGGACATCTATTTGAGAACTTTGACCCGGACCATTTCGATGCGGGTATCGCTTACGCCCAATATTTCAAATTCGTAATCATCAATAATGATTCTTTCCTTCAACCGGGGAATAGTTTCATGCCTGTTGATGATAAAACCGGAAAGGGTTTCTGATTCATTTTCAGGAAACTCAAACCCGTACTTTTCTGTTAGGTAATCCAGCTCCAGGCGCCCTGCGAAAATAAATTCTTCATTCGATAATTTCTTTTCCTCGAATTCCTCTGTATCGTATTCGTCTTTGATTTCGCCGAATATTTCTTCCAAAAGATCTTCCATCGTCACGATGCCGGCAGTGCCCCCGAATTCGTCGACCACCCAGGCGATACTTTTTCTTTCCCTCGAAAATTTATTAATTAAATCTGTGGCGCTCATACTTTCGGGTACGGCAGGAATGGGCAGGAGAATAGATTTAACGGAATTCGGATTTTTAAAAAGATCTAATTGATGAATATAACCCAAGACATGATCGATATTACCTTCATACACTACGAGCTTGCTTAATTTGCTCTGCGCAAATTTTTTCCTGGCTTCTTCAATCGAGAAACTAACATCGATCCCGTCAATTTCCTTTCTCGGCACGAGGCATTCCCGGATCTTCACCCGAGGCAAAGAAAGTGCGGCCTCAAATAATTCAGTATTTAGTTCCTGGTTATTTTTTTCATCCGCAGTTCCCGTTTCCTGGAAAAAGTGGTCCAGATCCGAACCTGCGAACAATTCCTTTCTTTCATCTATTCGAACATTAAAAACATATTTCAGGATCCATTCTGAAATGGCAGTAAAAAATACAGTGACCGGGTAGAAAATATTATATAGAAAATTAGATATACCGGCGAAAAAACTCAGGAGGCTGTCACTTTTGGCACGGAATAAAGCCTTGGGCACCAATTCTCCAAAAAGCAATATAAATAAGGTGGAAAGAATGGTTTCAAATAAAAGCCTGAAAGCGTCTACCCAGGCCTGGGGAATGGTTGTCTTTTTTATAATGAATTCCCATAGCGGCGAAAGTGTTTCTCCCACCAGCAGACCAAATATCACGAGGAATATATTGAAACCGATCAGAGTCGCTCCAATGAAACGCGAAGGATATTCCAGGAAGCGGGACAAAATAATACTACTGCCTACTCCCTGTTTCTTTTTCAATTCGATCGTAAGCCGGTTCGCACTCACAAAAGCGACCTCTATGCCCGTAAAAAAGATCACCATTAGCCAGGCTATGATGATCCAGATCAGCGTATTGGTATTGATCATGCAAATACGAATTTAATCCAATTTTATTTAACCGCAGAGCGGAGAGAAAGAGCGTAGAAAGGAAGCAAAGAGCGGTTAAATAATCACTCTTTTAGAAAATCAAAAACCAATCTCTCGGCGTTCGCGCAGGCCTTCTCAAGATTGTCGTTAACAATGATGTGGTCGAAATGATGGCGGAAAGAAATTTCGTAAGATGCTTTATTGATTCTGTCCTGTAAACTCTTGCCGGTTTCGGTGCCTCTTGACATCAGCCTTCTTTTCAGCTCCTCAATATTGGGAGGTTCCACAAAAAGTGAAAGGCATTGGTCAGGGAATTGTTGAATGACATGGATGGCGCCTTTAACATCGATATCCAGTATGGGTGTCTGTTGTTTGCTCCAAATCCGGTCAATCTCATTCCTTAGTGTTCCATAATACTTCCCTTCATATACCATTTCCCATTCGATAAATTCGTTTTGCTGAATCTTGTGCCTGAAATCTTCAAGACTTACAAAATAATAGTCAACACCATTCTTCTCATGACTTCTTTGTTCACGCGTCGTTGCTGATACGGAGAATGCCAGTTGTGGAATCCTTGTTAGCAAAAAATGGGTGATTGAAGTTTTGCCTGCACCCGAAGGCGCTGTAATGATTATAAGTTTGTTTTGAACCATTGCTATGACTATTGACTCCTGACTACCGACTTAAATCATTCCCCCACTCTCCTTATCCCTGCTCCCAGCCTGTTTAATCTTGCATCGATGTACTGATATCCTCTGTCGATCTGGTCAATATTTTGAATGACGCTTTTGCCTTCAGCACTGAGTGCAGCGATCAACAGGGATACTCCTGCGCGGATATCCGGGCTACTCATCGTAATGCCTCTTAATTTCTGTTCCCTTGCCAGTCCTATGACAGCGGCCCGGTGCGGATCACATAAAATAATCTGCGCGCCCATATCGATCAATTTGTCGACAAAGAAGAGTCGGCTCTCAAACATTTTTTGGTGTATCAAAACACTTCCCCTGGCCTGGGTTGCAACAACCAAAATGATGCTCAAAAGGTCCGGTGTCAGTCCGGGCCATGGATGATCGTAAATGGTCAGCACTGATCCATCGAGAAAAGTTTGAATCTCATACAGGTCCTGCGATGGAACGTGGATATCGTCCCCGCGGAATTCCATTTCAATTCCCAATTGCCTGAATTTGTCAGGAATCAATCCCAGGTTTTCCAGGCCCACATTCCTGATTGTGATATCACTTTGCGTCATCGCTGCAAGGCCTATAAACGAACCTGTTTCAATCATGTCGGGAAGTAATGTGTGCTCGGTCCCTCCGAGATAACTGACTCCTTCAATAGTGAGCAGGTTACTGCCGACGCCATTGATTTGTGCTCCCATTCGATTCAGCATCTTACATAATTGTTGAATATAGGGTTCACAAGCTGCATTATATAGAGTGGTGAGGCCTTTGGCCATCACTGCGGCCATGATGATATTAGCCGTCCCGGTTACAGAAGGTTCATCCAGCAACAAATAGGAGCCCTGCAGCCTTGGCGCCTGCAAATGAAAAAACGAGTCCTCAGTTGCATAGGAGAATTCGGCTCCTAATTTTTCAAATCCTACGATATGTGTATCCAGTCGCCTTCTTCCGATCTTGTCGCCACCTGGTTTTGGAATAAATGCTTTTCTGAATCGGGATAGCATTGGACCGGCAACCATTACGGCACCGCGTAACCGACCACTTTTTTTGCGGTACGTTTCACTATGCAGATAATCTATATTGATATCATCTGCCTGGAAAATACATTTGTCTCTTGTTGGTCTTTGGATTTTTACGCCCATATCGCCCAACAATTCAATCAGCAGGTTGACATCGAGTATATCCGGAATATTCGAGATGGTGACTTGTTCTGGTGTAAGAAGAACAGCACTGATAACCTGCAAGGCTTCATTTTTAGCGCCCTGCGGAACAATTTCACCGCTCAGTTTTTTTCCTCCGGTTACTTCAAATGAATACATGGATAAAGATTGATAATGGAAAGTAAGTACAAGCTTAAACAAAAAAGTTGACAGCGATGCTGTCAACTCTTGAAAATATATGTCCAGGCTTCCACCGGAAATGAATGACTAGTTAAAATCTTTTCTTTTTGAACTTGTTTCCACCGCGGTCATTATTCCGGTTGTTACTTCTTTGCTGGAATTTTTGATTGCGCTTATTTCTGTAATCCCCGAAGTTCGAGCGATCCCGGTCACGTTCATTCCTGTTCTCGTTGCTTCTGAAACTCCGGACGAAAGGTGTGTTGGTAAATTCGAGCTGGTTACCTGTGATGCTGCTCATTTCGCTCTGGATAGCATCATCATGCACCGTTTCTTTATGCCAGTTGTTATAGGCGAGTTTCATATAATAAGCAATGGCATTGGCAAATCCGTTCCTTTTTTCAGGATTTTCTTCCTGCAATGCTTTATTAATAATCAGCTCCAGATTTTTTCCAAGGTGGGAGAATTTCGGATATCGCTTAGGGTAAGGAAGTGCTTCCGGCTTTGCCTTTAGCGTTTCCCTGGTAGGGATCGGATAAGGAGACGCAACCTCAAGTTTGAAGTCTGATATAAGGAAAAGGTGATCCCATAATTTGTGGCGAAAATCCTCCACGTTTTTTAAATGAGGATTCAGAAATCCCATCAACTCAATAACGGACTGGGCATTTTTTTGACGCTTTTCTTCGTCTTCAATTGCCAGCAGGTATTCAATCATTTTTTGAATATGACGGCCGTATTCACGCATCACCAGGTGATTTCTGGTAGTATTATATTCCATATAAGCCGATAATTATTTTGACAAACCTAAGGTAAAAAGCTGAAGGCGCAAAGTGCGGCAACAAGCCACAGAATTAAAGCGAAGGGACAGACTGGAGAGCGTCAAATCTGCTCTCCGCACTGTTCCCTCCTCTATTACTGCCCGGAGGCCACCTATTGAATCAGCACCTTGGTCACATACTGCCTGTCGCCTTTCATATCTTTTGCACGGAGAAAGTAGACGCCAGCCGGAAGATGACTTGTGAGATCAAATTTGGTTATGCTTGTACCTGACAGAAGCGCTGTTCTTTGCTGCATGACCTGGCCGGTAATATTAACCAACTCCAGCAGATAATTGCCATTTTGATTTTGATCAAACTGCACCATGATCGTGTTCACAACAGGGTTGGGATAGGTTTGAATGCCCACCTGCACCATGGAGTTAAGATCCACCACCTTGATCATCGAGAAGGAGAAATTGCCATCGACATCGATCCTTTTGATTCTGAAATATAATTCGCCCACATCAGCAACAGAAGGGAAATATTGATATCGGTATTGTGTAACAGTACCTGCTGCATGAGTTGCCGACGGGATTGTTCCGACAGGCAGATATTCGTGTCCGTCCTTACTATATTCAATTTCATAGGTAACATTGCTTTGGTCGTTAGCTGCGAGCCATTGAAGCTCGATATGTTTATCTTTTTTAGTTGCTGAAAAATTATTGATCGAAGAAGCCAGCGGCGCAGCAGGGCACCAATAATAAGTTAGCCAAACCTTTCCTCCGATAGTTGTCGTGATGCTGGTGGTGTCATTTGCCGGTCCATCAGCGACTATCAAACCTCCGCTTATGGAATAGGTCAGCGTAACTGTTCCTGTACCCAGGTAGGCCGGGTTGCCTCCGAATGAAGCGGTGCCAGGGAAATTGCTGGAGATAACATCGGGTCCATATGTTCTGGTATAACCAGGCATACCATAAGGTGCCAGGGTGTCATAGCCATTAACGTATGGATAGGTCCTGGTGAAGGTGTGCGAAGTATTGAAGCCAGGACCATTCACTTTGCTGAAAAGTGTCAATAAAAATTGAAAAGCCCCGCTGTCAGGACCAGAATTCAAAGCAAAGGAGGTTGAGATACAAGACACAGTATCCCTCATCCTGATACAGGTAAGGGTTCCAATGCTCGGATCGAATTGAGGAAGAACAAAACTTAGTGAACTTGCCTTAGTCATGGCTATGGTAGCGCCATAAGAAACTGGCGTTGCGGGAACACCGCCCGTACAAGTACACTGTGCAAATGATTTTTGTGGAATGAAAACAACTATGAAAACCAATCCCACGATTGACAATAAGTAAAAACGTTTCATAGATACAGATTTTAGGTGACGGATGACGGATTCGCTCAATACAAAATTATCTATCAGGACTCAGGAATCCAGAGCATTTCTACTTAACTTCCCACCTCAGTAAAAACCACATCACTGTCATAAATTGTCAATAGTATTTTAATAATAAGTTATTTATACATTAAGTAATAACTGTATATATTCTGCTGACCCTGGCATAAAATCGCGAATCATGAAGGTGTGCATCGACGCAAAAATTTTGTTTGAAAACGGACTGATTTCAGATTACTCACGATATCAGTTAGATGCATTTCGCATGATTGAAAAGGAGATTCCGCAAGTGGAATTTTGTTTTTTAACGGGTAAAATGCCCGAGAACGGGGATGCCTACCCGAAAAAGAGCCAGTTTTTGACAGGCAAGGCTTTGCCAGGTATGACCGGATGGAAAATTTGGAACAACCTGCAAATTCCCGCAATGGTCAAGAGAGCCGGGGCTTCTATCCTGATAAAGCCGGGTGGTGTTTACAGCCCAAAATCGCTTCCGCAAGTAGTTTGGCTACCCGGCAAAAGGAATTATTTCAACGATAAAAAACTCTCATCCTGGTTGGGTCGTGAATTGGAGACGACAATTAAGAAAGCTTCTGTGATTGTGACTGATGCAGAAAGAAATGCCCAATACCTAAGGGAAAAATTTCCGAATGGAGATAAAATACTGGTATTTCCCCCCATAAACAAGGGTACCGAAATGGTGCTGACCGGAGAAGAAAAAGAAAAACTGAGAAAAGAATTTGCTGAAGGAAAAGAATTTTTCTTTCTGGATATTGGGCCAAATTGTGAGGTGGAAATAAAGCCGATCCTTCAGGGTTTTTCCCAATTCAAAAAAATGCAAAAGTCCAATATGCAACTGGTCATTGGCGGTTTATCCAATGCCGGTTACAAAGAAGTCAATGACCTGCTCGAAGGGTTCCGTTTTCGGCAGGATGTTCACGTTCTTCCTGAAAATTCTAATCAGCGTATTAGGGAAATCCAAAAAGGCGCTTATGCTTTACTTCTTCCAGAGGCAAGTACCTTCACGCTGGCCAGGGCATATGCTTCAAAGGTTCCGGTTATAGAAAACGCTAACGCAAAAGATCAACCGATTAATAAAGATCCGGCCCCTCTTACAGATTTTGCAAATAGCAATTTGTTAGGTGAACAACTGATGAAAATTTACAAGAACGAATCCTACAGGGATCAGCTTATCAGGGAAGGAAATAATCTACAGATCCTTCACATGCAGCAGGCCGATATCAAAGTCTTTTGGAAAAAAATTACTGATTTATTAATTGCATCCCCGATCGTTTAGCCATTGAGCATCGGATGAAACAAAAATTGAGGCGCAGCTTGATGACAGGAAAGTATAAGTTGTTTCTTTCATCTTAACTTAGCGCTTTTGAACCGGTTAATCTGACGTGCAGATTGAAAATTAGTTCACATGAAACAATCTTCCATTCAAATAGATGTGTTATTAGATGCGGATAAGGTGCCAGCGCAAATAAGCTGGAGTGCAAGCGATTCCACGGCCGAGCAGGCCAGGCAGGCAAAAGCGATGCTTCTCGCTTTCTGGGATGGCGGTGACAAAACAGCTTTACGTGTTGATCTTTGGACAAAAGAAATGATGCTCGATGAGATGGCTGACTTCTATTATCAGACCCTGATGACGATGGCAGACACTTATCAAAGGGCCACTCAGCAGACTGAATTGGTCAACGACATGAAGCGGTTTGCCCGGGATTTTTATAATAAATTCAGGGAGCAACAGTTGAAGGAAAATAAAATTTAACCGATAAATTGGAAGTCATGAGTCTTGAACAAAAAGTAATGGCCGATCTCAAGGCAGCCATGCTGGCCAAGGATGAAAAGTCATTGAGATCATTGCGAGCCATCAAAGCAGAAATAATCCTGGCAAAAACAGCAGAAGGAGCGACCGGGGAAATCAAGCAGGATCAGGAAATTAAATTGCTGCAGAAACTGGTAAAACAACGAAAGGATTCTTTGGAAATATACAAACAGCAAAACAGAAGCGATCTGGCGCAGAAAGAGCAGGAAGAAATAGATGTAATTGAAAAATTCCTTCCGGCCCAAATGAGCGGCGAAGAATTGAGAGCAGAGCTTCTAAAGATTATTGCCGAGGTAGGAGCAGCTTCACCCGCAGATATGGGCAAAGTGATGGGCGTAGCAACAAAACAACTGGCAGGAAAGGCTGATGGTAAATCAATCAGTGCCATGGTCAAAGAATTGCTTTCAAAATAATTGAGCCAGGTATTTAGCCTAACGCCTGTCGCATAGTCGAAATAACATGGCAATCGATATAATTCTTCTGATACTTTTGGTGGTGGCTATTATTAGAGGCATGCGCCGTGGCATGATTGTGGCGATTTTTTCCGTGCTGGCCTGCATTATCGGGCTTGCTGCCGCCATAAAATTGTCAGCTGTTGTGGCTTTACTTTTGAAAGAAGATGCACACATACATTCAAAATGGCTTCCCCTCCTTGCATTTATGATCGTTTTTGTGGTTGCAGTGATCCTGGTAAGATGGTTTGCCAACATACTGGAGACAGCTGTGGATGTTGCTTTCCTGGAATGGTTAAATAAATTAGGAGGTGCGGTCTTATATGTAGCGCTTTTTCTGGCGGTGTATAGTGTCGTTTTGTTTTATGGAAAACAAACGCATATCATTTCCCAACGCACGATTGACAGTTCAACTTCATATCGATATATCGCGCCCTGGGGACCTGCTATGATCAACGGACTCGGATCGGTTATTCCTATCTTCAGGGATATGTTTGCTTCTCTTGAAAGCTTCTTCAGCAGCCTTGCCCACAAGGCATCGTAGAAAAAAATGCACAGAATGCCGGCCTAAACCTTGAATTCCGGGGAGATTTATTAATCTACTAAATTAGTAGACTAATAAAATGAGGCCGAATTATCGATGAATGGCACATTTCGTCAGGAAATTCGGTTCTCATTCATTATTTAATTGTTAGCGCAAAAGCACAAATTCAACAGTTATTGTAAATTTGCGTTATTAAAATCAAGAAGGATCTGTAGCGATGGTATTTGCTCTAAATCAATTATTTTAGCGATTAATTCCGAATCCATTTTATATTGGGATGTATTACGAAATCAAACAGGATGAAAAGTTCAAATTCATAGAAGAGGGTGAAGGAGAACCGCTCATATTATTGCACGGACTCTTCGGTGCCCTAAGTAACTTCATGGAGTTGATAAAGTATTTCAGGAACCATTACAAAGTGGTGGTACCCATGCTTCCTTTGTTTGATCTCGACCTGTTGCATACTTCTGTAGGTGGTCTTGAAAAATTTGTTCACAAATTCATTGAACAAAGGAACTACAGGCAGTTACATCTGTTGGGCAATTCATTAGGGGGTCATGTTGCCCTTCTTCATGTATTGAGGCACCCTGAGAGGATCAAGTCGATCATTCTGACGGGCAGTTCTGGTTTATTTGAGAACGGAATGGGCGATACATACCCGAAAAGGGGTGATTACGAATATATCAAGAAAAAGACCCAATTAACCTTTCATGATCCGCGAATTGCCAGCAAGGAATTGGTAGACGAGGTCTACGAAATAGTGAATAACCGCCTCAAGGCCCTGAAGATAATTTCATTGGCAAAAAGCGCGATACGAAATAATTTGGGCGAGGAACTCAATCAAATTAAACAACCTACGTTATTAATATGGGGAAATAACGATAGTATTACTCCTCCTTTCGTCGGAAGAGAATTCCATCGGTTGATTCCTAACAGCGAATTGCATTTCATTGATAAATGCGGGCACGCGCCAATGATGGAGGTCCCGAACGAATTCAACGAGATTCTCCATAAATTTTTGACAAAATTGAACGAGCCTGCAGCAGTTGCATGATTTATGTCGTCTAAGTT
>PSRA01000168.1 GCA_003175695.1 Bacteroidota bacterium | reverse complement strand
TTTGAAATTTGAGAATAGTGCTTTTGGGACAACAAATGTACTGATCAAAGGTTGATTACTCAAAACTTATACCATCGTAGATCTGGCGTAATTATTTCTTTACTAACTCTTATCCTTGTCCCGAATCCGAGTGAAATAATTGAACAATAAAATATTTTTTCCGCATGGAGGGAATATTTTCTACACAAAAATTTTCAAATCATTTTTGTAGTAACTTTCTGGCTCATCCATCAGCTGCGTATGCAAAAAAGAACATCCGGACAATCCCGACGAAAATTTATTGATAAGGTTGCAAAAGGTCTCATCGGCGTAACTGTTGCCCCCCAGATTCTCAGGGCCGCCAGCCACGAACAAAATGAATGGCTTCAAAGAACGGAAACCTTCCTCCCAAATGACCATGTACAAATCGCATTAATTGGCGCAGGCGGAATGGGCAATGCCGATGCCGACACCTGCATTACTGTACCCGGAGTAAAATTGATCGCTGTATGTGATCTTTACGACGGAAGATTACAATCAGCAAAGAAAAAATTTGGTAACGACATTTTTGTAACCCGCGATTACAGGGAAATTCTTTCCCGGAAAGATGTGGATGCTGTTATTATCGGTACGCCTGATCATTGGCACAGGGATATTTCCATTGATGCCATGAATAGTGGAAAAGCAGTCTATTGTGAGAAACCGATGGTACACGATATTTCGGAAGGTGCGGCAGTAGTTGCTGCACAAAACAAGAACAAATCTGTATTCCAGGTGGGCAGCCAGGGAATGAGCTCTTTGGGAAACGAAAAAGCAAAACAATTATATGAGGCTGGCGCAATTGGTCAGCTAAATTATGCGGAAGGATTTTGGGCCAGAAATTCACCAGGTGGCGCATGGCAATATGATATTCCTTCGGATGCCTCCGAAAAAACGGTCGACTGGAAAAAATTCCTAAAGGATCATCCGGATCGACAATTTGATCCTAAAAGATTCTTTCGTTGGCGTTGCTACCGTGACTACGGCACGGGAGTCTCCGGGGATCTGTTTGTGCATTTATTCTCCAGTCTTCATTATATCGTCAGCTCAAAAGGACCCGAAAAAGTAATGGCTACAGGCGGACTCAGGTATTGGAAAGATGGCAGGGAAGTGCCGGATATTTTACTCGGCATGTTTGACTACCCTGCGGCAGAGAAACATCCTGCTTTCAATCTTTCCTTGCGGGTCAACTTTGTAGATGGCACGGCAGATAATACTTACCTGCGGCTCGTCGGCAATGAAGGATCAATGATCGTAGAATGGGATAAGGTGACGCTTACAAAAAACAAATCTTATTCGCCTAATTCTAATGATGCGCCTGTTGCAGTCAACCAGGCAGACCCCTTTGCTTACAACAGAAAGACTATGCTCGATCCCGACAACGTTATTTATAAAGCTGAGCCTGATTACAAGGGCGCACATTTTGATCACCACTACAATTGGATTCGTGCCGTGCGTGGTGGCAAGCCCGTTATTGAAGATGCCTTATTTGGATATCGCGCAGCAGCGCCTGCACTGCTATGTAACGACAGTTATTTCAAGGAAAAGACAATTCGCTGGGATCCTGTGAGCCTCCAACTGATTAGTTAACAAAATTTCTTCCCATTGCCTAAACGATTAAAAAATATATCATGATGAACAAATTCAAATTGATTGCTCCAATTGCCTTTGCCATTTTACTGGCGTCTTTTTTAGTACCCTCCAGAAAAAATCCTTTCCAGTCCGGTGACAACACACTGACGGCTGCGGAGAAAAAAGAGGGATGGTCGCTTTTGTTTGATGGCAAAACCCGGGACGGCTGGAGAACATACAAAAATCTTCCTGAAGACAGTTGGGAAATTGTCAATGGGCAATTGCATTGTAAAAAAGATGGCGTTACCAAACGCGCAGATCTCGTAACCAAAGATCAATATGCCAGTTTCGAATTGCAGTTTGATTGGAAAGTGGACAAAGCTTCTAACAGTGGTGTGCTATATCATGTCCTGGAAACCCAAAAATCATCATACGAAACGGGGCCCGAATATCAACTGATAGATGACGGAGGTTATCCCGAGAAATTAGAAGACTGGCAAAAAAGCGGTGCAGATTATGCCATGCACGCTCCACTAAAATTAGCCTCAAAACCAGCCGGAGAATTTAATCACACGCGCCTGGTTGTTAATGGTGCTCATGTAGAGCATTGGCTGAATGGAGTGAAAGTAGCAGATTTCATGGCCTGGACTCCTGAATGGGAAAAATTAAAATCGACTGGTAAATGGAAAGACTACCCTGATTATGGAAATGCAAAAAGCGGATATATCGCCTTACAAGACCATGGTGGCGGAATATGGTTTAAGAATATTAAGATTAAGAAATTGTAAGTCTTATTGCAAAGACGCAAAAAAAACAAAGGCGCAAAGTAGTCACGCCACGACCTTTGCGCCTTTGCTTTCTTTTTGCATGAAATTTTTTATCTGCGGGCTCTAAAGAAATCCTTCATCATAGCGGCACATTCGTCTTTTAGTACGCCGTGCGATAATGCCGTCTTAGGATGGAATGGCCAGGGAGCAACACCCAGGTTCTCGATTGCAGGGCATGGCACTATGTATTTCTTATATCCATTTTTTTCATCATCCGCTCCATACACGACACGACCAATTTTACTCCAATAAAGAGCACCAGAACACATCAAACAGGGTTCTACTGTAATAAAAATTGTTGCGTCCTGGAGATATTTGGAACCCAAAAAATTAAAAGCAGAAGTAAGTGCAATTATTTCAGCATGTGCAGTAGGGTCATTTAAACGCTCCACCTGGTTGTGGCCGCGGGCAATGACCTTATTGTTCATAATTATGAGTGCTCCTACAGGAATTTCTCCGTCCTCATAAGCTTTCTTGGCTTCCTTAATCGCCTGTAGCATGTAATACTCATCGGTCATAGCAAATCAAAATTATAAATTTTATTTTTGACCGAGACAATCAATCCTATGGGTCCTTCCTTTTACCAGCTTTTAATCTGCCTGATCGCGGGAATAGTCGTGATCATCCTGCTTACCACGAAATTCCGGGTCCATGCATTTTTTGCACTTCTGATTGCCTGTTTTGTAACTGGCCTTGGCATGCAAATGAATGGTACAGATATCGTAGTCACGATCAAGGACGGATTCGGCAATATCATGAAATCACTTGGACTGATCATCGTACTGGGAACAACGTTAGGGGTTCTGTTGGAGCAATCCGGAAGTACCAAAGTGATGGCGAATTATATTCTCAGTAAGACCGGTGACAAGAATGCTGCGCTAGCCATGAGTTTGACGGGCTTCTTTGTTGGCTTCCCTGTTTTTTGTGATTCAGGATATATTGTTCTCAGCGGGCTGATTCCCCCCCTTGCCAAACGCACAGGCCTGCCCGTTATCACCCTGGCTGCGTCATTAGCAACCGGTCTTTATTCCGTGCATTGCCTGGTGCCGCCACATCCCGGCGTGTCTGCAGCAGCAAGCAGCCTGGGCGTTGATTTTGGACGCGTTATTGGATGGGGTGCACTGGCGGCCTTGCCAGCCATGCTGGTTGGTTACGGGTGGGCAAGATTTGCAGGGAAGAAATATGCCCCCACCCCCACCGAAATAGAAGTGGAAAATTCAGCCAATCCCGATCAAAAACTTCCGTCAGTAACGCTGGCATTTCTTCCTATAGTTGTTCCTGTGCTGCTCATAGCCGCCCGGTCTTTTATTTCCATCGAATCTTTTAATCATGCTGGCTGGGAATCGGGCTTATTGGCATTGGGTGATCCGGTGATTGCTTTGTCCATCGGGGTACTCCTCTGTTTTACCACAAAAAGAAAATGGACCCGAGAATCGCTATCAAAGATTTTTCATGTTGCAATTGAAAAGGCAGGAAGTATCCTGGTGATAATCGGCGCGGGCGGAGCATTTGGAGCCATCCTGGCAGCTACCAAACCCGGCGAGCATTTCAGAGACATCGTTCATTTTGGGGGCGCCGGCATTCTGCTGAGTTTTCTGCTTACATCCATATTAAAAACAGCACAGGGCTCTTCCACCGTGGCAATAATCACGGCTTCTTCCATTGTGCTGCCCCTGCTTTCGGATATGGGATTGGATAGCTCCCATGGCCGGCTGCTTTCGATTTTGGCGATGGGTGCGGGATCGATGACGATCTCGCATGCAAATGACGCTTACTTCTGGGTGATTGTCAATTTTTCAGGGTTGGATATGAAGAGCGTTTTGAAGGTTTATTCTGTTGCAAGTTTCCTTATGGGACTCACTACGCTGGCCATGGTTTATCTATTATCATTTATCCTGCTATAACGGTGATGCACATACTCATTTCGCCAAATGCATTTAAGAATAGTCTCGACGCCCGATCCGCTTCAGCAGCGATCGCGGAAGGGCTGCTGGAAAGCAAGTTGGCATGTTCCTGCCAGCGCTTTCCTGTAGGTGACGGGGGCGATGGAACGGCTAAGCTTTTGCTAGAAGCATTTAAAGGCAACAGCATTCCTGTCTACGCACACGATCCACTTGGAAGATTAATTCAATCTTCGATCGGCATTGCTCAAGATGGCACGGTGGGCTTTATTGAAATGGCAGATGCATCGGGTTTGAGACTTTTACGACCCGATGAATACGATCCTTTGCATGCAACCAGCTATGGAACCGGAGAATTATTATTGGAATTATTGAACCGGGGTGTCAGGAAAATTATCATGGGCGTGGGTGGGAGCGCGACTATCGATGGAGGCGTCGGCATACTGCAGGCACTCGGCTTCAGTTTTTTGAATAGTCGAAAAGAGCCATTGACTCAAATTCCATTGAGTCTGACTGAATTATCGTTTATTGATATAGGTAAGGCAGATCCACGGCTTCAGGACAATTCTTTAATTGTACTTTGCGACGTTCAGAATAAACTGCTGGGACCCCATGGCGCTGCAGCTGTCTTCGGTCCACAAAAGGGCGCTCGCCCAAACGACATATCCATATTAGAAAAGGGATTGTCGAGACTTCGGGACCTGGGAATCGCACTCGCTGGTCGGGATATGTCCATTCTTGAATCAGGAGGCGCAGCAGGAGGAATCGCAGCAGGATTATCCGTCTTTTTGAATGCAGATTTAGCGAACGGCATTGAATATTTTTTGATGATTACGGATTTTGACCAAGCTTTGTCGGAAGCTGATCTTGTAATTACAGGCGAGGGTAGCATTGATGAACAAACCTTGCAGGGGAAAGCGCCTATGGGTGTCGCACGCTGGTCGAAAAATAGAGGTGTTCCGGTAATTGCACTTGGTGGCAGCATTCCGTCCCCTGAGAACCAACTGTTCAAAAGATATTTTGATTTGATCATATCAATTAATCCTGAAGGAACTTCTATGACGGACGCCCTTCAACAAACTGCAGCAAACCTGAAAAAGGCGGCAAAAAAATTGGGTGACGCGTTGGCTTCGGGTGAGATTCAATTCTAAAAAAGTTTTTGAGATGGATGGAGCCTTACATCAAGTATCAGAAAACCCGCGCGACGACTTAAACAAATTCTATGATTCAGGCGTGACAAAATCTTATGCATTCAGAGTTGAGCAATTGAATAAACTAAGAAATGCGCTGGCAAAATATGAAAATGAAATTGCCGGTGCGTTGACCACGGACCTGAAAAAAAGCCCCGAAGAATCTTATGCCACAGAAACAGGTTTAGTGATAGCGGAAGTCAATCTCGCACTCAAAAAGCTCAGGAAATGGATGCGTCCCAAAAGAGTCCCTACCAATCTTGTTAACATTCCTTCTGCAAGTTATATATACAGGGATCCATTGGGTGTTGTCTTTATAATTGCCCCGTGGAATTATCCATTTCAGCTTTTATTCCTTCCGTTGATAGGAGCAATTGCAGGTGGAAATTGTGTCGTGCTGAAGCCATCTGAATTAGCACCTGCTACAGCAGCACTTTCTGAAAAAATTATTCGGGAAATCTACCCCGAGGATTATATCAGAGTTATACAGGGAGAAGGAGCCGACGTTGTTCCTGCAACCATTCGCTCAATCCATTTTGATCATATTTTTTACACCGGAAGTATCCCCGTCGGCAAATCAGTGTACCAGCTCGCCGCTTCAAAGTTAATACCAGTTACTCTTGAATTGGGGGGAAAAAGCCCAGCCATCGTAGAACAGGATGCAAATTTGAGAATTGCTGCCCGGAGGATCGCACTTGGAAAATTTATTAATGCCGGCCAATCCTGTGTCGCACCAGATTATTTATTGATTCATGAATCCGTAAAAAATCCCTTTATTGCTTTCCTCAAAGAATCCATTCAGGAATTTTTTGGATCTGATCCTGCCACAAGTGAAAACTTTGGAAAAATCATCAACAGAAAAAGATTCAATAAACTGGTCAGCTATTTGTCAATGGGCAACATTTTAACGGGTGGTCAGTTTGATGAGCAAAAAATGTTCGTCGCTCCGACAATCATGGATGGAGTTGATTTAAATTCAGCACTCATGGCCGAAGAAATTTTCGGTCCGGTGTTACCCGTGTTCACTTTCACCGAGATGGCAGAAGCATTTGCTATTGTGCAAAGACAGGCAAATCCTTTATCATTTTACTTGTTCACAGCAGATAAAAACAAAGAGAAAAGCTGGATTGAAAGCTTGCCATTTGGAGGTGGGTGCATTAATAATACAGCCTGGCAATTTGTTAACAATCATCTCCCGTTTGGAGGTATCGGTGCAAGCGGGATAGGCGCCTACCATGGAAAATATTCGTTTGAAGTCTTCACGCATGCCAAGCCGGTGATGAAAACGCCCACCTGGATTGATCCTTCCATTAAGTATCCGCCGTTTAAGGGGAAGATGAAATGGTTTAAAAGATTTATTCGATAAATTTTTGAATATGGTTTTATCACTACATACAACCTACAGTGCCAGACAGTTTTTTTTCTGAACAACTACAAAGTAAGGCACTAAGATTGCATAAAATTTTCAGATGACTTTAAGGCAAAGAATATTAAAGATTTTCTATCCGCTGACTGCTGCGGTGCGGGGAATATCAAAGAAAAACAATCAAATTAAAATGAACCCATCATTGACAGATCCTGAAGTATCATTTTACGATTTACATGCTACGTCAAACAACGGTCAAAAAATCTCGATGAGCCAGTTCAAAGGTAAAAAACTGCTGGTGGTAAATACGGCCTCCGATTGTGGATTCACTCCCCAGTACGAGGATTTGCAAAAATTATATGATGATCATAAAGACAAGCTAACCATTCTTGGATTTCCTGCAAATGATTTCGGCGAGCAGGAAAAAGGAGATGATCAGGAGATAGCAAATTTTTGCAAAATAAATTACGGGGTGAACTTTCCGCTTATGAGCAAGAGTCATGTAATCAAAGGCGCGGATCAAAATGAAATCTTCGAATGGCTATCGAATAAGAATAAAAATGGCTGGAATGATCAGCAGCCGACCTGGAATTTCACTAAGTATCTATTAG
This sequence comes from Bacteroidota bacterium, assembly GCA_003175695.1. Lineage (GTDB taxonomy): Bacteria > Bacteroidota > Bacteroidia > Chitinophagales > Chitinophagaceae > Puia. The sequence continues at coordinate 5,818 of PSRA01000168.1, read as the reverse complement.
ACGAAAACGGAAGACTGACACATTATTTTGATCCATCTGTGTCGCCATCAGGCGAAGAAATACAAGCAGCCATTCAGCATGCATAAACCCCGATCGGAACTATTTGCTAATTTTATACGTGATTCTTATGGCTCTTGGATTAGTCAGAGTAAAAAATCCATCAGAATGCTCACCAAAGTCGATATCGAGAAATATTTCGTGGCAGAAAAAAGTGAGAGCCTGATTTTTCTGATCATTGGAATATTGGCCATCGTATTATCCATTATTTTCTTTTTTTCCCTCAAAACGAATTTCTACAAAGGAGCCGCGATTCCACTGCTCGTTGTGGGAATAATCCAGGTAATTGTGGGATATACCGTTTATTCAAGAAGTGATGAACAAAGAATAAGTAACGTGTATGCCTATGACATGAATCCCGGGAAATTAAAAACAGAAGAACTTCCCAGGATGCAAGCCGTTAATAAGAGATTTAATTTGTATCGCTGGATTGAAATTATTCTCCTGGTCACAGGGTTGGTTCTCATCTTAATCCACAAAAATGAGATCACGAAAAATTTTTGGGCAGGTTTTGGCTTCACGCTTGCGCTGCAGGCAGCCGTGATGTTGGGAGCAGATTATTTTGCCGAGAACAGGGCAGAGACGTATACACAGCAACTTGAAAGTTTTGCGTCTGGCAAGAAGCCTACTTAATGAACCGGATGGATGGATATTTAAAGAGTTCACCGCTATTTGCCCGTACAGAAGCGACAACCACAAGGATCAGGGAAGTTAATCGAATCAGGCCGAGTAATAAGGCCGCGCCTATTCCGCTCGTGAACATGGCGAAGGAATTTCCAATAAAAGCACTGTAGCCAAAGCTGCCCATGAGAAACATGCCCAAGATAATAGTTATGAGAGAAATGGTTATTTGAAAATTCAATGATTCTTTACCATGCACATTAATTTCGGGGAATTCAGTTTTTTTTGCCTGCCATACGATTAATGGACCAATGATGTTGCCCAATGGAATCCATGGAATAAGCAATCCGACCAGGGCAGAGAGGTGGCAAAGCATGGACCAGTTACGAATCTGTTGATCGCGTGCATCCATCCAACGGAATTTTCAGGAAGATACAATGAAAAAATTAAACTATCAATAAGAGCAGGCTTCCAAAGCAAATGAAGAAAGGGAGGGTTCCTGCTTTTCAAGGATAAGCCCCTCGTACCGCATTCTCACCTGTTCCAACACCTGATAAATTTCTTCCACTGAATTCTTTTGAACCAATTGGTTTCTGAATTCTTTGATGTTCGGGTATCCCTTCAGGTAATTTGTATAATGCCTGCGCATTTCAAGAATGCCCAATACCGGGCCCTTCCATTCAACCGATCTTTCCAGATGTTGCCGGATTACTTCAATCCTTTGATCCATTGTAGGAGGTTCAGCAAGGCGGCCAGTCTTAAAGAAGTGTTTGATTTCGTTAAAAATCCATGGGTATCCGATTGCGGCCCTGCCAAGCATTATTCCGTCAACACCATACCGATTCCTGTATTCCATTGCTTTTTCCGGAGAATCGATATCTCCGTTTCCAAAAATCGGTATTGTAATCCTCGGATTATTTTTTACCCTGGCGATGGGTTCCCAGTCAGCTTCGCCCTTGTACAACTGAGAACGGGTTCTTCCATGAACCGTCAGGGCCTTTATGCCGGTGTCCTGTAAGCGCTCGGCCACTTCTTCAATATTCCTCGATTGATCATCCCAACCCAGGCGTGTTTTAACTGTAACAGGAAGGCTTGTTGAATCTACAACAGCTTTGGTTAGCCGAACCATGGCTGGAATATCTTTCAGGACAGCCGCGCCAGCGCCCTTGCAGACAACCTTTTTTACCGGGCATCCAAAATTAATGTCCACGAGATCTGGATTGACTGCTTCAATGATCCGGGCACTCATTGCCATAGCTTCTTCATCACCACCAAATATTTGTATCCCAAAAGGACGTTCATACTCAAAGAAGTCCAACTTTTGCCGGCTTTTTATGGCGTCACGTATCAACCCTTCGCTGGAAATGAATTCGCTGTACATCAAATCGGCACCATTCTTTTTGCAGACATACCGGAATGGAGGGTCGCTCACATCTTCCATGGGGGCAAGGAGGAGTGGGAAATCAGTGAGCGATATTTTTCCTATTAAAACCATACAATTTATGCGGATAACAATGGCAGCCAATACTTAAACGAACAGTCGCCGCTTCAATTATCCTTATCTTGCAAGCTCAGCACGCTTTTGGCAAGCCGCAAAGGTACACACTATAGGTCAGGATTTCGAATGTCAAAATATGAATACATACCTAAAAAATAAACCCGCCTGGACCCAATTATTGATATTTGGTGGGATCACTTTTGTCCTTGCTTTCTTTGTAACTGCCATTGGAACCTTAATTCTTGCTTCTATCAACCATATGAGCTTAAGTGATTTGAGGAACATCACGCCGGAAGATTATTCAAAACCGCAATATGCACCTCTTACAAAGGGCCTTCTGATTGTTCAATTCTTCGGTTTTTTCTTTTTGCCTTCCATGATCTTCGCCTATTTCGCTGATCCGAAGCCGTTAAAGTTTGCGGGACTTCGCAAGCCCGACCGCGCTGGATTTGTATTTCTTGGCACACTCATTATTCTTTGCTCTTATGTAATGGTCGCATGGCTTTCAGAACTCAACCAGGAAATCGTCAAAAATTTTCTTGGAAAATCAGCCCAGCAATGGATCGAAAAGAGTGAGTCAGATGTCAATGCCACGCTTCAGAATATCCTGACAATGAAAAATCCAATCGACCTGATTATTTCGATATTCCTGGTTGGAGTATTGGCTGCCGTAGGAGAAGAACTATTCTTTCGGGGTATTCTTCAGAGAATATTTATCCAGATCTGTAAGAGTCCCTGGCTCGGCATTATCCTTACTGCGGCCATATTTTCTGCAGTGCATGGTCAATTCCTTGGGTTTCTTCCGAGGATGATCCTGGGCATAATTCTCGGCGCTTTATATTGGTACAGCGGTAGCCTGATCCCTGCGATAGTGGGTCATTTCGTGTTTAATAGTATACAGGTTTGCCTTGTTTATTTCAAAGTTTGGGATGTGAATCAACCCTCAGGTATGAACGAGAAAATGCTGCCAGTTGCTGGCATTATCTCCATTGTCGCCATTGTCGCACTGATGAACTATATCCGGAAGAGATCACTGACAACATATGATCGTGTATACGGAACAGGGACAGACACGAACATGAGGGAATTGGATCTCTGATGATGGCGCTGATCTCACTTTTATTTTACTAACTTCACTGCATGGCTCTTAACGTTTCCATTTTTAAGACGCGGGCACTTACAGCTCTGGTTTTTGTGGTCGTGATGCTTGTTGGCTTATTATGGAACCAGTGGAGTTTCCTTATTCTGTTTTCCATCATCCATTTCGGATGCTGGTATGAATACCAAAAACTGGTAGCCCGAATAGATCCCGGGTATTTGCAGATCACCCCTTATCATAGATACGGAGTCATGTTGGCTGGATGGTGTATCATGTTATTCTTTACGAACAATGATTTCGACCTGGGCAGAGTCTCTTTACATGCTATTGGTTACTGGGGCGGCTTGCTACTTCTCTTTGTTCTGCCGCTTTTGGAAATTCTGCTTGTTCAGAAAATCAATCTTAGAAATATTGGTTATTCAGCTTTTGGGCTGATTTATATTTCACTTAGTCTCGGATTATTTACGAATCTAAGAAGCACTTATGGCAGCGCTTTGGAGCTTGTAAATAAATTACTCGTATTTATGATCATAGGAAGCATCTGGATTAACGATACGATGGCCTATTTACTCGGATCCATGTTTGGCAAGACTCCGCTCACATCCATTTCACCCAAAAAAACCTGGGAAGGAACTATTGCTGGTATTCTTTCTTCTATTCTGATTATGGGGGCAATAGGTTATTTCATAAGCAGTGAACTGGATTGGGAAACCATCTCACAATGGATGATCATTGCAGCTATCGCCTCCATTGCAGGAACCTTCGGAGATCTTTTACAAAGCAAATTGAAACGCATGGCTAATGTAAAAGACAGCGGTCATATAATGCCAGGTCATGGTGGCTTTTTGGATCGATTTGATTCACTGCTGCTGGCGGCTCCTTTTGTTTGGATTTATGTCGTATTTATCAGGTGATTTACTTGTCTGACTACCATCTAAGTATGACGGTCCTGTGAGAGAAATCCTTCAGTTATTGGTACATTTGCTATTCAATTTATTCAATGACGATCCATAAAGAAGGTTACAAGACGATTGCTATCAGTGTTTTTGCATTTGCTATCATTAATCTCTTGTCATTCTATTTCATCAGCTTTTATCAGCCGTGGTTAAGTTGGACCATTTTTATTCTTAGCCTGGGAATGGTTTTGTTCCTGATTTCATTTTTCCGCGTACCCAAAAGATCACTTACCCTGGATCATAACTCGATTGTAAGCCCGGCTGACGGTAAAGTGGTTGTGATCGAAGAAACTTTTGATGAAGAATTTTTCAAAGACAAGCGACTACAGGTTTCCGTTTTTATGAGTCCGGCGAATGTTCATCAAAATTTGAATCCTGTTGATGGGGAAGTAATATACAATCAATATCATAAAGGCAAATACCTCGTCGCCTGGCATCCAAAATCATCGACAGAAAATGAGCGGCACAGTGTTGTCATCCGCAATGGCAAAGGAGATGTCCTTGTAAAACAAATTGCCGGAGCGCTCGCAAAAAGAATTGTCAATTATCTGAGTGTGGGGCAAAACGTGAAACAAAGCGGAGAAATGGGATTTATCAAATTCGGTTCCCGGGTAGATCTTTTGTTGCCTCCGGACACCAAGGTGAAGGTTAATCTCAATCAGGCTGTTCAGGGCGGAGTAACGGTAATAGCTGAATGGTAAGTGCTCTTTCACCCAAAGGCGCAAAAGGGGTAGCACGCCGTTACCCCTTTTGCGCCTTTGCGTTTCTTTTGCAAGGAAACAGCCTTAAAAAATCTCTTCTAATTCCTTTAGCGAATAAACAGTATAGGTAGGCTGAATAGCAGGTTCGACATTCAAATGATTCACATAAACCTGGTCGATGCCGGCATTAATAGCTCCCTGGATATCCACATCGACGCTATCTCCTATCATAATGCTTTCATTTTTTTGAGCACCGGTTTTCATAAAAGCATAATCAAAAATTTCTTTATTCGGTTTCAGGCTATTCGATCCTTCAGAAGTGATGATCTCTAGAAAATAACCATCCAGTCCTGCGGTCTGTAATTTAGTGTATTGCGTTTTTTCAAACCCGTTAGTGATCAGGTGCAACTGATAACCTTTATTTTGCAAATAATCCAGGATCTCTTTTGCATAGGGAAAGAGAATCTTTCTTGTGGGCAGTAAATCGAGAAATAAATCGCCCATCTTCCGGGCGAGTGCCTCATCTCCGATTTTGAAATCAAGTAATGTCAACCACATTCTTTTCCAGCGCAATTCATCTACTTTCATAAAACCTTTGCGATATCGATCCCAAAGCTTTTCATTGTTGAGAAGGTAACTCTTATGAAACAGATCAAAATCATACACACCCTGCTCTTTCAATTCCATTTTTTCATAGAGCTCAAGCAGCGTTTCCCTGCTATTTGCATCGAAATCCCATAACGTGTGATCGAGATCAAAGAAGAGATGGCGATACCTTGCGCCTTCCTGTATGTTGTTATTCATTCTCGTAATCATTGTATGTTTGCAAATTACAGAACAAATGCCTGAATCATGAATGCTGTGATTACAGGAGCATCCAGGGGAC
>PSRA01000124.1 GCA_003175695.1 Bacteroidota bacterium | reverse complement strand
ATGCAAAATTAATAACCTTTTTCTAAATAATTCATTAACACTTTGTAAATCAGCAATAGGGGTACTATCTCGAAGGCGCAAAGGTACAGAAAAAAGTGAAACCCGTTCATTTTTATTTCCTTTCTGATGGGTGCGTAAGAAACGATAGAGCGGTACACGAGAAAGCCAAGGATCATAGCAATTGATAGCGTCACTGCTACCTCACTTAAGAACCTATCTGAAAATGAGAGCATTAGAAGGAAAGGCAACAGAAAAATCCCAAGTATCTTATTTGTTAGAAAAATGATAAAAATATATGTGTCAGTTGCCCTCTGCAAATTGAAAATCCAGCCAATACTTTTTAAAATAAGGTATTTACCCAGGTAAATCGCTACAATCAAAATCGAAAAATCCATGAAAAACACCCAAAAATCTCCCGGGGTGCCTACATTATAATAGCGCGCAAGGAAAGCTCCATACATCCCGCCCACCATGACGAACAGGATGTTTAGTAATAAAGACGGAAGTGGGGACTGTATTACCTGCTCCCTTATCTGCTGCTGGCGCATCGAAACCCCGAAGAATAATGCGAACAAATTCGATAAATATTTGGCAAACACTAATTTAACAAGCGCAAAATAGAAAAGAACGCCGATGAGAAGATAGAAAAGTCCCTCGAAGGATTGTCCCCTATGAACCTGCTCATATTGTTTCACAGGTTTACCAAGAAAATTGAAATCAAGATTATCTTCTAATGTCTTGGCTGAATTTCCGCCGGCATTCCATCCGGTTATTCTTTCTAACCTAAACGGCAAAGAATCCCGAGGCGTAACATTCGGATTCCTGCTCGAGTATTTTATTTCAGGAGATGAAGAATCTTTTAACACAACGAGTGTCGAGTCTTTCCTGACTACGGGTCTTTTCTTTATTACTATCGGTTTCTTAACGCTGTCACTAATTGATGCTGGGGCCTGAACAATCTCGGATTTGGCGACAGTATCCTTGTCGGCTGTTGAGTCTCCAACCGTTTGCGCAAAAGACGGGAAACAAAAAAATAAAAGCAATAGCAGCCCGATAATTCTGCGGCTAGTGGAGGGATTCATATAAGAAAAATTCTCAAAACGCATAAGTGGTTTTCTTTAGTACCTCACATTTGATTTGCGGTACTATTCAACCTGGCAGGTTTTACCGGCGCGCAAAATTGCATAATTTTTATTCGAAACCATCAAAAGAAATTCACATAGCCCAAATGAATTTTGGCCTGTCTGAAATTCAGACTTTGATCATCTCTTTTGCCAACCGCATATGAAATATTGAAAATCCCTGCTTTTGTTTCAAAAGCCAGTCCGGCTCCAAAACCCAGGTAGGTGTTATTTAAATAATATCCCGGGATATCATTTTTTGCCCAGCCAAAATCGAGGAAGGAGAATAGGAATGAATTCTGCGCAATCAGGTATCTGTACTCCAATGTTCCAACGGCATATTGTGCAGCCAGGATGCTTTCTTCGTCAAATCCCCGCAACAATTTGTATCCGCCGATCTGGAATACTTCATTTCGAAAAGTAGTCGGGCTTTGAAACACACCGCCACTTGCTCCAAGTTTGATTGTCGATGCCCTTGTGATCTGAAAATAATGTGCGGCCGAAAGTTTGATTCGGAATTCGTACGAATTCAATTTAACCGTGTCATATAATGAACTAAATGAAAATGATGAATCGTTTGGATCAATGAGTTTACTAATCTGCGAATTTTGGTGAATAGTCTTTGTTCCAACAGTTCCCACAATCTGAATTTCATTGCCCCGCAGAGGATTGAACCGATAATTTGTGTTGTTCCAATCATATGCAATGCCCAGGCTGACAGAACTTACATCAGCCACGGAAGGCAGTGTGCGCGTAGAAATTACCTGCTGGGTGTCTACGGTCAAAACATTAGTTGAAGTGCTCTGAATAAATACTGTTCCTGTCCGGTTGGATGAATTCATGTATTGAACGCCGAGCAGCGCGTTTATATTTATGTAGGACGAATCTTTTTTGAACAGGTCAAAATTCACATTCAGACCGAATGCAGTTTTGAATAAATAGGGTTGTTGAAAAAACAAATTCAGCCTGGGCGATTTTACCTGCACCTGCTGCCAGTTTAAGCCGATGCTTTCCCCATTTCCGAATGGATTTTTGAGATTGATGTTGGCTTCGCCGGTTACCAAAAGTTTATTACTTGTGAGTTGGTCATTGTTGGGCAAAAAACCGACCAGCACATCAATCTGGCTACTCTTTTTAGGTTTGAGATACAGGTTGAGAATTGAACCCGTACCTAATAGCGTAAGATTCCATTCCCTCTCCTCCTGCACAAAAGGAAGTTCCCGAATTTTCCTGCTAATGCCCTGTAATTTCTCCTTCCTGTATATGCTCCCGTTTTGAATGTTCAAATAGCGTTGCATATAATCATTGGAGATTTTTGCCGTCCCGTAAATCCTTATGCTGTCAATTTTATACAGGGGTCCTTTATCAATATTTAAATTCGCTTCAAGTGTTCCCTGTGCCAGCTCAAAGCTGTCAAGATAAATTTTTGCAAAGGGATAGCCATTATTCTCCAGGTAGTTCAGTACCTGCTGTTGCGCCACCTGCATCTCCCGGTAATGGACGGGTTTGCCTGTAATTTTTTTGTCGTTCCAACCGGCGTTATTTAAAATAAAAGCATCTTCCTTCTTCGTATGAATATGAGACCAATGATAAGCATCTCCTATATATAGTCGAATTTGAGCCTGTGTCGAATCATAATGAATGCTGTCAATGGAGGAGGTCGAAAAACCTTTAGCTTCTAAAAGTGTAGGAATTTTATAAATATATTCAATGCAGGATTCCTTGTTTTTGAAAGACGATTGCAAGCCTAAATTCTTTTGATCGAAAATAGAATCCCGGTCAACACAAATGATCTTTAGCTCATATTGACCTCGGGCGGAAAAGCAGCAGGTAAACAGCAGGATCAGGCAGCTAAGTTGGTATAGCCTTAATTTTGTCATTCCCGAAAATGATACGATCAAATTTTTGTAAAATTAATTAAACAGTGGCTGGCATCTATATTCATATCCCATATTGTAAGCAAGCCTGTTATTATTGTAATTTTCACTTCTCTACCTCACTCAAGACCAAAAACGATTTTGTTCCTGCTTTATTGAAAGAAATGAAGATGAGGCAAAGATATCTGGAAGGCGAAACGATTGAAACAATTTATTTCGGCGGAGGAACGCCTTCTTTGTTGACGCATCCGGAATTAACAAGGATTGTTTCTCAATTGAACGAAGATTTTCCGATCGCACCTGACGCTGAGATCACACTTGAAGCAAATCCTGACGATGTTTCATCGTCCTTGATTGGCTCATGGAAGAACGCCGGTATTAACCGGTTGAGTCTGGGCGTTCAATCCTTTTTCGAAGAAGACCTGAAATGGATGAACAGGGCGCACAATGCCGAGCAGGCTCGTCTGGCTATAAATATGTTGCAAGAGGCGGGCATTGAAAACATTAGCATAGACCTTATTTATGGAAGTCCCACGCTTGATGATGCACATTGGAAAGAGAATGTAGCTCAGGCGTTCGGGCTCCATATTCCGCACCTCTCCTGCTACGCGTTGACGGTGGAACCGAAAACAGCTTTGCAAAAAATGATCGCTACAAAAAAAACAGCCGACGTAATTCCTGAAGACCAGGCAAGACAATTCCTTTTGCTGATGGACTGGGCAGCCAAGGCAGGTTACGAACATTATGAGATTTCAAATTTTGCTCTCCCCGGCAAGAGAAGCCGGCATAATACTTCTTATTGGCAAGGGAAAAAATATCTTGGATTGGGGCCCTCTGCACATTCATTTGATGGCAGGTCGCGACAATGGAATATCGCAAATAATATTAAATACATTAAATCCCTTGAAGCCAGTGAGCTTCCCTATGAAAAAGAATTGCTTACCCGGGCTCAACGTTTGAACGAATATATCATGACCTCTTTGAGAACAAGCGAAGGGTTGAGTCTTTTGATCGTAGAAAATGAATTTGGTGTCGCGGCCAGGGGAAAAATTGAATCGAATTCCACATCGTTCCTGGAAAGATCTCTCTTAAAAAATGAAAATGCTGGGCTTATCCTGACAAAGGAAGGTAAATTATTCGCTGATGCAATTGCCGCCGACTTGTTTTTTGGAGAAGAGGATTTGCCTGTTTACTTCCGGGAATGATTATGCCTGTGAGCACGCTCTCTCAAATACCTGACCAGCTGATTTAGAGTCAGGATGAGAACCATCATAACGATGGTGGTGAAGCCGAATCCCTGGTATGAAAGAGGTAACATAAAAGTTGATTGTTTTTTCGTTCGTTTATCCTTGCCCTTGTCGATATATTAGACGAGAAATGTTTCAATTTGTTTAAAACCTTTCTCAACTTTAACATTTTCCCAGAGAATTTGATATATAATGCTGGCAATAGGCATGGGTGCTTTTAACTTTTGGTTAATTAAGTAAATGCACCGGCTTGCATTATATCCCTCCGCCACCATACTCAATTCCAATTGCGCCACTTTCACAGAATAGCCTTTTCCAATCATATTACCAAAAGTCCGGTTGCGACTATACAAAGAATAACAGGTAACGAGCAAGTCGCCGAGGTAGGCTGAAGCAGCATAGTTGGTGCTTTTGCGAGAGCTTGGATCGCTTTCCTCATGTACTCCTACTTCGATGTGACCGATGCCGACTCTTCTGAGAAAACCAGCCATTTCATCCGCGCAATTAGCGATCAGCACACTTAGAAAATTATCACCATATTCGAGGCCATGAGCCATCCCGGCTCCCATCGCATAGATATTCTTCAACACTGCGGCGTATTGCACTCCGTACACATCATTATTTGTGACGGTATTTAAATAATCGGTCATAAAATAAGACGCTAATTCAGTGGTCAATGTTTCATTCAATCCGGAAAAAGTCAGGTAGGAGAGTTTTTCGGCTGCCACTTCCTCTGCATGGCAAGGTCCCATCACGGTAAAATAATCTGCCAGTTCGAATGAAAATTCATTCTTCAAATATTCATTGAGTAATACATTGTGTTCGGGAAGGATTCCTTTGACAGCAGATATAATTATTTTCCCCTGAAAAATTTCTCTCGGCAATTCGTGTAAAGTCGAATGTATATAAGCTGATGGAACAGCAATGAGTATACATTCCGACTCTTTGATAGCTGCCTCAAGATTGTTAGTAACATTTACCTTCGAAATGTCAAAAAGGACAGAACTTAAATAGTGTGGATTGTGATGACGTTGACGAATATGCTCAATGGCGGATTCATCTCTTACCCACCAAATAATGGAGGCTTGGTTATCTGTCAGGATTTTTGCAAGGGCGGTTGCCCAACTACCGCTGCCAATGACTCCAAAGCGCATGAGATAGCATGATTAGGTTACGAGTTGGCAGATACTGTTCTACTCCACCCGACAAATGTATCAGTCCGGCCTGTCAGCTCTTTTTAGTTTCGAATAATTTTTCCTTCGGCACAACCGAAACTCTTGTTCCGTCCTTGAGCGTTTTGCTCACGGTTCCATAAGGTCCTGTGACTACTTCTTCTCCAACATTTATGCCATCGAGAATTTCAATGTTATTTATATCCTGGATGCCTGTTTTTACTTTTACTTTTCTAACTGTATTATCTTTTTGCAAAACGAAAACTACTTCATCCAGGTCGCCAGAGAAGTTGGAAGCCGGCTTTGAATCATCCGCCATGGTGTTATCGTTGTTATCATCCTTCTTTTCTTTGTTGCTTGCAACGGCATTGTCGCTATTCCTTTCCCTGGTTGTGACGGCGTTGATTGGCACTGAAAGAACATCGGTATGTGTCTTAGTCTGGATATCTGCACTAGCGGTCATGCCAGGGCGAAATACAAGGCTTTTGCGTCTTTTTGGATCGATCAG
>PSRA01000059.1 GCA_003175695.1 Bacteroidota bacterium | reverse complement strand
TTTGCAGAATATGGTGAAGTTACCTCTGCTAAAGTAATTATGGACAAATTCACAAACAAGTCCCGCGGATTTGCCTTTGTTGAAATGCCAGATGATGAGGCAGCAAAAAAAGCCATCGCAGAATTAGATGGTGCTTCTGTTGACGGAAGAACAATCAATGTATCTGTTGCAAGACCTCGTGAAGAACGCAGCAACAAAGGTAGCGGCGGTTCTTTCCAACGCAGGAACAACTTCAGCAACAGCAGGTATTAATTGACATTTTGAATACCTGGTAAAAAGGGAAAGGAGAATTCCTAAGAAAGTCCGGGTTAACACAATAGAATTAAGATACCTGAAATGTATAAATTGCAAGGAATAAATTTTTCCTTGCAATTTTTTTTTATGAACCTGATCGGAAATCTCATTTGGTTGATTTTTGGCGGTTTTCTGGCCGCTTTAGGATATATTTTTGGAGGGTTTGTGTTATGCCTGACAATTGTTGGCATTCCATGGGGCTTTCAGTGTTTCAAGATAGCGTCAGTGGTGATCTGGCCTTTTGGAAAAAAAATTGTTCCCAAAAAAGACTCGACTGGCTGCCTTTCATTTTTCTGCAATATCATCTGGCTAATCTTCGGCGGATTTTATACTGCGTGTGTACACCTTGTGTTTGCAGTCATTCTTTTCATAACTATTATCGGTATCCCATTTGCGAGGCAACATTTGAAGCTGATGGAGTTGTCGTTCATGCCATTTAATAGAGACGTTGTTTCGTAGTTCGTAACATAAGATGTTGAAGTTGGATGCTGTTCGCAATGATAATTTCACGGTTGCCTTGGCGGAACTAAGGAATGAGACAGGCGAAATAAAGGAGCCGCTAATACCAATATCGCGACTCCCGATTCCTGGATAACTACTATTCCCAACGTCCTTTTCGCCACCTGTATCCGTCACGATGAGATTCCCAGTGACCTCCCCTCCAGGCCCTTCCTTGGGGACGGCCCCAATAACCTTCATGCCATGTATATCCGCCATTGATCCAGATCCAATCACCACTGATCCATACATAGTCTGGGCCAGGTGCAGGAGGTCTTTCATAATAAACAACGGCCGGACGGGTTGCAACTATTTCGCTGCTACAGCCCGCCATTACAATCATTGAAATCACCAGTAATCCTGCTAATAGTTTTTTCATAATTGTATCTTTTTGTTTAAAAATGATGCTAACAGTCTCCTCTATCCCATAATTGACACGCAGAATGAATTTTCTGCTTCCTTAATCCAGTAATGGGTAGTTCTAACCTTGTGCCAATATCGGTTACTCATCAAAGAAATGAACTGGAGTGAATTAGAAGGGTGAAAGAAAAGTTATGGGGTTATAATTCTACAAAATAAGGAAGGAATTATTTCTCCCGGACGGTTGAAAGTATCATATAGCCGCATTAGAAGAAAACTTCGACATGTACTCAGAGCTGTGGCACGCAAAAAAACGTCCACGAATTTTTTTTGAATTTCTATAATACTCACCATTCGTGAGATACTTTTTCAATTGTGATGGTCAAAAAACCCCATCTGCCTTAGAAAGGCGACCTGGTCAAAGTAATTCACCTGATGAATGATCTTTCCATTTCGGATATCCATGCGCGTGCAATTCTTTATCGTATATTTTTTGCCGCGCATATATTCAGGCACACCTGTTTCATTCTTTAATAAAGTTCCGGAAGAAGTGTATTCGACCACTGCGCACGTATCTGTTAAAACCACGTTAGTCAGCTCGTTTTTTAAATCCGGTGTTGAAGTGAAGTAACGTGAGTAAACGGTCTTTGCCTCTGCCGGTCCGGTCAGAACGCCTTCCCAATTGGGAGACTCCAGCTTTACCTGCTCATCATAAAAATGAACAAGCCGGTTTGTATCATGTTGATTCAGGGTTTTCAACCAATCCATCACCAATCTCCTATTTGCTGCCAGATTTTGTGCATTTGCTGTAGACGAATTAAGCAAAAGAAGAACAAGCGTCGCCAAAAGTAAACTTCGCAAAAACGGAAGAGGGATAGAAAATTTCATAACGATTGTTTATTTAAATCCTTCAATATGTGAGGTAAATCTGCGTTCTAATCAGGGCGACGGATTCAAATATAGGCCGGTCAAAACTTTGCCAAAGTTTAAAACTTTGGAGAAGATAATTAAGCAATTCAGTAAATTTGTCTCTAGTATGAGCGATACAACGATTCAGCCAAAGCCAGATTTGACAGCTAAAGATTTTGCAACAGACCAGGAGGTCAGATGGTGCCCTGGTTGCGGAGACTACTCCATTTTGGCTCAGGTGCAGAAAATAATGCCTACCCTCGGCATTCCCAGAGAAAATATAGTCATCATATCGGGTATCGGATGTAGCAGCCGATTCCCCTACTATATGAATACCTATGGCATGCATTCCATCCATGGCAGGGCTACCGCGATTGCTTCAGGATTGAAAGCAAGCAGGCCTGAATTAAGCGTCTGGATCGTTACAGGAGATGGGGATGGCTTAAGCATTGGAGGAAACCATACGATTCATTTGCTGAGAAGGAATTTTGACGTGAACATCATGCTCTTCAACAACCAAATCTATGGTCTGACCAAGGGTCAATACTCACCTACATCAGAAGAGAATAAAGTGACAAAATCCACTCCCTTCGGCAGCATTGACCACCCATTCAATCCGATTGCCCTTGCCATGGGCGCTGACGCTACTTTTGTAGCCAGAACCATGGACCGGGACCCCAAACATTTGCAGCAATCATTGATTCGCAGCAACCAGCATAAGGGAGCTTCATTCCTGGAAATCTATCAGAATTGCAACATATTTAATGACGGCGCCTTCGAGATGTTTACGGAAAAAGGTAGCAAAGCGGCCGAAACCTTGTTCCTGGAGCATGGAAAACCGTTGGTATTTGGTGCCCAACAGAATAAAGGTATCCGCCTGGATGGATTCAAACCTGTCGTCGTCGAGCTAGGCAATGGATTCAGCGCAGATGATCTTTGGATCCATGATGAGAAGGATTTCTTTAAAGCCCAGATACTAACCCGGATGTTCGATGATCCCCGTGTGGAAGGACACTTGCCAAGGCCTTTTGGTGTTTTCTATGAAACTAATAGACCCTGCTATGAAGAGGAAATGAGCGCCCAGATTGAAACCGTAATCAGCAGCAAAGGAAAAGGAGATCTCGACAAATTGCTCCGGGGAAATGAGACTTGGACTATTGCTTAGGCCAAACACTCTAATTACTATTCTTCTACTACCTTAATTAATATAAAGATCCCGGAAATTCCGGGATCTTTCATGTTGGTTTTTTCACAGCGAAATATTTTTACTCAACTCTTCAAAAAAAAGAGCCAGCGATAGAAATCGCCGGCCTGTGCTTACCTCTGAAACCACAAAAAGAAATCGTTCGAAATATTTTGATGTAAAGCCATGTTCGTCTGGTTGGTCGAATTTCCGTTCTTAAAACTGCTTCCAGATATTATGATAAAGTCTCCTTACAAATCCTCTTGTTTCGGGTGCGACGCCAGAATTTGACTTTAATGTATCCGTAATTTTAAAAGGGTAGGTAAACAAGGGTAGCAGTACTTATGAAGAACGCAGCTTCATAACGATTCTGTATAACTGGAGATTGGAATAAGGCCTGGAAATTGGATAGGCACGGCTTCGAGGTTGCTCGCTCTGCAAATAGGTGGATAAATGTAAGGACTGTTTTCTTAAAAAGCAATAATTTTTTAAAAATTTTTATGATATGGCTGCAGAGTATCTGCCCAAGATAAAAAATAAATAAACCCGAAGGATTTGCCTCGAAAAAATAAAGAATGCCTCTGAAATACTCGTTTTATTTGAATTTCAATCCATAATATCCTCTAATCCGCCACGAGCAATTCTTTTTCGGCAGCAGCAAATGTTTTTTCCTTCTTGTAATTATACCACCAAGCAGGCGCGGTCCTTTTCATGAAGGTGTCAATGTTTCTCATGCCAAACAAATACCAGGCTCCCTTCAATTTCCCCGCAATGGCCGATTGAAGTGAGCGCAAACTCATAGCAAAACCACTATCTATATATTCCATGTGGTGCCAATAGCCACCTGGCATGAACAACGTATCCCCATGGTGGAGAATTACTTCATATCCCCTTGCCAATTTAAGGGCCGGATATTTCTTTACATCCAGCTTACTTCTATTTTGATCAAAATACTTTTCAAAATTCACCAGGCTCAGCACTTCCCAGGGTTTGCGGTAAATCTTGTGTTGTTCTTCAAATGGAAAAAGAAGCACGCGTTTTCTGCCTGCAAATTGCGTATGAAAAATGTGTGAAAGATCAATGTCAAAATGCATATGAGTCACCGATCCTTTTCCGCCTACAAAAAGCATCGGAAATCTTTTTACAAAACCTTTGGTCAGTTCTTCCGGCCAGTTAAAGTCATTCACCAATTCGGGTGCATGTTCGAACAGGTTGAAAAGGAAAATTCTCCATTCCGCAGGTCCGTTTTTGATCAGGTCAATGTATTCACCAAACTTCATATAACCATCGGCCTTATTCACCGGCGTATACGCATCACTCTTTATGTTATTGTAAACTCCTACTTCAATTTCACCCATCATTGATTTGAAGTAATCCCAGTTCCACCTGTTGTAGGCAGGCCACTGTTTTGATAGATCCCTGATCACTAACGGCTTTCTCTGTTCATAATAATTCAACCTGAAATCTTCACCTTCAATACTATTCACGACGTCCACGACATTCAATTCCATAGTACGATTTTTTACAAATTTAAAATTTAATAAAAATGCTGCCTGATCGAACACAATGATTAACAGTATGTTTAAATATGGAGACAGGTAGCCTCCAGGCTAATTTTATTGCTTTTCAATTTCATTGATCTTTATCGCATGCTCATTCACGTTCATCCGGAGAATCCACAACCGCGCAACATCAAAACGATTGTTGATTGCTTGCATTCTGGTGGGCTGATAATTTATCCCACAGACACGATTTATGGTTTAGGATGTGATATTTATCAACACAAGGCAATTGAAAAAATCATGCAGATTAAAAAACTAAACCCGGTTAAAATCAAATTGTCATTTATTTGTTATGATCTCAGCGACCTGAGCAAATACACAAAAAGCATCTCGACACCTGTCTATCGAATTCTTAGAAATCATCTTCCAGGCCCGTTCACTTTCATCCTGCCTGCGAGTAAACAAGTTCCCAGAATCCTCAAAAGCAAAAAGGAGACCATTGGCTTGCGCGTGCCTGACAATAAGGTAGCGAGAGCTATCGTGAAAGAATTAGGTCATCCCATATTGAGCACATCCTTGCCGGGTGAAAGAGTAGAAGATTATACTGATCCCGAAATAATGTACGAGAATTTTAAAAAGCTTGTTGATATAGTTATCGATGGTGGTCCGGGTGGAACCGTTCCTTCAACAGTGGTTGACTTTACCACGACGGAACCCGAAATTATCAGGATGGGATTAGGCGAAATTGAAATCTGAACAGGGTTCGTTCAAAATGAATTTTTCTCCGAAAACAATTCCATTTGGGCAGGATCTATATTGAAACTCTTTCGATGATATTTGCACAGTCCGTGTTCTTCAATTCCTTTTCTGTGCTCCTCCGTTCCATATCCTTTATTATTATACCAATTATAGTGCGGAAACTCGCTGTGCAATTTCTGCATATATTGATCCCTGTATGTTTTGGCCAGAATGCTCGCAGCCGCAATGGATGAGTAGATTCCATCCCCCTTGATCACACATTGGAAAGGAATTCTCTTGAATGATCTGAATATGTGTCCGTCGATCAGCAGGAATTCCGGTGGCTTTTTTAGCTGGCTGATGGCTAAATGCATCGCTTTGAATGACGCTTTCAGAATATTGATCCTGTCGATCACTTTATTATCCACCATGGCCACAGCATAATCAAGCGCATTTGCTTCTATAAAAATTCTAAGTTCCTCCCTCATGGGGGCAGCGACCTGCTTTGAATCATTGAGTTCAGGATGGTAGAAATCTTTTGGTAAAATAACAGCAGCTGCAAATACTGGCCCGGCATAGCAGCCACGGCCTGCTTCATCGCAGCCAGCTTCGAGAAGAATTTCCTGGTGGAACGGCTTCAGCAACAGAAATACTTTGCTCAAAAATAGGGGAACATTTATGATACTGGGGTCATGGTGGATAAAATTTGTCTAACTTGCCCGCTCGACTAAATGTTTTGAATATTGCAACTCATTCAATGGTTAAGTAAGCCCTGGCCCTGGTATGTAGCAGGGCCTTTGATTGGCCTCTTTGTTCCGGCATTGCTCATTATGGGGAATAAGAATTTTGGGATTTCTTCTTCACTACGGCACGTCTGCGCAGCATTTGTTCCGGCCAGGATTCCATTCTTCCAATACAACTGGAAAAAAGAAATTTGGAATCTTTTCTTCGTATCAGGTATAGTAATTGGAGCGTTCATTGCAGCTTCAATTTTTAATAACCCGCAGCCGGTTGATGTCAGTCCTGCACTGGTGCAGTCACTGAAGGCAAACGGAATTCACCATTTTTCCGGATTGATGCCCGCCGATCTCTTCAGCTGGCAAAATTTATTTACGGTAAAAGGTTTTTTCTTCATTATCGTGGGCGGATTCATGGTTGGATTCGGTACACGCTATGCCGGTGGGTGCACATCTGGCCATTCGATTATGGGATTAGCTAACCTTCAGTTCGCATCTTTGGTAGCGACCTGCTGTTTTATGATTGGTGGATTTATCATGGCAAACCTGATACTGCCATTTATCTTAAGGCTTTAAATTTTTTTATGCAAGCGACAAAGAAAAAGCAGGCAATTTTAATTGAAACGAATACCGATTTCGAAGTCAGGTCATTAGACACTGCTTGCGTGAATGATTCACAGTTGTCTCATCCGTGGTGGTATAATTTCAAATATCTCGTAGCTGGAGTTTTATTTGGTGTCATACTGGTCAAGTCTGAAGTGGTTTCCTGGTTCAGGATCCAGGAAATGTTTCGCCTGCAAAGTTTTAGAATGTATGGCATAATCGGTTCAGCTGTTGTAGTTGGCGCGATCTCCGTGTGGTTGATAAAAAGATTCAACGTGAAAACCATTTATGGCGAATCCATCAATCTGCATCCAAAAAAATTTAACAAGGGACAGGTATTCGGCGGCCTCATTTTTGGTTTGGGCTGGGCCATTACAGGTGCTTGTCCAGGCCCTCTTTTTGCTCAAATTGGCGCCGGTTTTACAGTCGTGATCATTACACTGGCCAGCGCTATAGCCGGCACCTGGGTCTATGGAAAATTCCGACAAAGGCTGCCACACTGATTTTTTGGTGATTGGAATAAATGTTATACCTTCCTTCCTGCCAATCAGTTTAGGGTTTCTCTTCCTCTGAAACTAGTACCTTAAAAACGCAGGGCTATGTTCCGGAGGAATTACTTTCTAACCCGCTTCTTATCACTTCTTAGTATTCATAAATATTGCCAGGCCAATTTGGTAATAGCTTGCCTTATTGATTGCATAATTCATTTATCAGAATTTCCCGTTCCCCGCATAGAGCGGGGCAACGACTAATGGTCGTATAAAACTTTTATTTATTCACTTAAACTTGATTGTATGGAAGACAAAATTCTGAACCAAACTACACATCGAAGAGGATTTCTTGGAACTATTGCCGCGAGCGCCGCTGCCATGGGTCTGGCCTCATTGGCAGCACCCGTAAAGCTCGCTGCGCAAACAGGGCATAATTTTAAAGAACCTGGAGAAGCTGATGCCTGGTTTGCCACGCTAAAGGGAAAACATAGGATAGTATTTGACGTAACCGCACCCAATGACGTTTTGCCCTTCGCATGGCCCAAAGTATTTTTGCTGACAAATGCAGCAACGGGAACTCCCGAAAAGGAAACCAATGCCGTTGTTATATTCAGGCATGGTGGCATACCATTCGCATTTGAAGACAGAGTCTGGGAGAAATATAAATTCGGAGAAATGTTCAAGTTTAACGATCCGGCCTCCAAGGCACCCGCTGTTCGCAACGCATTTTGGAAACCCAAACCCGGTGCCTTCCAGGTACCTGGCCTGGGTAGTGTAGATATTGGCATAGATCAATTGCAAGCTAACGGTGTCATGTTCTGTGTTTGCGATGTAGCTATGACTGTTTATAGCGCCGTCGCAGCCGGTATGATCAAGCAGGATCCTGCCGAAGTAAAAAAAGACTGGATGTCCGGACTTCTTCCAGGAGTCCAGGTCGTTCCTTCCGGTGTATGGGCCGTTGGCAGAGCTCAGGAACATGGCTGCGCATATTGTTTTGCAGGAGCTTAAAATGTAACCCTTCCAACATAAACAGGCGGGTTCGCATAAACCTGCCTGTTATACCTTATACTTTCACCTATGCAAAAATTAACCTTATACTCTTTGAATGCTCTTGTTATTTTGACTCCTTTGCTGGTCTTTAACTTTCTTGCCAGCTGCAGCGACCATGAGTCAAAAACCATTTCTTCATCGGTCGTTACCTCAGTCAGGCGTGATGCAGATTGGAAAGCTCCGGACACGTCATTAATTCCGCAAAATTCAGAAGGAGACCTGATCCGCTATGGCAGGGATATCATTGTCAATACCTGCCTGTATTTTGGACCGCATGGTAGGATCAGCACAAAAGCTAATGGGATGAATTGCCAAAATTGTCACCTTGAAGCAGGTACCAAGGCTTGGGGTAACAACTATGGCGGGGTTTATTCCACCTATCCCAAATTCAGGGAACGCCGCGGAGCCATTGAAACCATTTATCAACGCATTAACGACTGCTTTCAAAGAAGCCTGAACGGCGCCCAGTTGGATACAAATTGCCGGGAGATAAAAGCTATTTACGCATATATGAAGTGGTTAGGTCAGAACGTGGAAAAAGGAAAGAAGCCGAAAGGGTGTGGGATTCAACAACTGGGATTTCTGGATCGGCCTGCCGATCCGGAGAAAGGCAAAATTGTTTATAAATCAGTTTGCATGCGGTGTCACGGTAATTCGGGCCAGGGTACACTCAAACCGGACAGCCTGAGTTATTTATATCCACCTTTATGGGGCCCTCATAGTTATAGCACCGGGGCCGGACTCTATCGACTTTCCCGTTTTGCAGGGTACGTTCACGATAACATGCCCTTTGGAACAAGTCATTATGCTGCTCAACTGAAAAATGAAGATGCCTGGGACGTTGCCGCGTTTGTAAATTCTCAACCTCGCCCGGTTAAGATTATCAAAATAGACTGGCCTGATATTTCATTGAAACCTGTTGACCATCCACTGGGACCTTATGCCGACAGTTTTTCTGAGTTACAGCACAAATACGGTCCTTATGGTCCGATTCAGAAGGCAAAAGAGCTAAAGGCCGGATTACTGATTTCGTCCACCAAGACGGACAAAGAAAGCAAAGGTTCAAAGACTTCCCGTTGACACCCTATCTGCCCGGTAGGTTCGGGCGGCCGGCTTTGTTTACTTTGACCTGCTCGTGTGGTCTGAAACCATACCTTTGCACCTCCATGAAATCGAGTTCTCCTTCAAAGGCAGTTGCTTATTTTTTATTGGTAGGAGTTGCCATGCTTATAATCCAGGTGATTTTAGGCGGGATTACCAGGCTAACGGGCTCCGGACTCTCCATCACGGAGTGGAATGTTGTTACCGGAATTGTACCCCCCTTAAATGAACAGCAATGGGCCGAGGAATTTGACAAATACAAAGCAAGCCCTCAGTATCATTTGCTGAACTCGGACTTCACTATCTCAAATTTCAAGTCTATTTTTTTCTGGGAATGGTTCCACCGCTTTTGGGCAAGGTTGGTTGGCGTCGTGTTTGTTGTGGGCTTTGTATATTTAATTTATAAGAGGGAACTGAAAAATGAATTAATCAGACCGCTGTTTATTCTGTTCCTGCTTGGTGGGCTCCAGGGGGCAATTGGCTGGATCATGGTAGTTAGTGGACTGACGGGGGATGCCATTTACGTCAATCCTGTTCGTTTGATGGTCCACTTTATATTTGGTCTGGGATTGATTTGCTATGCGTTTTGGGTTGCGCTTCAATTATTAATTCCCGAAGACCAGCTGGTGGTTGATAAACCTATCAGGAGAATGACTTTTATTCTTTTGATCTGTCTTTTTTTTCAACTCTGTTACGGTGCACTGATGGCGGGCTACAAGGCAGCCAATGTAGCTCCCACCTGGCCAACTATAAACGGTGACTGGTACCCACGATCCATGTTCATCAACAAACCTCTTCTGATTAATTTCGTCGACAATAAGATCACAGTTCAAATCATGCACCGATTTTTTGCGTACCTGATTTTTTTTCTGACAATTGCCTGGACCTTCCGTGCCTACAAACTGGTTGCGTCAAGAACTTTTCGGCAAGCGCGATGGCTTCCAATGGTATTAGTTTTCCTGCAGGTCGTATTAGGCATTTGTGCATTATTATCCAGCACCGGTATCATAGCCAATCAGTGGGTCTTATTTGATTGGATCGCGCTGTTTCACCAGCTGGTCGGGATGCTGCTATTACTCACGATGATCTTTATGCTATTTCTCCTTAGGAAGCAGGGAGTGAGATTATAATTTTAACAATATCTTTTCCGTTATGGATATTGTAACAAGTGAGGTAGAGTAGTTAGCACTGCCTATTTTCGTATACCATTTGAACCGCATGCTCCAATATATAAAAGCGACGTATTATTCTTTTCCTGTGCAATTGGTATTGCTGCATTTCAAAAAATTCCAGGTCCTGCTGGTATTTTGGTTCATTCTATTCAGCACAATCAACGGTGTCTTCATGCGGTCATTTGGAGCTGATGCACTGTTTCTTTCTCCCGAATATCTCAACAACGTAAATGCTTTAAGCACAGGAATCGTCGGCGCAGCCATGGGCGCATTTATTATGAGTTGGAACATTACGACTTTTATTTTATTCAGTCGTCATTTTCGGTTTCTTGCAACGGCCTCCAAGCCATTTTTAAAATATTGCATTAACAATTTTATTCTTCCTCTGCTACTGCTCATTTTCTATTTTGTAAAAGCAGTACAATTCAGCAGAACCAAAGAACTCCTGACTAATGGTGAGATATCCTTGTTAACGGTTGGTTTCCTCATCGGGTTTTTTTTGGTCATTGCAATTTCATTTCTGTATTTCTTCACTGCCGATAAGTCCATCATCCGCCAGATGACGCCCACGATCAGCAGTCCGCAATTATTTAAATCGCAATTCCGTCACAGCGAAGTCAAACTAAGCGAGAGCAGGATCATCAAAGTGAAGTGGTATTTGAATACGCCGTTTTCAGTCAAGAAAGTGAGGGACGTATCGCATTATAGCAGGGAATTCATTGAAAGCATTTTCAACAGGCATCATTTTTCTGCCATCCTTTCCATTTTTGTCGCGTTTATTTTTCTAGTGGTGGTGGGATTTTTTATGGACAAACCTTTTTTTCAACTTCCTGCAGCGGCGAGTATTCTTATCTTTTTTGCCATCCTGATATCTATTTCAGGAGCATTTTCTTATTTTCTTCAGAGCTGGAGTATACCATTTGTCATCCTGCTTTTTCTGATTCTCAATTTTCTTTATAAGCATGATGTCATCGATCCGACCAACAAAGCATATGGATTAAACTATACCAATAAGAATGAACGCCCTGATTACAATAGGGAGACTCTATTAAAATTATGTACTCCCAGTAAGGTCGGCCGGGATGAGCAGAACATGATATCTATCCTTGAAAGTTGGAAAAGAAAGCAGCATGAAGAAAAACCGGTCCTCTATATAATAAACACCAGCGGTGGAGGAAACAGGAGCGCAACATTTACCATGAATGTGATGCAAAGGCTGAATAAATTGTCCGGAGGTCACCTGATGGATAAAGTTTTCTTGATCACGGGAGCCTCCGGTGGTATGTTTGGCGCCGCATATTTCAGGGAATTAGCCAGGATGAAAGCGAACGGCAATGATTCAATCCATTTGGACGATCACAGGTATGCAGATGCTATTTCGCAAGATTTGCTAAATCCTCTGTTTTCTTCCTTCGTGGCCAGGGATCTTGCTTCACCCGCTCAAAAATTTAAAGTGGGCAATTATGAATACATAAAGGACAGAGGATATGCCTTCGAACAAAAACTTAACTCAAACACTAAGGGTGTTTTGAATAGTCTTTTGAAGGATATGAGTGCAGATGAAAAATCTGCCAAAATTCCGCTCATGCTCCTTAGTTCTGTGGTGACCCGTGATAGCCGCACCATGCTGATAAGCAGTCAGCCAATCAGTTTTTTGATGCGACCCATTTATGATACGTCGAAATTAAGCGGCATGGATCCTGATGCCATCGATTTTGGAGCATTCTTCTCGAAACTGGACCCAATGAATCTGCGTCTCTTAACTGCATTGCGCATGAATGCGACATTTCCCTACGTCCTTCCCAACGTGTGGCTTCCCACCAATCCGGTGGTGGATGTGATGGACGCCGGTTT
Organism: Bacteroidota bacterium; assembly: GCA_003175695.1. Taxonomy (GTDB): domain Bacteria; phylum Bacteroidota; class Bacteroidia; order Chitinophagales; family Chitinophagaceae; genus Puia. Next base: position 18,201 of record PSRA01000059.1, on the reverse strand, counting down.
CCGGGATAATTTTGGAGAGCAACTGGCTATTCGTTTTCTAAACGTATTCAGGGAATGGGTGTTGAAAAATACGAGGGGAGTAGTGCTCATTCAAATTCGCGACAGAAAAACAGGGGGATGGGAAAATCCTTATGAATCTTCTGATGTCACCGAGATCTTTACAAAGCCTTTGCTTTTGTTGCAACACAACTGGTACAAAATGCAGGAATACAACCAGGATGATTTACTTAGTATTTCTCAAAACATATTCGGAGGGGCTTTTTACAAATTTACTTTCCAATACGTACCCAAAAATGTGGATGAGGGGGCTGCATTAAATTTTCATCTTACCCGCCAGGAAAAATTAGATTTAGCCAATGCATTGAATAGTCCATATAACCAGGTTGTTTTTAGAAAAGTAAGATCGTTACTGGATTCCAAAAGCAATTAATATCCTCAAGGTTGTAAAAGCCTGAAGCAATTCTTCACTATTTGAATCTTGAATTCTTCTTGCGTTTCCTTCGGATCTCCGTCAATATGAAACGGAGCCATTTCCAAATTCCGGATGGTGATTGAATCAGTTTGGAGATATAGAATATTCTTTTTACTCGTAAAATCATTGGTCTGGTGGAGAGCATTGATCCCGGTTGCCTGGCTGATTACTGAAAAAGGCAACACGAATTTGTTCATTTTTTTTACGACTACCACGTCGAGTAATCCATCGGCCAGGCTGGCTTGTGGTGCGATCGTGAAATTGTTTCCAAACTGGTTGCTGTTGGCGATACTGATAAAGAAAGCTTCTGTCTTAAAAGACTTGCCCCGGACAATAATTTCGAAATGATAGGGCTTGGCTTTGAAAAAATGTATGGTAGAAACTTTGATATAAGTTTGTAATCCTCTTCTTTTTTCCTTCGCAAATTCATGAGCAACGAGCGCGTCGAAACCTATTCCGCAAAGCATGCATGAAAATTGATCATTTATGTAGAACGCGTCCGTTAAGGCAGCATGTCCTGCAAATATTATTTCAAGCGCCTTGGATGCCTGTTTCGGAATCTTGGCCGCATAGGCCAGTCCATTTCCTGAGCCCATAGGTATGATGCCGACATTCACTTTTATTTTCTGAAGTGCGGCCACCACGGCATTTACCGTTCCGTCACCACCGCAAACCACAATATCTGTTATTGACTCTTTGCTGATTTTCTTTTTGAGTGATTCATAGTTCCCGTGGGGTGACGTTGAAAGGATCTCGAATTCGATTCCCTTTTCCCGTGTTTTGCGGGACACAAGATTTTTAATGGCTGTTTTTTCCTCTGTGCCGGAAATCGGATTGATTAAATAGATAATCTTTCTATTCATTGGTGATGTAAGGCTGACCTACTGGTGAATATCTGATGGTTGAATTAAGTTGGTTACCATTTGAGAAGCGCACTGGCCCATGTGAAGCCACTACCAAATGCCGCCAGGCAAATCAAGTCCCCCTCTTTGAATTTACCCAATTCCCAAGCCTCGCAAAATGCGATGGGGACGGAAGCTGCTGTCGTGTTTCCAAATTTTTGAATGTTATTGAAAACCTGTTCGTCACTCAGGTTCATTTTACGCTGAACATACTGGCTGATACGTAGATTGGCCTGATGGGGAATCAGGATCTTGATATCTGAAGTCTTCAATCCATTTTGCGAAAGAGCCTCCATGATCACTTCAGGCATTTTTATTACCGCTTTTCTAAAAACGGCGGGGCCATCCATATAAGGATAGAGGTCTTCTTTCTGAACCAGTTCTTCTGTGATGAACAATCCGCCGTATGGTTTTTCAGGCATCGGTGGTTTTTTGTTCTCGGCAAAACGTCCTGCATGGAATCCCGGATTCATCATCGAAAGCAATTCAGCTTCGCTGCCGTCGCTGTGCAAATGCGTGCTAAGGATGCCACGATTTTCGTCCTGGGAAGGTTGCAGAACAACGGCACCTGCGCCATCACCGAATATCACACTCACGTTTCTGCCTCTTGTGCTGAAGTCGAGCGCATAGGAGTGCGTTTCCGAAGCCACAAGCAATATATTTTTATACATGCCTGTTCTGATAAACTGGTCGCCTACCGAAAGGCCATACAGGAATCCACTGCACTGATTCCTGATATCCAGCGCGCCTATTTCTCGCATCTGGAGCATTCTTTGCAGTAAAACGCCGCAACCCGGGAAAAAATAATCAGGACTCAATGTAGCAAAGACGATAAAATCTATGTCCCTGGCCGTTATGCCAGCTCGTTCAATGGCAATCTTAGCAGCTTCCACGCCCATGGTTGTGGTGGTGTCTTTATACCGTGTGGCAAACCGCCGCTCCTTAATTCCTGTACGTTCCTGGATCCACTCATCCGAAGTGTCCATCACTTTCATTAGATCTTTATTCGTCACGACATTTTCCGGAACATACATTCCAATACCCGCAATCTTAGAACGAATCATGGTAAAACCTCTTTATTATAGGATCAAATTTGTATACAAATCTAAAAAATTGAACAATAGGGACCGGCGTTCGACCTGAACAATTAGACGGTCGCTCATTGGCGCCGACCGATCGGAAAAATCGTTGTATCTTAAGTGTAAATTCAACTTGCTTATGCCAGATAATGAAAAAATCAGGACTGCCATGGAAAGAGTGAGCCGAACGCTCAGGCAAAAGCCTTCCTTTGGATTAGGTACCGGCATTTCCCGTGCCACCATTGTTAATGGACTTACCTGCGAAGTTCGGGAAGGCAGCTGGAAATTTGTGGCTGACATGCCTGAACAGGCAGGTGGAAATGCGGCTGGGCCCACTCCTGGCGTCTACGGCAGAGCTGCTTTTGGAAGCTGTCTGGCCATAGGATACATTATGCGGGCCGTAGCTTTAGGCGTGAAGATTAATTCCCTGGAGGTTGAAGTGCAGGCAGATTATGATGATGGGGCACTTTTTGGAACTGCGGACCATGTTCATCCCGGATACCTCGAAGTTCGATATTCGGTTACAGTTGACAGTGATGCGTCCCGGGAAGATATCATGCGTGTGTTGGATGAAGGCGATGAACGAAGTCCTTACCTCGATGTCTTTTGCCGTCCACAAAAATGCATTCGACAAGTCAATATCGTTTCAACAAAAGAAAAATAATATGGAACCGGGATTGCAAAGACGGGTGCAAAGGTATGGCTGGGACAAAGCTGCGCACTATTATGAATCTTCATGGCAAGAACAGCTGCGCCCTGCACAAGATTTGATGATGCAGCTAGCCAGTCTTCAGCGAGGTGAAATTGTTTTGGACCTTGCCTGTGGTACCGGTCTAGTCAGTTTCAAGGCTAAAGATGCAGTAGGTGAGGAAGGATTTGTGCTGGGTACTGATATTTCAGATAAAATGATAGAAACAGCCAACCAAACTGCGCAGCGCAGGAAAATTGAAAGGTTAGAATTCAGCAGGATGGAGGCCGAAGAACTAAAACTGGATGAAGCAAAGTTTGATGTGACGTTGTGCGCCTTGGGTCTTATGTATGTGCCAGATCCCATTCATGCACTAAAGGAGATGCACCGGGTACTAAAACCAGGCGGGAGAGCAGCACTGGCAGTTTGGGGAAAGAGAGATCACTGTGGCTGGGCGGAAATATTTGAAATAGTTGACAAAAGAGTTGCCTCCGAAGTTTGTCCTATGTTTTTTCACTTAGGCAATCCCGGCATACTGGCGCTTTCTCTCAAGAATGCTTCTTTTTCACGCGTGGTCACTCAGATAATTTCAACCAAACTGGTTTATTCCAGTGATGAAGAGGCATGTGAAGCAGCTTTTGCCGGTGGCCCGGTTGCACTGGCATACAACAAATTCAGTGAACAGGTAAAAAAGGAAGCAGAAGCAGAATATTTGGATTCATTGGCGCCATATAGATCTGCAAATGGGTATGAAATTCCAGGAGAGTTTGTTGTTGCCATCGGCTACAAGGATTGATGCCTCCGATCAATTTCGCTGCAACTTCATCCCGAGAACCTGCTCCATAAATAGCTGAACTTGATTTTCGATAAATGACATAGTCATTTGTTTTAAGTCGTATTAAAGGTGAGAATATAAAAAAGGGAACCTAGAAAGGTCCCCCGATTAATGTAAATTTCACTCAGCTGGTAACCTGACCAGCATCTATTATAAAGACAATTGAAATTTCAAAAAGGACTATCGAAAATTTATATTCAGAAAATTTTTAGTGGTTTTATCACGTAACCGACTATAGGCAATCGAAAATAATACCCTACTTTGGATTACCCGAAATCTCAAAGATTACAAGCATGCTGAGATTCCGTCACAACAGTTTTTAGAAAGATTCTTCCCGCACACGAATAAAGGAACTTGTTTTATACGTACAATTTACATATATTTGTACGTAAAGTATTTTCATGAATACAAAGCTTACTTTGTCAATTGACAAAAAAGTGATTGAACGCGCAAAAAGATATGCGAAGAAGAAAAATGTCAGTTTATCTACACTTATTGAGTCATATCTGAAGAAAACTTCAATGGAGGGGAATGATGAGTCAGCCTTTTCCCCACTGGTTAAAAGCTTGTCGGGTGTGATCCGGATTCCGAAAAACTTTGATCACAAAAATGCTTACTCTGATTATTTGTCTGATAAATACAGTTCAAAATAATGGAGGCTATTTTTGCAGATACAGACATTGCCCTTGATTTACTTTCGGAAAGGGATACACACTATGAATATGCGGCCGGTCTATTTACGCTGGCTGACAAGGGGAAATTATTGGTAAGCGTTTCTTCACTGTCCTTTGCCAACCTGAATTACCTCTTGTCAAAACAACATTCCCAGAAAGAAGCAAGAAGAATATTAAACAAATTCAAAATTCTGGTCAACATCCTAGCTGTCGATGCCAAGATCATTGATCTTGCCCTGAATTCTGAATTCAGAGACTTTGAAGATGCGATTCAATACTACACCGCAATCGAAAATAATATCCCTACGCTAATTACACGTAATCTCAAAGATTACAAGCATGCTGAGATTACGGTTATGACTGCACAGGATTTTCTTCTGTCTTTATAGGTATCCACAAGTCAATAAATATTCAAAATCTTATTTTTTACGACCACCAAGTCCTGAAGAGTTCATTATCCCTATGGTGACCATTTTCTGTATTTTTCGGACAGTGGATCGATTATACTCCACCTCGCGATTATTGGATCATACATCCTCGCCCCATAATCATAAATATTCATACCACCTGCAGAGGAATTGTTTTCATATTTTGGACCGTTAGGAACCTCAAGTATAGCAGCTTTTTTTGGCAAAGAGAAGTTTCACAAAGTTTTTTGCCTAAATATTGATTTAAAACGATCAATTTCGCTGCAACTTCATCCCGAGAACCTGCTCCATAAATAGCTGAACTTGATTTTCGACTCCCGGCACATCACCTGATTTAATTGGCGACGCCAGCACATGGTTTCCCGTAAGGGGCATTGCCATTTTTCTTTTCAAACCGGCAGGTGTTCCCAATTCATCAAACATAGTGAGCATCGAAGATACTTTTACTACTTCATCCTGGTGATGATCATCCTGGTAGTAATATAAAAGCAAAACCGGCTGATGAATTTTTTCAAATGTCTCTTTGTTCATGGTTGTTTCAAGTAATTCTTCCAGGGCAACAGCGCCTTCCAGCCTGTAAGGCTTATTCCAATATTGTTTGTAAAGGGGCCTGTCGTCACTTGATACGACATAATCACTTTTCTTTACCATTCGGGCAATTTGCAAGCCCCAATGATCATTCAATACCCACGCAAACGGATCATTAATCGCAATGTTGGGAGAAAGAAGGATCAAAGCCGCGACTTTGTCTGGATAAGCAGCTGCCAGTTGCAAAGCCAATGTGCCGCCAGTGGACGTGCTCATCAGGATCGTTTCCTTTCCGAGTTGGTTGCCTATGGCAAGCGCCTGCTTAGCAGATTCCCAATATTTGTCGGCAGTAAGGTTGACCAGTTGGTCAACTGTGTCGATACCATGTTCAGCCAGGCGCGACAGGAATAAATTGTATCCGAATTTCTTTGCAATATTTCTGTGGACGGGGTCACCCTCTTTTTGCGAAGCGGAAAATCCGTGCAGGTACACTATGGAATAATCTGTCTTTTGTTTTGTGGTATCATTCGCCCAGACAATGCGCGCTTCGTTGTCGGGTTTTAATTTATGCATGGCCTCTGCGTCGTTCACATATTTCTCAAGCGCGGCCGGCTCAGATGGAATAGACGGTAAATCTTTGCTATAGACGGGAGCGGAAGGGCTGGGGCCTGCTAAATAGGCAAGGACTACCATCATTGGGATGAAAACCAACCATTTCCTTCGCATGAAGTAATTTCGCATGAAATAATTTGAAGTTGAATTTATTAAGAAGAAAGCGAATTGAATAATTTTTGAAATAAATTCATCATGAATCACAATACGGGAAAATTAATCATAGTGATCGGCGTTGCTGTGGTGCTCATTGGGATCCTTGTTTATTTCTTCCACGATAAACTGCGTTGGTTAGGCCGATTACCAGGCGATATCAGGATTGTCAGGCCGGGCTTTTCTTTCTTTTTTCCAATCACGACTATGATCATCATCAGCATTGTATTTTCCATTATTTTTCAGATCATAAAACGATTCCTCTGAATATTTCTGATAACTGTGATGGTTGATTGAAGGAAGTTTACGAAATTGGATCGATTCACGCTCTGATTACATAAACCAAACTAATCAACTATGTCCCTCCCCAAGCAAAGGTTTCTTGCACTGGATGTGTTTCGTGGAATGACCGTATGCTTTATGATTATCGTAAATACACCAGGCAGCGGACAATTTTCTTATTCGCCACTCGAGCATGCCCGGTGGCATGGATTTACGCCGACTGACCTGGTATTTCCTTCCTTTCTTTTTGCTGTGGGAAATGCCATGAGTTTTGTGATGGAAAAGTGGAAACAATTACCACAATCGCAAGTGCTGGGGAAAATTTTTAAAAGAAGTATTATCATTTTTCTATGCGGGTACCTGATGTATTGGTTTCCTTTTTTTGAGCTGGATAAGACAAATCACGTCGTATTTGCTCCCTTCTCCCACACAAGAATTTTAGGGGTATTGCAGCGGATAGCATTGGCTTATTGCATCTCTTCTTTGCTTATTTACTATTGGAAACCAAGGGGCGCCGCGATTATAGCCGCCCTGATCTTATTTCTTTATTGGCCTGTCATGATGTTGCTGGGCAATCCATCAGACCCTTTGGGAATGACTTCGAATATCGGCTATGAGATTGATAAATTCATCATGGGTGAGAATCACATGTACCATGGAGAAGGCGTTGCATTTGATCCGGAAGGTTGGTTGAGCACACTGCCAGCGGTAGGGAATGTTGTCGCTGGCTACCTGGTCGGACGATTCCTTCAACAAAAAGGAAAAACCTATGAAGGGTTGTCGAAATTATTACTGGCTGGATTTGCATGTATCACAGTCGCCTATTTCTGGGACCTGGTCTTTCCTATCAACAAGAAATTATGGACGAGCTCTTTTGTATTATATACGGTGGGCCTGGATTGTGTGATTATTTCGGCGATAATTTATGTGGTCGATTTTTTGGGAAAAACAAGATGGACACATTTTTTTACCGTGTTCGGTAAAAATCCACTCTTTATTTACATATTGTCTGAGGTGGGAGTCGTGATTTTATATATCATTCGTCCCAAACCCACCCAACCTTTATACGCATGGTTATATGAAAACATTTATAAGCATGCCGGACTATACTTCGGATCTTTCTTGTTTGCAGTAAGCTGGATGCTATTTTGTTGGCTGGTGGGTTATTATTTAGACAGAAAAAAGATTTACGTCCGGGTGTAAACTCTTTGTTCTCATCCCAAAAAATCGTACCTTTGCGCGTTCAAAAAAAGGCCCGGGTTAACCTTTTCAACTTTAACAATTTGTAAGAAAAACCCGCGTTAACTGGGAACGCTCAAAAGGAAAGATTATGGAGATAAGGAATATAGCTATCATTGCGCACGTTGACCACGGAAAGACAACCCTGGTGGATAAGATTTTGCATGCTACCAAAGTTTTCAGGGACAACCAGGAAACCGGCGAGCTGATTATGGACAGCAACGATCTTGAGCGCGAAAGAGGGATAACAATTTTTAGTAAGAACGCCGCAGTTAATTATAAAGGTGTTAAAATAAATGTAATTGACACGCCGGGCCACGCAGATTTTGGCGGTGAAGTCGAACGCGTTCTCAAAATGGCGGACGGGGTATTGCTCCTCGTTGATGCTTTTGAAGGGCCCATGCCTCAAACGCGCTTCGTCTTACAAAAAGCACTACACCTCAATCTGAAACCCATCGTGGTGATCAACAAGGTTGATAAACCCAATTGCCGCCCCGATGAAGTGCACGATGCAGTTTTCGAATTATTCTTCAATCTTAATGCAACAGAAGAGCAACTGAATTTTCCAACCTATTATGGTTCAGGAAAACAAGGCTGGTTCAACGATTCTTTGACTCCTTCAGAAGATATCACTCCTTTGCTGGATGGGATCCTGAAATATGTTCCACCACCATCTGTATACGAAGGAAGCCTGCAACTCCAGATCACTTCCTTAGATTATTCATCTTTCCTCGGACGAATTGCCGTAGGTAAGGTTACCCGCGGTTCCATCAGGGAAGGGCAGCCTTTTGCGCTGGTTCAGGCAGAGGGAAACATCAGGAAATCCAAAGTAAAAGAACTTTACGTATTCGAAGCACTCGGCAAAAAAAGAACTGCGGAAGTAATGGCGGGAGATATTTGCGCTGTAGTGGGTGTGGAAGATTTCAATATCGGGGATACTATTGCAGATGCAGAAAATCCGGAAGCGCTTCCTGTAATCAGTGTGGACGAGCCCACCATGAGCATGCTCTTCTCCATTAACAATTCTCCTTTTTACGGAAGGGATGGTAAGTTTGTTACATCGCGCCATCTTCGGGACAGACTCATTAAAGAAACAGAAAAGAACCTCGCTTTACGGGTAGAAGATACCGATAGCGCAGACGGATTTCTCGTGTTCGGAAGAGGGATTCTTCACTTAGGTATCCTCGTAGAGACCATGCGAAGGGAAGGATATGAATTGACAGTTGGTCAGCCGCAGGTTATCGTCAAAGAGATCAATGGCAAAAAATCGGAACCTTATGAAATCCTGGTTGTAGATGTGCCCCAGGAGTACAGCGGCAAAGTGATCGACATGGTGACTCAACGAAAGGGTGAACTGCATGTCATGGAAACCAAAGGCGAAATGCAGCACCTGGAATTTGAAATTCCTTCTCGTGGATTGATCGGCTTGCGCTCGAGTATGCTAACCAATACTGCTGGCGAAGCAGTGATGGCTCATCGCTTCAGTGAATACAAACCTTGGAAAGGACCCATTCCCGGAAGAAATAATGGTGTACTGCTTTCAAAAAACCAGGCAGCAACCACAGCTTATTCCATAGATAAATTACAGGACCGCGGTTCATTTTTTGTTGACCCGGGTGAGGAGGTTTACGTGGGCCAGATTATTGCAGAGCATATTAAACCGGGTGATCTTATAGTGAATGCCACCGAAGCCAAAAAGCTGACGAATATGCGCGCAAGCGGAAGTGACGATGCGGTCAGGATCGTTCCAAAGATTCTAATGACTTTAGAAGAGTGCATGGAATATATTCAACAGGATGAATGCATAGAAGTGACTCCAAAGAATATCCGCCTCAGGAAGACCATTCTGAATGAAGAAGAAAGAAAGAAATTTCAAAGGATGTTGAAGACGGAAGAAGTCGGGTAAATGAAGTTTGTCTTTGTGAAATGGTCCTACCTTTACAGATATATTTTAGATGAAAAAGCTGGGATTGATATTATTATTCTCGTCGGGGATTCTGTTTACGACTCCCGCCCGTGTAAAGGCACAATGTTCTATTTGCACAAAGACTGCCCAGCAAATGGGTGAAAAACCTGCAAAAGCCCTTAATGCAGGTATAATTTATCTTGCATTTGCACCACTGGCTATCGTCGGATATATTGGTTTTCGCTGGTGGAAGAGCAACCAGCCAGAATAAGCTTCATTTTGCCATTCAACTTATTGTTTTCCTATATTGCTGCCCATTCCGTGAGTATGGCAGATGCATTTTCCATCCAAAAAAGAAAACACGACAACCGGGAGGAGGCAGTATTTTCCATCCTGATTCCCACCTGGAATAACCTTCCATATCTCAAACTTTGCATCCAGAGCATAAAGAGAAATTCCAAATTCCATCACCAGCTAATCGTACATGTCAATGAAGGAAATGATGGAACGCTGGAATGGATACAATCCCAACCTGATATTGATTTCACTGCCAGCAAGACAAACATTGGTGTTTGTTATGCATTAAATATCTGCAGTGCACTTGCGACTACAGACTATATTGTCTACTTGAATGATGATATGTATTTGTGTCCCGGTTGGGACGAGGCACTCCTGGATGAAATAAAAGGGCTGGGACATAACGCGTTCTTCTTCTCCTGTACACCTGTCGAACCTGCCGAAACAGGCAATGCTTGCGTTATCGTTAAAGATTTTGGAAGGGATATTGAATCATTCCGGGAAGAAAAACTTTTGAAAGAATATGCAGGCCTGGAAAAATCCGACTGGTCCGGATCGACCTGGCCGCCGAATATCGTGCATAAAGACTATTGGAACCTGGTAGGAGGATACAGCACCGAGTTTTCTCCGGGTATGTATTCGGATCCGGATTTTTCAATGAAGCTTTGGAAAGCGGGAGTTCGGTTATTCAAAGGGGTTAGTAAAAGCCGCGCCTATCATTTTGGATCCAAGTCAGTTGGTCGTGTTGTGAAAAATAAGGGTTATCAGACTTTTGTTGCCAAATGGGGAATGACGTCCGGTACGTTTACCAGGATTTTTTTAAAGTCAGGTGCTTCGTTTGCCGGTCCGTTAACGGAACCTGAGATTCCGGCGCTGGTAAGATGGAAGAATAGATTCAAAAAGCTTCAATTAGGTTTGAAGAGACCTGCGTGAGAATAACGTTGAGTCCTTTGGGATCCTTCCTATAACTCATTCAAAAACTTTTCCTATATTTCATATCCTAAATCATGGAGGGAGGGTCATGAAATTTGCACTGTTGACAGTCTCATATGGTGGCCTGTTCTATGCCGGAAAAGCATTGAGCATCGAAGAACAAATTCTAAAAGCCAAAGAATTAGGATTTGATGGATTGTCCATCGAAACAAAAAGGCCCGTGGCTTCGCCTCTTGATCTGAATAAGCAAGACCGAATTCGCATCAAAGAATTGGCCGCATCGGAAGGAATTTCATTATGCGCCATGGAAAGCATGTCCAATTTTGCAGGGAGGTATATGGAAGATCGCGAGAACAACCTCGCCATGATGCAGTTTGTATTGGAATTGGCCAACGACCTCAATATTAGTGTGGTCAAGATTTTCGCGGCGTGGCCTGGAATTATCAACGATGAAGAGCAGGTTGCCATGTATGGCCAATTCGACCGGATTCCCTATTACAAGAAATTATCCCCCGATGATTTAAGGAAATGGCATCGTTCTGTCAAGGGTATCCGTGAAGTAGCCGCGAAGGCAGCCGACCTGGGCATTACTTTAGCCTTGCAAAATCATGCTCCCGTCATAAGACCTGGATATGAAGATGTTTTGGCCATGATGCAGGAAATAGACAGACCGAATGTTAAGTTATGCCTGGACGTTCCTTTGTTCTACGACAGGCAATCTGATGAATACATCCAGGAAGCCATTGCTCACTGCGGCGAACACACGATCCTTACGCATTATGGCGCCTGGAATTTTTCTCAGGAGGCCGACGGAAAAATCCTGGAAGAACCTTCTCCTTCATTCGGAGGACAAACTAATTACAAAAACTTTTTCCAGGAACTGGATCGCATCGGTTACGAAGGATTTTTGGTTTCAGAATATTGTTTGCCTGCCATTAAGAATCATCAGTACGCAGGAATAGAAGAAATTGATAAGGCAACCAGGTTGTCATTGCAATACATGAAAGATTTGCTGAAGCCAAGTTCACCAGCACAAGCAAAAGCTCGCATGAGTGTGTAGGATGATTTATTAACCGACTTAAGTTTTGTATCTGAGTCCAACAACGCTGGTACGCTTTAATTTTCATTTCCCGCAAACAGGCAAAGGATCGGCAAAGGCGCAAGGGGTGACAAGCTGCTACCTTTTCTCCTTTGCGTGAAACAAATGTTTTAAATCCGCATATGACGCGATTGTTTTCATTTTTCTCTCTGATCTGGTTCGGCCTACTTCTTTGCCATTGCAGCGGACCTCAATCAGCAGGCAACAATGCCAAACCGGAGAACAAAGAATTGCCAGATAGCAGCTGGGCCCTGATTCCATTTATAAAAATAGATTCTGTCAACCCTATCCTCCAACCTTCCGTAGGATCCTTTCCATGTCCGATTCGCAAACAAAAAATATTTTGGGAGGAAAAAGATGTTTTTAATCCTGCCGTGGCCGTCAGAGGCGACAGCCTGTACTTGTTATACCGCGCACAAGATAAGGTGGGAAAACCCGACGGCACGTCGCGGATAGGCCTTGCCGTTAGTACGGACGGATTTCATTTCGTTCGATTTGCACATCCTGTTTTATATCCAGACAATGATGATCAGAAAAAATATGAATGGGAGGGTGGCTGTGAAGATCCAAGGGTAGTGGAAGATAGCTTGAACAATTACTATATGACCTATACAGCTTTTGATGGTCGCCTGCCCAGACTGATGTTGGCCACTTCAAAGGACCTGGTTCATTGGAAGAAGCATGGACCCGCTTTTGCTAAAGCCTACGGGGGGAAATATCTTGACAAATGGTCGAAGTCAGGCTCAATCGTGTCTATATATGATCGTGGAAGGATCGTAGCCACAAGAATTAATGGCAAATACTGGATGTATTGGGGTGATCAGAATATCTGGCTGGCGGTTTCAGATGATCTTATTAACTGGACCCCGGTCGAGAAAGAAAAAGGCGATTCTACCAAAGTTCGATTGAAAGGGGTTGCTGCACAAATGCCGGATTTGAAAATTGCACTGGCTACCCGTGATGACAAATTTGACAATGATTTAGTTGAGTCGGGGCCACCTGCCATGCTGACCAGCAACGGCGTTCTCCTGCTTTATAACAGCCGGACAATGTCGTCTTCTGCGGATACCTCCTTACAAAAAGGCTCATACGCCCCAGGTCAGGCTCTTTTTGAGAAAAATAATCCGTCCAGGATGATTGCACGAATGAATCTATACTTCATGAAGCCCGAGAAATCTTACGAATTGAGTGGGCAGGTGAATAAAGTTTGTTTTGTGGAAGCACTGGCATATTTCAGGAATATGTGGTTACTTTATTACGGAACGGCGGATTCGAAGATTGCGGTTGCAGTTTCTCACGCAAACCCAAGGTGACCAAAGATGTGAGCAAAAAAATCAAAACTCTAAATAAAAGATGCCATCAACACAAGGGATTCGCAAAGTAATTGTTGCTTCTTCATTAGGTACATTGATCGAATGGTATGATTTTTACATTTTTGGAAGCCTGGCAACAGTTATTGCCAGTCAGTTTTTTCCAAAAACCAATCCAACTGCCGCACTCCTATCTACACTAGGCACTTTCGCAGCAGGATTTATAGTGAGGCCATTTGGTGCGCTTGTATTTGGTCGCCTGGGAGATCTCATAGGAAGAAAATATACCTTCCTGCTCACGTTGATCATTATGGGTAGTTCAACATTCGCCATAGGCCTGGTACCTAATTATCAAACCATTGGATTTTTTGCTCCTTTGATTGTCTTGTTATTACGATTGCTGCAAGGGTTGGCACTTGGAGGCGAATACGGAGGAGCTGCAACCTATGTAGCTGAACATGCACCAGATCATAAGCGTGGTTACTATACTTCCTGGATTCAAACGACTGCAACCCTGGGGCTTTTTGTTTCGCTGGGAGTCATTTTGATAACCAGGCACGCGCTAGACCAGGATCCTGCCAGATCCATTGCCAAATTCAACGAGTGGGGCTGGAGAATACCTTTTCTTGTTTCCATAGTGCTGGTGGTAGTTTCTATTTACATAAGACTCCGGATGAAAGAATCGCCACTTTTTGAAAAGTTGAAATCAGAAGGAAAAACGTCAGTCAATCCATTGAAAGAAAGTTTTACGCACAAATACAATCTCAAGATTGTTCTTCTTACCTTATTCGGGGCTACGATGGGTCAGGGGGTAGTCTGGTACACAGGTCAGTTTTATGCACAATCATTTATTGAAAATGCTTGTAAAATTGATTTTGATCAGTCCAGGACCATCCTGATATGGGCAATATTATTTGCAACTCCGTTTTTTGTTGTTTTTGGTGGATGGAGCGACAAAGTGGGAAGAAAGTGGATCATGATAGCCGGGATGCTGCTATCGGTTTTGACCTATCGTTTTTTGTTCAATCAATTGTTGGACGCTGCTGAAATAAAAACTGCGACGGAATTAGCAAACAGAAAGGAAGTAAAATCAACCATCACGCCAATACCAAGGAGTCAGCTTTCTTTACGCGTGGCTATCACCAGCAATTATTATGATGGTGGTATGATTTTATCAGAAACGAAAAGAGATACGGTGAACGAACAGGGAATAATCAAATCCATCAAACCTGACGTCAAAATTTCGAAAACGTTAGGTACATCTCAATATTGGCGAATGGTGCTGGTCGTCTTTGTAATGATTTTGTATGTGACCATGGTATATGGGCCTATCGCAGCATTTCTTGTAGAACTATTCCCGACTAAAATCAGGTATACATCGATGTCTCTTCCATATCATATTGGTAACGGCGTATTCGGCGGCCTAACGCCATTTATTGCCACGTTGCTGACGACAATTTATGTTGACAATAAATTGGTGGGACTCATGTACCCGATCATCATAGTTGGAATTTGCCTGGTGATAGGAACATTTTATATCAGGAATACAAGTGCAAAAAATATTATAGAATAAATAATAAAACGAACATGAATATCATAAGAAGAATATTAGGCGTAGCCTGGGTAGCTTTGGGTCCGCTGGCTGTTTATTATTTAATAAAAACAGCGGCAATCGAAATAGCAAAAAAACCTGTTATTGATACTAAGATTCAATGGATCGTTTTCATTGTTGTTTGTATACCCATTTCAATAGGACTCGTCATTTTCGGTTATTATGCGCTGAAAGGCGAGTATGATGAATAACATTTTCTCTCGCAAAGGCGCAAAGAGACCAGCGTGCCAGCTTTGAGCGCTCTGCGCACTTTGCGCCTTTGCGCGAAACGAGCAAATGATTTATTTTCGCCATGAAATTATAAATCCATGTCTATTGAAGTAAAGGGATTGACCAAAATATACGGCGAGCAAAAGGCCATCGATTCCATTTCTTTTAATGTAAGCAAAGGAGAGATCGTGGGTTTTCTGGGGCCCAACGGCGCCGGAAAATCTACCACGATGAAGATCATCACGGGTTATCTTCAGCAAAATGAAGGGGAGGCAATAGTCTGTGGCATGGATACAAAAAAAGAACCAATTCCCATCAAAAAGAGAATTGGATATCTGCCCGAAGCAAATCCTTTGTATCCGGATATGTTTGTGAAAGAATATTTATTTTTCATCGCATCACTTCATCAGCTGGAAAACAAAAATGAGAAAATCGATCATGTAATTCAACTGGTCGGATTGACGCCGGAAAGGAAAAAAAAGATTGGGCAGCTTTCCAAAGGATATAAACAAAGAGTTGGCTTGGCCGCCGCTTTGATCCATGATCCGCAGGTACTGATCCTGGATGAACCAACGAGCGGTCTCGATCCCAATCAAATTGCCGAGATCAGAGATGTAATCAAGAATTTAGGAAAAGACAAGACTGTATTGTTTTCATCTCACATTCTTCAGGAAGTGGAGGCAATTTGCGATCGCGTCATTATCATCAACAAAGGGAAATTGGTTGCGGATAGCCAAATGAGTGAATTGAAGCAATTGCAAGCAGGCAATCTTGTTCAGATTGTATTCAAGGAACAGGTCAATCAAAATTTATTTGAAAAAATTCCCCATATTAAATCCATTCGTAGCGTTGACTCTTACCGTTGGGAAATGCAAAGCGACGAGCCTGCAGAATTAAAAAAACAATTGCTCGAACTCGCTTTGCAAAACAACCTGAACATCGTTTCTTTGCAAAGCGAAGGAAGCAGGCTGGAAGATATTTTCCGAGCGCTTACTGCATGACATTGTCAAATAGAACTCGAACTAAAGCCAACAAAAATTTTTCACTGCAATTAATTATTCAATCATGAGCTACATAGCAGAAATCCACGCAAGACAAATTCTGGACAGCCGGGGAAATCCCACGGTGGAAGTAGATATTATTACTGAAGAAGGGGCTATGGGCAGAGCGGCAGTGCCCAGTGGTGCAAGTACCGGAATTCACGAAGCTGTCGAGTTGAGGGATGGTGACAAAAAAATTTACCAGGGCAAGGGTGTTCTCAAAGCAGTAAATAATGTTAATTCAGCCATCGCAGAAAAAGTCTTGGGATGGGATGTGGCTGACCAGGCAGGTCTTGACGCGCTGTTGATTTCAATTGATGGAACGGAGAACAAGTCAAAGCTTGGTGCCAATGCCATGCTCGCCGTTAGTATGGCAGCTGCCAAAGCTGCCGCACAGGAAGCAGGACTTCCGTTATTCAGATATATTGGAGGAACTAATGCGATGACACTTCCCATGCCCATGCTGAATATTCTTAACGGTGGCGCACATGCGGATAATAAAATTGATTTCCAGGAATTCATGATCATGCCGGTGGGAGCCAACAGTTTCAGTGAGGCTTTACGCTGGGGTGTTGAAGTCTTCCATGTTTTGAAAGGCGTTCTTAAGAAAAAGGGATTTAGTACGAATGTTGGCGACGAAGGTGGATTTGCGCCGAATATTCAAAGCAATGAAGAGGCGATTGAAACAGTGCTGGAAGCCATTCAGGCCGCCGGATTCAAAGCAGGTACACAGATTGCGATTGCCATGGATGCTGCAAACAGCGAATTATGGGATGCAAAGAAGAAGAAGTATGTGTTCCATAAGAGCAGCGGAAAGGAAATGACCAGTGATCAATTAGTTAAATTTTGGGAAGGTTGGGCAAAGAAATATCCGATTGTTTCGATCGAAGACGGCATGGCCGAAGATGATTGGAATGGCTGGAAAAGCCTGACCGAAGCATTGGGTGATAAAGTTCAGCTGGTGGGAGATGACCTTTTTGTTACTAACGTTGAAAGGTTGCAGGAAGGCATAGATAAAGGCATCGCCAATAGTTTGCTGGTTAAAGTGAACCAAATCGGGACTGTTACCGAAACAATCAATGCCGTAACTCTCGCACAACACAATGGATATAATACAGTTATGAGTCACCGGAGTGGTGAAACCGAAGATACGACCATTGCAGACCTGGCCGTGGCACTGAATTGCGGGCAAATTAAAACGGGTTCGGCTAGCCGCACTGACCGCATAGCCAAATACAATCAGTTGATCAGGATTGAAGAAATCCTCGGAAAAAATGCGATTTTTCCAAAAGGAAAAATTAAATTTGGAAAGCGGTAAACAAGGGATTTGTCAAAAAGAGGGTAACCATCGAATCCGTTAGATAAGATTTCGGCAAATTCGGGAAATCGGAGATTGTTGAACGAATTTTTAAGTAATTGTTGCAGAATATTCCATCCTGGCTGAAAAATAAGTATCTGTTAACAGCGGCCGGGTTTGCCGTCTGGATATTGTTTATAGATGATCGTGACTTCATTACCACCCATTTCAGGCATAAATCGGAACTAAGAAAGCTCGAGTTAAGCAAAAAGTATTATGAGGAGCAGATTGCAGCTACCCAGGCCGAACTTGACAAGCTGAAATCCAATCCATCCACCCTTGAAAAATACGCCAGGGAAAAATATTTCATGAAAAGGGATAATGAGGACGTTTTTATCATCCCCGCTAAGTGAGAATTTCCCTCTGATAAAGCCTGATCTACCCTCTATACCACAAAAGAGCCTGGCATCAAGAATTTTAGACAATAGACAATAAGAAGGACCAGTTGCCGTTTTTATTACGGACGTTTCAATTTTTACTGCTTCGGAAAATTAGGACATTAAATGGTTTCGCCTATGACACTCTTTACACCGGAGGATCTTTTA
>PSRA01000275.1 GCA_003175695.1 Bacteroidota bacterium | reverse complement strand
GGAAAAAATTTTGAACCTGCGCTTACAGATTCCTGGAAGAACTTACTGGTAGGACAGCATCATGATGTTCAGATTGTTGGACTTTTATAATGCCTCGCTACTGAAGCAGGTGTAACATTTGCACACTTTTTTTTACCAGCGGTTGTTCAACTCCCGGCATTAGGTGACTCACCTTAGTTTCATACCCGCCTTCAGTAAACGATCTGTCGGTGCATATATAACCAGCTAAGCCGTTGCAGTGTGTTATAACAATTGTGTTTGCAAAAGGTGATTCTTTCTTCACCTCTAAACCCATTTCTGTCATCAGTTCTCCGGATATTCCGCACAAAACAACATCGCCCAATTTCAAACCTGTCAGACGAATATCAACACTAGAGCCTGTTGGAACCGATGTCTGCGGAAATTGATCAGTCCACGCTTTCTTACCCGGAAATGTCAGGCCTGAATTAACAAACTTCACCGATGTAACAGGAGTTGTTTTTATCTGATCAATAATTTTCCATACTTCATTACCCGCATGATACCCCATTGCTTCGTCTTCATTAAAATCGTTTCCCGGTCCGTAAATCGGATTAATATTCGCAGATGCCCCGGCGGTTACCGCCACCACAATATTTTTTCCTGCAAGCTTTTTTATATAACGTGCCGTTGAAGCAGGCCAGTCACCTGTTACCTGATAATTTTCCTGCCCCATGGTCGTTCCATGGCAGGGCCAGTTTACCAACACCGCGATCAGGTTATTTTTTTGGTCAACAAACTTGACCACATCCAATTCGTGATCACAAACACCATCAGGATTGCGGCCCAGCCATACACCGCCATCAGCAAACACTGCCCGACGGTTAATATTCATATTACACTTCCCTTTACCCATACCCATAAAAAAAGGCTGCGGATTACTCATTGCGTCCACAGCAAGCGTAACCAGCTTTTCTCTCAGTGTTTGAATGTAATTTTCATTTGCCGGCGGCAACTCCCTTTCATAAGCATGTATGGCAGGACCGCCATGATCGTGTGTTGCAATAAGCATAATATGGTCCGAAGGAAGTCCTGTTTTTGCAGAGATCATACTCTTCGCCGTATCAACAAATGCAAAAGGAAAACCGATCATGTCTGCAGAAATAAGCAGTGCTTTATTTTGTCCGCTGGAAAAAAATAATGCCGATGCCCATAGAGAATCATGAACACCGGTTGACGGAGTTTTTCTTGCATCATATCCGCTCATGATGACAGGCTGATCAGGTGTAATGTTGATTTGGCTTACCCCAAGCGTTACAAGATTTGTCCTCGAAGAATTTTGCGCGATTAATAGTTCTGGCATAAAACCGAACAAAATGATAATTACACCGAAAAACATTTTTCTTTTCATATAAACAAAAGGATCTTTAATGATTATCCGTATTCCACTTTAGAGTAGTGATCGAATGGGCCGGAAAATTTTGAATGAAT
Organism: Bacteroidota bacterium; assembly: GCA_003175695.1. Lineage (GTDB taxonomy): Bacteria > Bacteroidota > Bacteroidia > Chitinophagales > Chitinophagaceae > Puia. The sequence goes on along the minus strand of PSRA01000275.1, from coordinate 4,137 downwards.
GATTTATTGTTCCAATATATTTTACTATTCGTGTCACCACCATTGTTGATAATATTTACAACGATACTATTATCTGCATTTTTAAAACCTACAACATTTAATTGCTTTGAATTACCTGCACAGTCTATTCTCTTGGCACCCGGTCTTACGAATCTGCTGAAATGAGAAAGGTAATAATACAAACCGGTATAAGCAACCTCTTTGGTTGTTCTATTGATGATAACCACAGGATGTTGCCTGTTGTTTTCAGGATCTCCATGCGCCGTGGAAACCAGCCAGGGGCCACCGTTTTCATCCAATATCATATTCCAGTAAATCCATGCACTAACCCAATTCTTCAAATCGTTCACGATCATGTTTCCCCAAAATTCACCGTCACTAAATTCATATACCGGCATTCCTCTCGGACGATCCGGGGCAAGATTATTTGGACTGGCATAGCACACTTCAGTCATATAGATAGGCAAATCGGGATACCGGTTATGCAAATCAGTTAAGATAGAAAATTTGTCCCAATCGTAACCATGAACGGTGAGTGAATGAATGTACTTCTGCAGGTCCTTGTCATCAAGCGCAACCGGAAATTTTTCCATAGCCTCGGGACGATTGGCCGTTTCGCCAAACTGAATTTTCACATTCAACCCATCTTTCTTCAATTGAGGCATGACATAACCTTTTATCATTTCACTCATTTCTTTGTACGTCACATTCGAATACCACGTGTTGTTTGCTTCATTGAATAAATTGAGATAATCAATATGCACACCATTCTCTAGATATGATTTCAAATAGCGCGAATAATATCTCGCCAATGCACTATAATATTCAGGCTTCACATGTTTCTCTCCCTGATTCATACTATAATACATCCAATCGGGCGCAAAATCCATCGGTGATTCGATCTGAAATTTTCCAAACCGTGAGGCTGCTTTGATAAAAGTGATCAATCCATTCGCACCTAAATCCCTTTCAATACTAAAATGATTCATCAAAGTGTCTCCCGGAGTTTCATCGTAGGAGTACCACGGCCCCCCGGATGCAAAATCGCACGCAGCGATCGGAGATTTCATCGCAGTAAAACCTGCACCTTCTACAGAATCAAACATGGATTCGAGTACGTTATTGCGCTTTTCAGCAGAAAGTGAATTCAGACAGATCATCCCTGCTTCGTTAAATGTTGCGCCAAATCCTTCTATTGTCTGAAAAGATTTTTTTTCATCTACTGATATAATGGCGGAAGATGGTTTTGCATCAGCACTAAATGTTGCATCACTTTTCCTAAAAAGTCGATCGCCTGCCTGAGAGGATACAATTACTTCAATTTTTTGGGCAGCAGCAAAATCGATAACGAAAACGGCAATTACCAGCGCAAGAGGTATTTTGCTACAAAACATTTCTGTCAATTTGTTTTTCATCAGTCTTTTGATCTTGGAATCATCAATTGGTGCTTTCCTATTTATCGGCATGCTTTAATGAATTCTTCGGCAGCCTTCTCAATCTCTTCATCACTTGAATTGATGTTGATGCCCCACCCTGCACCCAGTCCTGCGTCCACCACACCAATACTAATGTTCATGGCACGACTAAGAATATCATCTGTCTTTGGATAAGCACCTTTTGTGTGCGGCTGTCCTATTTTCTTCAAATGAGCCATTACATGCTCCATGTTTGCATACACATGCCACCCGCTTTGATCCAGTGTCTTTGATCCCAAAGCTTTTGAAACTTTCAGGGCTTCTTCACGCGTATCAAAAACAATTGTGCAAAGTGTTGCGCAGTCTCCACTTGGATCATTCAATTTTCTAAACTTAAAACCTTTTGGTTCCCCTATCAGCTTTTTAAGCCTGTTTCTTTTTTCGCGAAGCGCTAAGATAATTGTATCAATCTTACCCAACTGCGCTAGTGCAACCGCCGCAGTAAGTTCATTCATGCGAAAATTTAGTCCAAGCACATTCCGTGACCCAACTTCAACTCCGAGCCGGCTGGGTTTATGTCCCTGGTCGTGCATACCAAAAGCAATCTCGTAAACATTTGCATCGTTAGTGACAACGAGACCTCCGTCACCGCTACTAATTGTTTTAAAAACGTTAAGCGAATACGCACCAATGTCACCCATCGTTCCGACTTTTTTTCCTTTGTATGATGCACCTGCTGCCTGGCAACAATCTTCCAGCACGAGCAGGTTATGTTTTTTTGCGATTGCCATGACGCTGTCCATGTCGCAGGAATTGCCAAGCATGTGCACAGGCATAATAGCCCTGGTGCGGGCCGTAATGCGGTGTTCAATATCGCCCGGATCGAGCGTAAGACTTTCATCAATTTCAGCCAGCACGGGATTTAATCCTAAGAAAATGCACGACGTATAACTCGCGACAAAAGTATACGCGGGAACAATAATTTCATCGCCTTGCTTTAGTCCGAGCCCTACCAGGGAGGCAATCAACGAAGAAGTTCCGGAAGACGTTGCCAACCCAAATTTTGCTCCGCAATAATTTGCAAATTCCTTTTCCAATGTCGCCACCGTGTGTAAAAAATTCGGATCATCTTCACTTCCATAACGAAACAGATGCCCGCTTTGCATCACCCGCATCACAGCATCCATTTCTTCTTTGCCAAACCAATAAGCGCCGGGTCCTGGCATATAAAAATGTTTTATTTAAAAATAGAAAGATTCTTTGAATAACAAGGTCATTGATTCTAGTATTTCATGGGGCTCCATTTTGCATCTACTGTTCACCGTAACCAGCCAATAAGGCTGCAAATGTTCATTCATGGCTGGTTACCTTCTTACCCGCTTTCATGATAAGAATCAACATAATGCATTCCTTAATTGCCACGAGAATTGCAAAGTTTTATATATTTAGGCACCAAACCCAAACCAACATGAAATCTCTGAAATTACTTTTCGGGACTTTTGTCCCTTTTGCCCTATGCTTTACAGCTAGCTCGCCCATTAGTTCCTGCACAAAAACGCAAACCATTCACGATACTACTACAACTATCAGAAATATTCATGACACAACCATAAAAAACATTCACGATACCACAATAAAGAACATTCACGATACTACTACCCTTTTCGACCTGAGAGATGGTTTAATAGCGTATTATAATTTTGATGGAGGTAATTTAAAAGATAGCAGCGGCAATAATAATAATATCATTTTCAGCAACGCTACCCCGACCAGCGATCGTTTTGGAAGGCCAAACAACGCGTATTTGTTTGACGGAAGCAGCAGTTACATGCAGGTTTCAAACAGTGCCAGTCTCAATCCATCAGTGATAACCATGTTCGCCATCGTTAAAGTAAATGGTTTTTACCAGGGCCCCTGTCATGGTAATCAGATTTTTGGAAAAGGCTCCCCCGATAATATTAATGGATTTTATAGTTTGAGGTTTGATGATCCTTCCATCGTTGGTGCATCAAGTTGCTCAGCAGCGGCTGATACAACAAAAGAATTCTTTTATGGCAGTTTCGGTGACAATAATCCAATAGGTGCCGGTGCAGGAGCAGGTAACTACACCTTTCCATTTATTCACCCGGGCGAGTGGTATACGGTCGCCTATACATATGATGGACTTATCTCTAAATTATATGTCAATGGAGCATTATTGAGCACAGCAAGCAAGGCTGTTGCATTTACGCCAAACCCTGATGATCTTTTTATAGGGAGGCATGATTCACCCATTTACCCTTATTTCTTCAATGGTGTGATTGATGAAATTCGAATTTATAATAAAGTCGTACCTGACGAAAAAATACATGCCCTGACCGCATTAAGTAAACTAAAAAATACATTCTCTGCTTCTAATTAGGGTACGATCAAAAATTCACTCATGACTGCTGTGAAGTCATTTGGTTTGCGGCCATATTATAAACATTAAAGATGAACTTTTTAAATAGGTTATTTCCGGTTTTATTCATTCAGTTGTTAGTTTTTAATACTGATGCTCAGGTCGCACAGACTCCACCCATGGGCTGGAATAGTTACAACAGTTTCGGTTCCGCTGTGCATGAAGATGAAGTCAAAGCCAATGCAGATTATGTCGCAAAGAATTTAAAACAATATGGCTGGCAATATATTGTTGTTGATTTTTTATGGTCCTATGATAACCCGCCGGGAAGCCTTATCGGGA
>PSRA01000057.1 GCA_003175695.1 Bacteroidota bacterium | reverse complement strand
GCAGGCCAGCGCTGGTGAAAAATGAAATCGTGGATAAACGCGGCAAAACTCGTTCGCTGCTCTGCAAGATAAAAAGAAGGGTAGTAAGCCAAGGGCATAATCAACGTGACCACAATGACGAAAGGCAGGCCCAACCGCAAAAGTCGATCGGACAAAAATTTCCTTTTTCCCTTTTTCGCAATGCTGCGGTAAAAGAATAGGCCGCTAACTAAAAACATCAGCGCCATAAAGAATATGTCGTTGAAACCTTCAAAGATATCCATCACAATCCCTCTTGAATTATCTACAACCGGCGCAGTTGAACTCATGTAGTTCGCTTTATTAAATTTGGCAAACGTGGTGTATGCCAGAGATGAATGGTGAGCCACAACCAGAACAGTAAGAAAAGATCGAAGGTGGTCTATCCACGCAGTACGGGTAATAGCCTTACCCATAAGTCGGTTTGTTAAGGTGTGGAAAGGGCCGCTAAATGTAAACATAAATCGGTTCGCCAATTTCCTGTCAGCCGTAATCGGCCCGGAATAGCTTCACCGACATTACAAAAAATAAATACTCGTCGTTGTGAAGACTTCCCCAAACATGAAAAAACCTGTCTTAGACACCCGTCCTAAATTTCGAGGAATCACAATTGAACGTAATGAAAATTGTCCCCTGTCTTCATTCTATCCCGTATCATCTCCTTTTATGTCTTTCTGCAATTCTATTATCAGTCGATTTATGTTCTCCTTGGCCTCAGTTAGTATACAATGTTCTTATCTTTCCTGTCGCGCTTACCACAAGAATTGAATTGTTGCTTAGACAATAAATTGCCAAATAATCCTGCAACAGCTTGCAGATTAGAATTCTATGAGCTATTTTAGCGATTCGTTCCTGAATACAAGGAATTAGCTAAATATCTGGTTAACAATATATTCTAAACTGCTCTGCCTTTAAAATCCATGCCCGGAGTGAACCTTAACCAGGCCTAATACAATCTTATCAACAAATGGAAAAATTTACCAAGCTTTCTATCCTGATACCCGTGTACAATGAAGGGAATACGATTCACTTAATCCTGGATCGAATTGCCGACGTTCAACTTATTAATAATATCCAGAAGGAAATTATCTTGGTAAATGATTGTTCCACCGACCACACTGAAGAGGCCTTAAAGAAATATATGAGCGAGCACCCCGACTCGGGAATCCGTTATTTCAGGCACGAAGTAAATATGGGAAAAGGAGCAGCTATTCACACAGCTATTCCGAAAGCAACGGGGGAATACAGTATCATTCAGGATGCGGATCTGGAATATGACCCGGAAGAGTACAACCTGCTTATTAAACCCGTAATCCGCGGAGACGCAGATGTTGTTTATGGATCGAGGTTTTTAGGGGGAAATGCCCACCGTATACTTTTTTTCTGGCATTCCATCGGGAATAAATTCCTGACATTTCTTACGAATATGTTTACGAACCTGAACCTTACGGATGTACATACCTGTTATAAGCTGATAAAAACAACCACACTCCAACAAATTCCTCTAAAGGAAAAAAGATTTGCGATTGATCCTGAATTGACGGCCAAACTTTCCAGGATCCCCGCGATTCGTATTTACGAAGTAGGCATTTCATATTATGGAAGGACGTATGCAGAGGGAAAGAAAATCAATTGGAAAGATGGCTTTAGCGCTTTATACAGTATTGTGAAGTACAACATTTTCTCCAGATGAGTGATGAAACATTGCGTGTGACTGATGAAGATCCTGTTGGGCAAGAAACATTAGAATTATTTGCGAAAACGGATCATTTTAACGAGTGGATGTTTGAAAATCTCTCTCTTTATTGCAGGGACAACATCCTTGAAATTGGAAGTGGCATTGGGAATATTTCATCTCTCCTTCTGAAAAAATTTTCTGAGGTTCATCTGAGTGACCTGAGAATGTCCTATTGCGAAAAATTAAAATCGAGGTTTTCTGGCGACAATCGCCTGAAAGGAGTGTACCGACTCGATCTTGGGGAGAAAGAAATAGAAAAAAAATATCCCGCATTAATCAATTCTTTTAACAGCATCATCGCTTCTAATGTAGTGGAACATATCGAGGACGATGGAACGGCTGTGGAGAATTGTTGTAAATTGTTAATGAGCGGTGGCCGACTGATAGTGCTTGTTCCCGCATATGATTGGTTATTCAATGGTTTTGATAAAGAGCTGGGACATTTCAGAAGATATAACAAGAAAACGCTATCAGCTTTGATGGAAGGCAAGGGCTTATCCATCCTGCACTCGCAGTATTTTAACGCGGCGGGGATTGCCGGATGGTGGTTTTCCGGATCTGTGTTGAAAAAGAAAATCCTTCCTAAAAACCAATTGAATTTTTATAACAAACTAATTCCTTTGATTCGGCTGGTAGACCAGGTGGTTCTTCACAAAACCGGACTTTCTGTAATTGCCGTCGGAGAAAAAAAATAAAACAACCCAACATGTTATCCCAACCCGATCAAGCGGCTGGTAGCAGAATCCAGTTATTTCTTAAGTATGCTTTTTTTCTGCTGGTGGCTGTGTACATTGCTGACCTCTTTACTCCTCTTCGATTACATCTGGACTCGCTGCGGTACTACGCCATCAAAGAATGGATTGAAGCGGGGCGTCCGGCCAATACCGAAGCTTCCCGTGATTATTTTCCCTACGGATACACAGCGCTCCTTCTTCTTTTTACCAAATTAGGCATCCTGAAATCTTTCTCCATTGTACTTATAAATACTATTTACCTCTTTGCAGGTTTGTTCTTTCTTTACAAAGTGTTCGACAAGAAATTTTCCGTCTATTTGTTCTTTATCCTGGTATTAATAAACTGGTTGTTTGTAAAGTTTGTTACTCATCCGCTATCCGAAATGCAATATTTGTTTTTCTCTCTGGCAAGTATTTATTTCTTTTATCACTTCACCGTTCAAAAAAAATTCCAGCTATTGCTGCTGTCGTTAATCCTCGGCTGGCTGGCATTCATGACGCGCACAGTTGGTATTACTTTGATCGGTGCTATAGCAGTGGGGTTGATTTGGCAGTATCGTGTCCAGCAGTTAGCGTTTTTGAAAAAAAATAAGATATTGGTTGGTGCTGTGCTCGTACTGTTGACAGCTGCTTTAATTATTTTTTCAAAACCTTTAGGGATCAATCACTATGGTGGGGTACTGTCTGAGCACTTTAAGGAGGCTCCCTTTTTTAAAAGGATTAGCTGGAGATTCAAGGAATGGGGCGAGATCTTCATCAACACCCCTTCCAACAAAGTGATTGATTATGTAGCAAAAGCAGGCGAGTTTGTATTTATCCTGGTTGGTCTCGCCGTTTTTGTTTGGTTCATTCATAGACTTTATTTCAGAAAAAACTCAATTCCATTCTTTATAAAAGCCTATTTTTTGTTTTACTGTCTGATCATGTTCAATTGGCCTTTTAATGATCCACGGTTTTGGGTTCCGGTAATGCCTGTCATGGCGGCGGTTTTGCTTCAGCTATACTCCGGAGAAAGGAGCCAGATTGTTCGCAATTTATTTAAAGCTTTGTTTCCGGTTTACATGCTTTTAGGAGCGTTTGCGTCTGGGTATATCGTTTATACTTCTTTCCATAAAGAGTTATTTGCGAGAACACAGGCGAAGGGGGTTTATCGAACCGAATATGAGATGCATTTTTTTGGAAAGCCAATGAACGATACGACGAAATCGATTGATCCTTTTGTATTGCATGTATTGCAAAAGTATGATTGAAGGGATGTGAGACAGGGGCCAGAATACAAGGAATTCCGGTCCTTTCCTCAAATATTCAATCCCACTAAATAAGAAAGCCGGCACTCTATCGATGCCGGCTTTCTTATTTAATCATTTATGTCAATTAGATACCACCTTATACGGTGAGCCTAATACCAATTGTTGAACATCTTTATAGCTCATATTCTTAAGCTGCTGTACGGTCATACCTGTCGCAGGACCGGATATTATTTTGTTGGCCTGAATTTTTCCATATATGATCACATAACGGTATTGGAGTCCAGTAAGATCCACCAGAGAAAATAAATCGATTTTCCCAACCGAAAAAGTCTCGCTTGCGAATAACCCAATTGATGCAGTAGGGAAAATATGATCACCAGCACTATCCGGAACATTAAAGTAGCTTACAATGACAGCTTTATCAAGCACAGCCTGAGTAATTGATGCAGCAGTTAAAGTTTGTGAATAAGAAGTATCGCCAGCCGCGCTAACACTTCTTGGGGTATTCAGCGTGATCCATCCTGAATAAATAACGCTGTCCGGACCAGCGGGACCTGCGGGACCAGCTGGACCCGTATCACCTTTTTTGCAACCAATTGCAACCATTGCGATAACGGAAAAAACAATGGGAACCAGTTTCAGAATTTTCATGTTTCAAATTTTTATTATATAAATGAGAGATTACAAAAGTGCCAGAAAACGCAATTTAATGCTTAATAGCATTATCCCGGACATTAAATTTAAAGAGGTTAGCAAAGAAAAGTGTTTCAATTTATAGGTACGATTACAAAGTTAACGGGTTGCCTTAGGCTTGTTTTTGTTCTGTAAAGCACCCGCGTCTTTCCAGCGCCAAAGATAAATGCAAGCGTATGTCCGGAACGGTTTCCACTTGTCCGAAATACTCAATAACTCTTCCCGGAATTTTTTCTTATTCCTGGAATCAAGCTTATACAACTTTGCCATGGATTGCTGGATCCCAAGATCGTCAATGGCAAATACATCTTCCCTTCCCAAGGTAAACATTAAGATCATTTCCACAGTCCATTTGCCAACTCCTTTTATTTGGGTCAGGTATTCGATGATTTGCTCGTTTTCCATCTTATCCAGGTGCGCATGATCCATTCCGAAATCGAGGGCAAACCGCGCCACATTTTGCAGATAAGAGGCCTTGGCATTGGAAAGTCCAATGGATCGCAGCTTGTCTGTGCTCGTATTCATTATTCGTTCAGGAGAAGGCTCGCCTTCATACAACTTGATAAATCGCGCATTTATAATTTCAGCCACTTTTGTCGAAAGCTGCTGACTCATGATGGAATTGCATAGATCCAAATGAATATTTTTACTCCTGGAAAGCCTATAGGGTTTTTGTCCGTCAATTATTTTTTTTAATTTCTTATCCTTGAATAAATGATCAAGATGTTTCATGAATTTCTTTATGCACGATTTGAGCTTCTGAATGCTGGATCCCTGATACCAGACGCCGGACCCAGTATCCAGCGTCACGATACATTCGCATCTGAAAATTAATCATCCTTTGGCAAATCAATTTCATCAAAGAAAAATTATTCTCACCGACGATGGTTCATATTCAGTATTGCTGCCAAACCATCAGGTAAGCTATCACTCAAAGCATGGCGCAATCCAGGAATCCAAACACGTTTTTATCGATTCGGGCCTGAAGCCCATCCTGAAAGAAAAAAAAATCATCCACGCTTTCGAAATGGGATTTGGCACGGGTCTCAATGCGCTATTGACACTCATTGAAACAGAAAAAGAAAATGCAAAAATCCACTACACTGCTTTCGAGGCTTATCCTCTCGATATGTCCGATGCGGAAAAATTGAATTATTGTCAGCAACTACAGGTTCCATCCATGCAAAACTTTTTCATTCAAATGCATTCTTCAGCTTGGAACGCTGAAACAATGATTACAGCCGATTTCTTTTTACATAAAATATTGGGCGATTTTACAACTTATGATCCCCGTATTCAATTCGATCTTGTTTATTTCGATGCCTTTGATCCTAGTTTTCAGCCTGAATTGTGGACCGCTTTGATCTTCCGGAAAATTCATGCGATGATGAATCCTGGTGGAGTATTGGTTACCTATAGCTCGAGAAAATCGGTCAGAAATGCAATGGAGGAAGCAGGATTTGCCGTAAGTAAGCTGCCAGGTCCTCCCCATAAAAGAGAGATCGTGAAAGCAATTGCCCTGTCAGTTGACAGTTGACATTCTCCCGATGACTGACATTGCAGGCGCCTTCAGTTCGCAACTGTCAAGGGTAAACTTTTAGGGGAGTTTTGGACGCAATACCTGGTCAATGGCATACATCACTCCATTTCTTGCCATAATATTAGCCGCGATGACATTTGCCGGAATTGTATTCATGCTACCTTTTATTTGCCTGGTGGCTCCGGACGACATGAACAAAATAGTACTGTCATTCAAGGTCGTCCTGAAAGTGCCACTGCTTACATCAGACGTGAAGGTCCTTCCTGGTAACATATTATACAACAAAATATTTGCGAGAGAATCCGAATTGGCGGCATTTATCTGATCGATAGTGGCAAATCCGGCAGTGCGGAATGCATAGTTTACAGGAGCAAATAGCGTGTACGGACCACCAGAGGCCAACATTCCATTCATATCTGTACTCCCCAAGCTCGCTCTCGAAACCGCTGCCACCATATAGCTGAATGAAGTATCTGCCTGAAGTGTTTGCAATAAAGTTCCCCTGGGCGGAAATAAAGGCGCTGACATTGCATTAATGTAACCATTGCTGGCCTGAACATCATGGGACAAAGCTTGAATTCCATTGATGAAGATTCCGTTGGTGTTTACCGTAATAAAAACAGAATCACCATTGGCCGTAACCATTTTTGCGTTTGGGCCTGCAGGTAAGCTGGTTGAGAGCAGGCCGGCGGCAAGTGTATGGTATAAAAGGAAATATTTCAGGGAATCAACAGTCAAAGCGCTCAGTGAACTCCCGGTAATGCCTGCTACAGTAAATGCATTGTCTGTTGGAACAAATACCGTAAACGGGCCTGGGCCATTGAAAGTCGAATCTAGGTGAACCCGGGTCATGGCTGAGTAGAATAAAGTTACGTCTGACGCATTTTTTAATACCGTGGTAATGGTTTGGGGACCTGCCGTGGTATTGGATGAGGTGCTCTTCTTACAGGCGGTCAGGCCGGCGATTACTACACAAAAAGCTGATAACCAAGCGGGAAATCGATTTGCAATGTTAATTTTCATAAAGAGAATGGTTATGAAATAATAGTTTCGGCGAACCGGACCTCTGCCACACACACTTTTCCTTTAACGCAAAACTGGTCCTGCAATTACACATACGAAAAGAAGAGGATAAAGGTTAGGTCCTTTTCAGGAAATGCAAGAATAAGGCATCTCTATTCAATAACATAGCTTACCCGGCCATCTTTTTCATCTTTTAACAAAATG
>PSRA01000134.1 GCA_003175695.1 Bacteroidota bacterium | reverse complement strand
CATATGAGTAACGACTCCACCAATCAAGCAATACTCCATAGGGAGCAACTTTCAATTCAAACTCCCAATAGATCTGCGGCGCAACATAGTCAATCCATCCATTTCTCAGCCAAAGCAGAATGTCGGCAAATAAGTCATCATAATTGGTTTGACCGGCACGCGTATCACTGCCTAAGGTATCCCTGTCTTTGTTTCGCCAAACTCCAAAGGGGCTAATACCAAATTTGCAGAATTTTTTCTCTTTTTTGATGGCATTACTCAGCTTTATGATGATGGAATCGACATTGCTTCTTCTCCAATCGTCCCGGCTCATTCCTGCCCCATACTTTTTAAAAGAATTCTCATCAGGAAATTCACGTGTACCGATTCGGTAAGGATAAAAATAATCGTCGAAGTGAACTGCATCTATATCATAACGGTGAACCATATCGCGGATCACTTCAGTCACGTATGCCTGAACATCTTTGTTACCTGGATCAAAATATTTCGTGTCTCCATAATTTAGGAACCATTCCGGGTGAATTTTTGTGATATGCGTTGGTGAGATGGTTGATTGGCTTATTTTGAAAACTGCCCGGTAAGGATTACACCAGGCATGGAATTCCATGCCGCGTTTATGAGTCTCTTCGATCATGAAAGCCAGGGGATCATAATAGCTGGCCGGAGGCTGTCCCTGTTTTCCCGTCAACCATTCACTCCAGGGCTCATATTGGGACGGGAAGAAAGCATCTGCAGCCGGTCTCACCTGGACTATCACAGCATTCATTCCATTCTTTTTATGCATCTCCAATTGGCGGATGAATTCAGATTTTTGGCTTTCACTGTCAAAGTTTCCTTTCGAGGGCCAATCAATATTATCGACCGTAGCTATCCAAACACCCCTGAATTCATATTTAGGTTGCGCATGTCCGATGAGGGATATAAATAATATCATAGGAAGAAAGAGATTCTTCCTGAACAAAAAGAACAGGCGATTAAAGTAGGGAACTAAGTCGGCCACGCAAGTTTTCTTTCGCAGTACAAAGATCATTTCGTCAGAATCAAGAATATAATTGCTATCCGGAATTTCGAATTTTATCCAAAAGGATATTCAGGTTTTTGGCATCGGCTGCAGTCAGGTTTTTAAACACAGCATCCATTTCATTATTTTGTGCATCGATTTTCGCCAACAACTTTTTTCCCCTCGGCGTGATCAGGACATCTACCAGCCGTCGATCGGATTTGCACACATTTTTTTTGACAAGCCCTTTTTTGATCAACCGATCTACGATGCGACTGGTATCACTCATTTTATCCAACATCCTTTGACGTATCTGTAAGGTGGATAAGGGTTCGCCTGCTCCACGCAAAATACGCAGGATGTTAAACTGTTGCTGGGTAATTTCAAATTGTTCAAAAATCCTATCTATTTTTTCATTCACCCAGTTGAATGTATAGATGAGGTTAATCACGGATTTTTGATGTTCATTTCTGAACTTCTGTTGATTGATATCCTTTTCAAGCGTCATAGGTTGTTAAAAGAATGGCATAAAAATAGTGAATTATTGCTCTGCTTGACGAATGGTGCAAATCAATTGAAAAATCGTAAATAAATGGTGCGATTCGTGAAGTAGAAAAAATTCCACCCACCCCGTCAGAGGCTGCCATCCAAATTTAGGGTGACGGGCCACGTAAGAGATCGCCTTCTCGTTCAATCCATTTAACCGGCGAATGATGAACGAACGATCAGCGTAAAGAATTTGAAACAACTCTTCCCGCGATTTCAATAAATACTCATGAAATTTTGGATCGTTTTCGGCCACGTACCTGGGAAATTGCGGTTTATCTCCTTGCAGGATTAGTTCTAATCGTTCGATGAATATTGGCTGGTAAGACACCAGGTGAACGATGTTTTCAAAAGCACTCCACTTTTCAGGATTTACTCTTTGTTTTAGACTTGACAAGGAGAGGTCTTGCGTCAATTCTCCAATAGTCTCATGCTGATGCTCCAGCCTTGATTGCAGAGATGGGGTGAATGTCATATGAATCAGGAATTTTAATCACTCCAGACTTTTGTTCCTTCGCTGCAATTTGCACAGATATCAATGTTCTTTCTGCCACTCAACATTTGCGTTCTGAAGCGTACATATTTCTCGTCCTTCCAAATTTCCCGAAAACCCGAAGTTTTTAAATCCCCCAATTTGTGCTGGGCATCTTTATCAAAACAGCAGGGGACCACCAGGCCATCCCATGTAATCACGGGAGCATGCCAGAGACGCCAGCAATGATTACTGAGTGAATTTTTAATTTCGTATTCTTCTGATCCGTTTTTCCGGTAACGGCTATATTTTGATTGAGTCGGGATCAGGTGATTAGGATCATTTTTGAAATCATATACCTGTGCCGTTTTGAATCTCACTTCGTCGACTCCAATTTCTTTTGCCCAATTTTTCATCTCCGCCACCTGGTGCTCATTTGGCCTTACAACCAGGAACTGAAAGAAAACAAAGGGCCTCCTGCTATTTAATTGCTTTTTCCACTTCACAATATTTCTGGCGCCTTCTATTACCTTGTCAAGCTTACCGCCCACCCGGTATTGCTGATATACTTCCTGTGTAGTGCCATCAACGGAAATGATCAACCGATCCAATCCACTTTCTACCGTTCTTTTTGCATTCTCTTCACCCAGGAAATGCCCGTTCGTTGAAGTGGCCGTATAGATGTTTTTAGAAGAAGCGTACTTCACCATATTAAGAAATTCCGGATTCAAATATGGTTCCCCCTGGAAATAAAAAATAAGATATAAAAGGTCGTCCGACATCTGGTCAACCATCTGTCTGAATGAATCGTGTTCGAGCATGCCAGTCGGCCTGGTAAAAGACCTTAATCCACTTGGGCATTCGGGACAGCGTAAATTACATGAGGTGGTGGGTTCAAAAGACACGGAGATCGGATATCCCCACTGAAGCGGTTTTTGTGTCCACTTACTTAAATAATAACTTGATAACACTTTAGCAGCATTCCAACTGCGCCTCCAGGTGAGTTTTGTTAGCAAATTGGCCGTATCATTCCAATTCAAAGATGGCATAAGAGAATATAAAAATAACTAGAAAAGACGGAAGGCAGAATTGACCTTTATAAAAGATTAGCTTTATTTTGAACAATCGCGTGGTCCACCCATTCGTTCTAGTATTTATATTTGTGCGCTACTAATTGCTTATATGCCGAAGAAACCGAGAAGCAGAGCCTGGAAACTAATTGTGACTTGCCTAATCGCCTCTGTGTTTGTCATGCTATGTTTTGTCGTTTATGACTGGTGGCTGGAAAGAAAATCCCATTTTGTTAATTACCCCGAATTTGGTACCAACATTCCTATCAATTATGGCATCCACGGAATTGACGTCTCAAAATATCAGAATATTATAGACTGGGAATCTGTCAAAGGGATGAATGTAAATGACGTTCACATAACCTTTGCATTCATTAAAGCCACTGAAGGCCTGGGTAATGAAGATGCATTTTTTCAACGGAACTGGAAGAAAGCAAAGAATGCCGGATTGATCAGAGGAGCTTATCATTATTTCCTTTCCACGAAAAGCGGGAAATCCCAGGCAGAGAATTTTATTAATTCGGCTAACCTTGTGCCGGGAGACCTTCCTCCTGTTCTTGACATCGAACAAACTTACGGTGTTCCCGCAGACAAAATGAAGGAACGCGCCAAAGAATGGCTTGAGACGGTCCAGGCATATTACGGAATGCCTCCCATCATTTATACAAATGTGGAATTCTACAAAAGATACCTTAAAGATGATTTCGACAGGTATCCATTATGGGTGGCACACTATCTTCAGCCGGAACAACCCAGGATTTACAGGAATTGGACATTCTGGCAACACAGCGAATCAGGAAGAGTGAATGGCATATTTACCAGGGTAGACTTCAATGTGTTCAACGGCGACTCTACTGAATTCAGGAAACTTCTTATGAATTAAGAAGTCCTGCAAGGACTCAAGTACATTTTCATTTAATTTACCTGGCAAAATTCTCAACATGAGTAGAATGGAACCCGAAGTCAAAGATTTTCTCAAAAGAATCGTTTGGTCTGTCTTTTTCGGATTGTTATGGCTCATGCTTAATATGACGCTGGGTATTTACTTTGATCTTCTCTTCATTCATGACAAGATTGACATGGGAAATATATTTTTTTATGTTTTTGTAATTCTCAGCCTATCAGGTTTGATTTGGTACTATGCCAAGACCTGGAAAAAGAAATTTCCTCACGGATAATATGTCATCAGTTTCACATTTCTTTTTATTGACTCTTTCCATCCAGGATGATCGATGATCCACTTTTGCCCATAATTACCATTTTGGCATTGGACGAAGCTGCCAATTCTTTCATAGCTTTAATCTGCTCATATTGCAGCTGCCTATCGGTAAGACTTTCATTTATTATGCGCTGGTAATCTGAAATACCCTGCGCTTCAACGCGTTTTCTTTCTGCTTCCTGCCTTTCTTTTTGTAAAACGAATTGCATTTTTTGAGCCTCCTGTTCCGCTGTAATTTTTTGTTCAATGGAAGTCTTGACAGCCTGAGGTAATGTGATGTTTCGTACCAATAATTGCTCTAGGATCAGGCCCCTGTTCTTGAAATCATCTTCAATGCTTTTAAAAATTCTGGTCTGGAACTCGTCACGTTTGGTAGAATATAACGCAACCGCTTCATAATAAACTGCATTATCCCTTATTTTGGTTCGCGTGATCGGACGGACGATCTTATCCGTATAATCTAATCCGGTTTCCCGGATAATATTTGGCGCCTTTGCCGGAAAGACCTTATATAACACCGTCAGATCAATGATTACTTCTAATCCATCAGAAGTAAGGGCCCGTATGGCATCATCGCCTGCCTTTGCGCCCTCATCATGCACACCACTCATGGTATAATTCTGAGTTTTAACATCCATTTTTTCCACTTCGAGCAAGGGATTAATAAAATGAAGTCCACTGGTTAAAATGTCATCCTGTACTTTTCCAAATAATTTCTGAACGCCTACTTCTCCCGCATCAATCTGAATGAAGCATGCAGCAAAAATTCCTAACAAAAGAACCAGCAAACCCACAATTCTGGTGGGTCTTGCAAATCGTCTGATGTTTTCTTCTCTTCTGGCCAAAGTAAGGCCAATGATGAAGATGATCAAGCCAATAATGATTAACGTCATATAGAGTGCAATTTTCTTTTAAAAATATGATTCATTGTCTATTCTTTCGTGTAATAGCGTTTAATTTATGGAATTTCATTTTGCGCTGCGATATTCAGCCATCGGATAGAATCCCAATTAAAAGATTCATTTAATTTCGCCCGGAAACTATTTTTGACCAGATGAAAAAGATTTATTGCCTGTCCACCTGCGACACCTGCCGGCAAATTATTAAAGGCATTGATGCCAGAAAAAAAGGCTTCGAAATGCAGGACATCAAAGAGGATAGAATAACCGCTGAACAGTTGGACGAACTGCGTCGAATGACTGGCAGCTATGAATCCTTATTTAGTCGTCGGGCAATCAAGTATAAAACTCTTGGATTGAAAGACAAAGTCCTGAAAGAATCAGATTTTAGAAAATTAATTTTAGAAGAATACACTTTTCTGAAAAGGCCAGTTATTATTTTTAACAAGAAGGTCTTTGCCGGCTCAGACAAAAATGTTTTGGAGGAACTGAAATTGGCGCTTAAATAGACCGTCGCTACATACATTTAGAGGCTGCGGTCACCAAGGACACACGAACGGACACAACGCTGAGTCGTTTGTGTATCCTTGATGAAAAATTACTGATAGATAAATTTTGGTTCGTTGATTTACTAAGATTTTCCCAGGAGTTTATCCACTATGAATATCAACCCCCCATCTTTCGTTTTGGTAGGGCTTCCCAAAACCGTAGAACCCAGGTCGACTAAGTTACCTGCAGCGTTTCTCACTGTTCCTGACTTTAGCGCTTCCTGGGTGACATTGCCGGCGATAACCTGGTTCTTGAGAAAACTCATTAGGCTAGATTTGTTTTCTGGTTGCAACATGTTATGGACGGCATCTCCACCCAAGGCAGTGAGCGCTTCATTGGTTGGAGCCAATAATGTGTAAGGTCCCTTGGCTCCCAGAATATTGCTGACACCCCCGGCAGCGCTCATCATACTGGAAATTCCACTCAAATTTGGATTGGCACCCAACACACTGGTAAGTGACGAAGTGGTCGAACAACTGTAATGTAGGATTGCGATGAATGACAAAATCATCGATAGTCGCATGGAGATAGATCTCATACTTCAATTTTTAAAGGTGAATAAATAACAGCTGCTAATCAGCGTCCGAAGGGGGGTATAGGTTTGTTTTCCTCTGGTATGAATTCCGAGGCAGGTGAAAATCCAGCAGGTAAAAATTGAGTTGACAGGATAGGAGGGGGCCAGTTACAAGTTACAACATATCTGCTAAGAATTGTTCATTGTTATCAAATATTCTGAGGGATATCCATCATCGTTACATGACGATATGATCAAAAATTATACTATTCTAAGTTTTGCATAATTCAACATGATTTTCTTTTCCCCATTCAGGTCGAATTTGACTGTCGCCACCGGGTTATGGACGGAACCCTCCAGCTTGATCACTTCACCATACCCAAATTTCTGATGTTCAATTTTTTGTCCAACCTGGAGGTTAGAAGTATCGCTTGGCTTAAAGTCAGCAGAGGGTGTGTGTTCTTTCGTTTGCTGCTTGTTGTTGCTTGATGCGACATAAGACGGTTTATCGCCCGGACGTGGATTTCGCGTCCTGGGGTTTTCGAAATCAAATCCCCGATGCATCCGCTCAAAAGCACTACCGGCATTCCTGTTGTATTGACTTTGGTTCCTTATTCCACCGCCGGCAAAACTCCTGTCGAGATGTTCTTCCGGAATTTCACCAATGAACCGGCTGGGCTCATTTTGTACCAATGTTCCAAACCGGTAGCGGGTGTTGGCATAGGTTATCCAAAGCTTATGTTTGGCTCTGGTCACTACGACGTAAAACAACCGCCTTTCTTCTTCCAGTTCTTCCCTGGTATTGATGGACATCGCATTGGGAAAGAGTGATTCCTCCAGTCCCGCAGCGAATACGCAGCCAAATTCAAGACCTTTTGCAGCATGAATGGTCATCAGCTTGACCGTATCTGCATCAGGATCTTTTTCATCGGCGTCTGTCAGCAAAGTGATTTGTTGCAGGTAGCTTGACAAACTTACAATCCCCGGATTTTGCTGATTGGCAGATTCCGCAGGCATATTTTCGTCAGGCTCACGCACTACGCCATCTTCGTCAATTTGCGAGAGATTTTGTGTGTTGTCTACCCATTCCCTGATACTGTTCAACAACTCCTGAATATTTTCATATCTCGCAAGTCCTTCCGTCGTTTTATCATTGAAGAGTTCCTTTACGATATTTGTTTGTTTGCCCACATGCATGGCAACATCATACGCATTCCTGGTAGTGAGCATGCTGGCAAAACTCTTTATCATTGTTACAAAATCTCCAATCGATTCGGCAGCTGCTCCCCTGATCCCCGCCTGAGGCGCATTGAGCAAAACTTCCCACATGGAAATATTTTTTTCATTGGCAAACAACACTGCTTTGTCTATCGTTGTTTTTCCAATGCCACGTGCCGGATAATTGATAATTCGTTTCAGTGATTCTTCATCCCTGGGATTGACAATAACGCGTAGGTATGCGAGATAGTCTTTTATCTCTTTACGTTGATAGAAGCTGATTCCACCATACATTGCATAGGGAATGCCCATCCTGCGCAAGCTTTCTTCAAACGCACGGCTTTGCGAATTTGTGCGATAGAGAATGGCAAAATCGCGATTGTTAAAATGATTGCGCAATTTTTGCTCCTGGATAGTGTCTGCCACATATTTTCCTTCATCATTATCAGTCAATGTGCGTACAAGCCTGATTCTTTCCCCGACAATATTTTCAGTCCACAAATTCTTAGGTATCTGACCTTTGTTGTTTTTAATGACTTCATTGGCCACATGTAATATACTTTGGGTGCTCCGGTAATTCTGCTCAAGCTTCACCACCTTTACATCTTCATAGTCTTTCTGAAATTGCAGGATATTCTGAATGGTAGCTCCCCTGAAACTATAAATACTTTGAGCATCATCACCTACGACACAAACATTTTCGTAAACGGCGCCCAACAGTTTGATGATCTCATATTGTGCAGGATTGGTGTCCTGGAATTCATCAATAAGAATGTACTTGAATTTATGCTGGTATTTATGCAGGCTGTCGGGGAAATTTTTAAGAAGCTCATAAAATTTAAGAAGCAGGTCATCAAAATCCATAGCTCCGTTCTTGAAGCATCTCTTCACATAGGCATCATAAATCTGGCCGATAGCCGGACGGTTGCTTCGCATGTCTTCCTGCTGAATATAATAATCGTTGGTATATTCTAATGGCCCAACCAGGCTATTCTTCGCCTGGGAGATCCTGTTGTAGACCACATTCGGTTTATAATGTTTGTCGTCCAGGTTTAATTCGTTCACGACAGTTTTCACAACACTCTTTGCATCGTCCGTATCATATATGGTGAAATTGTGAGGGAAGCCAATCTTGGGTGCTTCCCCTCTGAGAATGCGTGCGAAGACGCTGTGAAAGGTTCCTATGTATAAGTTTCTTGCGTCAGAGTTGCCAAGGATTTTTTCCACTCTTTCCTTCATTTCTTTGGCGGCCTTGTTGGTAAATGTCAGGGCAAGAATGTTAAATGCATCCACACCCTTGGCCATGAGGTGAGCAATCCGGGTTGTAAGCACTTTTGTTTTTCCACTGCCGGCGCCTGCCACAATCATTAAAGGGCCATCGACATGCAATACTGCTTCACGCTGGGCATCATTTAATCCTTTCAAATAATCGTGCATAGAAATTGATTCCCGTCGATTTTTTTTTTCACATATCGACCCTGCAAGTTACGAATTGTACCCTACCATGAACAGATATAAAACTAAAAATTCAATGTAAAAATACTTCCGGATCAGAGTCATTTAAACACAATTATCCGCCCAGCTTGAAATATGCAACCGGCTCCCATTTTTCGCCGTCATGCCTGAGTAAATGAACTTGCCGGACCCTGAACTTCGCATGAAAAATTCGATTTTCAAATTCCGGCCACGCCGCTTCAAATTGGTCCCCTGTTAAATCACGGTTTGCAATCGTCATATGAGGATGAAATGAAATTCTGGTTTGTTCTTCCGGAAAATTCAGTTCGCGCAAAAAATACATCAGGTCTTCATGTATAACTTCGAGCTCCTCATTTTTGTCAGGATTAATATAAATTACCGGAAACTTTTTCTTTTTGAAACTTGCAAAATTGTTGAACTGAAGAAAGAAGGGTGGAATTCGTTCAAAAAAAACAGACAATTGCTGTCTGAATTCGACTTCTTCCTTTTCGCTCATATAGAATGGCGCCTGCAAAGTAACGTGTGGTGGTGTTTTTAATGCGTGCCGGCTCTTGAAACGTGCAGCAAACTCTTCCTTAATGGTGATGACTGAATTGGCAATTTCAGGCGGCATTAAGATCGCTATGAAATATAATTTGGTCCCCTGCATGATAACTTCAAAAAGAGAATGACCTCCTGCCAACGGTCATCTTCAACCTAAACCGTATCTGTCTTCTTTGGTTTTGTAACTTTCCTTGTCCAGCGCGACAATTCCGTATTGTCTACCATCAATATTAAAATTCCTTTTTCAATCCTGTAACTGTTTGTCCGCAGAAGATTACGAAGGAAATTCGCTTCATTATAACCTGGACAGGACATCCTGGTGGTCACCACCTGGTCATTGAACATCAGTCCTTTTCCGCTTCTTTTGAATTGCCCCCTCATCACGTTGCAGCCAGTGCTGCCAGTGAAGCTATTTCTGCTCAGATCAAAATTGATAGATGCTACTGAGCCGGAGGCCATGTCGGAAGGCAGGACCGGTTGTAGGTACCAGGTGCCAGCCAGCAGCGTGTCAGCACTTTGTGTGTGAACACGATTAAAAGAGGGGTTGGTGCTTGTCAGATTTACAGCAGTTGCCGCCATAAGGCCGACCACGAGATTTCGTATAATCATAACTATCAGTTTATGGTTATTAATAAATCCTTACTGCAAAACTTGTACAGAAAATGAGGAAATGGCCTTACGAGCAGATTAAATCTTTAAGGACAAACGCCGGCAATTTCTGCCGGCGTTTTGTTGAGTTTCTTTATCAAGACGTAGAATATATTACGCAAACATCCTGTTTTCTATTTCCTTTGCGATCGCCTCTTCTTGCAAGGGCATTGAAAAAAGCTTATCCTTAACTGCGTGAACATGCTTTTCATTTTCATTGCAGGTGAAAATATGTACCGGGCTACCGTTATAGCTCACCCTGAAACGCTTTTCGTTGGTATTGTTGACGATACATGGTGTTACAACTACTGTGAGAGGTTTACCGTTCACCTGCACAACAAAAGATTCAGTGTCTGTTTTAATTATTCGTAGCACCTCAACTTATTAATTAGCCCACCATTAGAATTATTGTATTTTTAATCCAGTACTTTGTAAACCCATATGAATTTTAGCTGTTTATTCCGCTTTCTGCCATACCTGTCAGTATTTAAAATAGCGCACAGGAGAGTAATGAGCTGGAGAAAGCTCGTTTTTCCTTCTTCTTTTAAATTATTCCTTAGTATTTGTTTGCTTCTCTCCTCCAGACCCAATGCCTGGTGCCAGGCCTCTTTCAATGCGGCTGTCAATGATACCACCTATTTGCTTACTTACGATCATGGCGGACAAATCCTGTGGGGATTGTCACATTTTCAAGAACGATTAAACAATGCCAAAGAGTGGCTGGATAAATATCCCGAGTTTAAGATCGGATTAGA
>PSRA01000179.1 GCA_003175695.1 Bacteroidota bacterium | reverse complement strand
GCTCAGCTGGTTCAGAGCATCTGCCTTACAAGCAGAGGGTCCGCGGTTCGATCCCGTGTGCTCCCACTCAATACTAGAAAGGGTTTCAGAGAATTCTGAAACCCTTTTGTTTTCCTTGGTTTAAACAATTCTCCAAGGTTAGAAGATCGTGAATTTTGATTCCCCTACTATATATTGACACTAACTATCCTTATTATTGGCAGGAATAAAAACTTTCGGGATTATCATTATTAACTTCCAATTGTTAGTAGCGGATATTATATTTGGCCATGACCTACCAATCCTTTGGTTTACTCGCTATTGCAAGCGTCTTGTCATTATCATTTCAAATTGCCATGGGTCAGAAAAAATCCGAAGAACTTAGTTTCAAAAACAAAGGGCGGCTTAGCTGTCTCCATTAAAGACAAAGCCATTTGTGTCCAGAATCGGAAGTTATTCGACTTACGTCATGTTTTACTTCTTGGGAAGCCTTTCACTTAATCTGGTTACGAGCTGCCATCTCTTATCACGTTTCAGCCACAGATCCGTAACCAAAGCTCCCGTAAAAGGTGGTTGGCTGTTTCCGATCATCAAGTTGTAAAAATGCTGAAGCGATCGGAAAACTGCTACTTCTCCCCAACTTGAAACTGAAATTTGAGTAAGCGCTGCTGAGTCAAATGACCATTGGAAACAATTAGGTAACCATTGTTCACGTCGTACGGCTTGGAGAAATTTTGGTCCAACAAGAGTGTCATCTAAAATTGCAACCGACAGTTGATATTCATTTGCTATAATATTTTTCAGGGCCGTTGTATCATGTGTTTTTATTCCAATAACTAATGCTTGCTCCAGTTTTAGCAAATCTTGTTTGAGCTGATTGTCAGAAACCTGCGCATCCAAGGACTTCGTATAAAGCTGCAGAAGCATTAACAAACACGTCGAGCGTAGAAATGATTTCAGTAGTGTCATTGTTGAAGGTTTAAAGGTGTTAAATTGGATTGCAGCCAACACATAAATATACGACACTGAAATAGAAATAGCGAATAGGGGCCCATTAACAATGAATATGTTACAATTCGCCATCTTTATTTTACTTGCGTCAGTGACGATTTTATGATCTCAATAAGCCGTCAAAAGGACTTGCAGTTGAAGATAAGTAGGATATCTGAGCAATAGTGGCTAAAACTCATCAATTTCAATCTAAAGAAGATTTATGGCAAGAAAAAAGATTCGCCCAAAGCAGGCACTCAAAATAAACAAACCAGGATCAACTCGATCGTGCAGAAAGAATCTTGCAGTTAATTGAATCACAATTCCTGGGACAAGATATTGCAAAACTCAGTCCCCTCACAAAAACAAGTTTGTATCGCGATATTCTTGAATTTAGGCAGCCTAAATTATCACGCCAGGAACATACGGGAGCAAATGGGTTGGGGTATTCATTCAAAGATAACAATTATGCGAGCGTAGTTCTTATCCCCAGAAGCGATAAGCGATTCTCAAAAAGCTTTTCACATTTCTAGTCAGCTTTTCTTCCATATGTTGCACTATCAGCGCTTGATTTATTCTAGCACCTACCGGATACGGATAAATTTTATTGAAAATAGCAATAACCGATAGCTTTTGACTATTGGCAAGTATCAGCTCCTGAACAAGTTCACCTGCACCGGGGGCGATCATTGTCCCTCCTAAAATCCTCTCCTTCCTCATCATCCGTTTTTCAGAGATCAACAAAATAAGTTTTCCAAACTGATAATTATCAACAACAGCTCTGTCATCATTGCAAAAATCAGCTTCCAACCTTTTATACTTAATTCTTCTTTCCACCAATTGCTTTTCACTTACACCGAATGCGGCAATTTCCGGATCTGTAAATGTTACCCATGACAGGTGATCATTATTCAATTTTCTTTTGAATGGTGACAGGAAATTATTTACCAAAATACGAGCATGGAATTCTGCTTCGTGAGAAAAAATATGACCACCTGCGATGTCCCCACACAGAAACACATTTTTATTAGTTGTCCGTAAGTAGTCGTCAACAACAATTTTATAATTCATCACTTCAATACCTGCTTTTTCCAATTGCAATGGCTGTAAATGCAACTCACGCCCTATCGCTACAAAAACAGCATCAAAAAATAAACTGCGCTTAGTGCCGTCGCTTAGCTTAATGGTTGATTCCCGGAATGATGTAAAACACTCTATAGATGCTGAAAGCCAAAATTCTATTCCTTCCTGTTGTAATTTTTGTAAAAGAACAGAAGTTACCGTTTCGTCGTCATGTTCCAGGATAGATTTACCATGATGAACCACAGTTACTTTTTTTTCAAACCTTCTTAGTGCTTGTGCAATTTCAATCCCAATCGGGCCTCCGCCGATAACTAAAATATGCTCAGGAAGGTTATCCGCATGAAAAACACTTTCATTATCGAAATATCTTACCAACTCAATGCCGGGAACGTTCAATTTTTTTGGACTCGATCCGGTCGCTATCACAATATTTTTCGCTCGATATTTTTGGCCATTTACTTCAATTTCCTTCTCGCCCGAAAATTTTGCCTCACCCAGTTCAATAGCTATTCCCTGATCTTTCAACCATTGAGCATTCTCGTGTTGACGAATTATCTCTTGTCTGCTATATATGTATTCAATTGCCTTTTGCAAATCCGGTTTGCCGTCAACTTTAAGTCCAAATGCTGTCGCCATTTTCACATTGTGCAGGATCCGCGATACGTAAATGAGGGCTTTGCTTGGTACACAACCTTCATTTAAGCAGTCGCCACCAATGGCCTTGTCAGTTTTTGCAACCATTAATACTTTAAATCCAAGTTTGTTCATGGTTAGGCCAACGCTCAATCCTCCTGATCCTGCACCCAGGACAACTATATCATAGCTATCTGCATTCATTCAAGGGGAGATTTCCAGTTATACTTATAATTTGTAGTTCCTGATTAGTTTTTTATGGACTTCAACCATTTTTTGCTGCGAGAACCCCAAGTAATACATCGCCCAAATTTGATAAAAAATTCCCTGCATTCTAAAAACACCATTGTCAACATATTTTCTGGCAGAAGTAACCACATATTCTTTCATTACTTTAAATTTTCCCTGCTCCTTAATGCGTTGAATTATCTCCTGGTCTTCCATCATTACTAAATCTTCCCGAAAGCCATCTATTTTCTGGAAAACGTCCCTGGTCACAAACAAGCTCTGGTCGCCAAAACGAAAGGCATTGACATCAAATTTTGTGAACCATGCATTTGCTTTTAAAAACCAATGATTATAGTCAAAGGCCAGCCGGAAACATCCGCTAATATATTGCTTGCTATAAGCATCTAATATATGTGCAGTAAAACTTTTAGGGGGAATACTATCTGCATGTAAAAAATATAAGATTTCACCTTGGGCCGCAGTAGCACCCCGGTTCATTTGCTTTGCTCTTCCTTTGTTACTCCGAACAATTTTTGCGCCTGCCGATCTCGATATATCAATTGTATCGTCATCACTCTCGCCATCTGCAATAATAATTTCCTTAATTAAATTCGCCCCATCACATGCCCACAAATTTTGTATCGTAGCTTTGATGCAGCCTGATTCATTATAGGTGGGAATAATGACACTTATCATACCGATACTATTTCAGATAAAATTGTTTGTTCATGTTTCTTAGATCATTTTCATCATCAATATCACTCAAGACATTAAGCATTTTTCTTGAAAGTTGTAATTGATCACAAATTGCTATGGTTTGTTCCAAAACTTTATCGGTACTCCATGAAATATCTCTAAATAATTCGTCGTGAGCATTCTTCATTCCAATCAAATAATAGCCACCATCCTTTGCCGGGCCAATGACAGTCTCATGCTGATTGAGAAGTTCAAAGGCATTCAAAATAATATCAGCAGTCAGTTCAAGACAATCAGTGCCAATGATTATTGCTTTTGAGCAACCTAGTTTGAACGTAGAGAATAGGGCATTGTACATTCTTTCTCCCAGATCGTTGCCAATTTGCACTTGTTTTTGGTAAATACTGTCATCCCAAATGTCACCTCTATCAATTTGCGTGGAATAAAAAACAACCTTCTCAAAAGGAAGGTGTTTAGTAATAAAAGCCGTATATTTCAAAAGATGATTATAAACTGAAAACGCCAAATCGTTTCCTCCGGTAGCGGCAATTCTTGTTTTCACTTTTCCAAAGTTCAGGTTTCTGGCAAAAATTAATACTGCGTCTTTCATCATAGATCTTGTATTACTTCATAAAATAACTTTGAGAGCATCTCATCTGCCTTGCTTGCCACTTTAATAATTTCCTCAATGTTGATTGGTTTTAGATTGTCCGGATCACATTCATCAGTAATAACCGAAATGGCCGCGCAAGGCAACTGTATGTGGTTGGCGGCGATTACTTCGGGCACCGTGGACATTCCGACCATATCAGCACCAATTATTTTCAGGTAGCGATACTCCGCTTTTGTTTCCAGATTTGGGCCGTGCACCGCAGCATAGACACCAGTTTTCAATTCGATTCCAGCTTCTCTAGCCTTTATCTGCAGCAAATTATTTAACCGTCTATCATAAGGTTCACTCATGTCGGGAAACCGGGGACCTAGTTCGTCATAATTCTTTCCAATTAAAGGATTTCCGGAAAGCAAATTGATATGGTCATCAATCAAAGCCAAATCTCCTTTTTTGAAGCCAGGATTGATTCCTCCAGCTGCATTAGACAATAAGAGGGACCTTACATCCATTAACTTCATTACTCGTATAGGAAATACGATCTGCTGCATACTGTAACCTTCATAAGAATGCAACCGACCTTGCATTATCAGGATCTTTTTGTTGTTGATGTTGCCGTAAATCAAATTGCCTTTATGAAATTCTACTGTAGAAATTGGAAAACCTGGAATCTCAGAGTAAGGAATAATTTTTATTGGCTTCACATGATTGAGCAGATGATGTAAGCCCGTGCCTAAAATCACTCCGACTTGAGGTTCGATAACTTCTTTTTCCATCAGGAAATTCTTTGACACCATTAATTTTTCCAATAGCTCCATGAAAATAATTTGAGATTGTTAGTTGCTCGAAGGCGACATGGAAATAAATTTTTTCAGAATTTTAAATATCATTGATTTAAACTAAATCCGAATCGATAATCAGTTTGAAATATTAACGAGCTACCACACCACTAAAACACAATTATGCAATAGCGCCACCACAACTGCTTCCTGCACCCGCAGTACATCCGTAGCAATGCTGGCCAATTACAATATTTCTGTCGTTTAGTATTTTAGTATTGAATTGAGAGATATGCTTTGAGCTACAACTGACTTTTAAGTCAAGCATCTGGTTAAAATCGCAATCGTATAGGTGCCCATCCCATCCGACTGAAATTGTGTTTCGGCACATAACTTTGGTGGCAGCTGCCGGATTGTACGCATTAACCAACTTTTCCATATAAATCTCATAATTGCCACTGGAAATTAAAAAGTCCAAAAACCGGCTTATTGGAAGATTAGTGATGGTATAAAGATTATTGAACTCAATTTTGTATTTGTCAAACAATGCGTTCTTATATTCTTTCTCTAATATTGCCTGCGAAGGAGGTAGAAAAGCACCACAAGGATTATATACAAGATTTAAGATTAAACCAGTTTTTTCTTTTCCGTACCCTGCTTCATTAAGCAATTGAAGCGCTTTGATACTTTGTTCAAAAACACCATCGCCCCGCTGCCTGTCAGTTCTATCTTTTGTATAAAAAGGAAGCGAAGAAATTACTTCGGCCTGCTGATCTCTAAAAAATTCAGGCAAATCGAAAAACTTCTTATTTGAAAGAATAATAGTAAGGTTACTGCGAACTATAACATGCCTGTTCAGTTCTTTGATCATCTCTACAAACCACCTAAAATCTGGATTCAATTCAGGTGCACCGCCGGTTATATCTACTATTTGGATCTGGGGATTATTCACTAATGCCTCCAGACATTGAGTCATGGTATCCCTAGTCATAATTTCCTTTCTGTCCGGCCCTGCGTCCACATGACAATGCCTGCAGGTTTGATTGCACATTTTTCCAATATTCACTTGGAAGATCTCAATTTGATTAGGCTTAAAAGGATACAAATTAATTTTTTCCAATTTTTGCTGGAATGGAACTAACGCAAACTCTCCTGTTTGTCCGTGTTCGATTATTTCAACTTGCTCGCGCGTATTTGCAAGAAGACTATTTTGGGCTTTCAGAGATCTCATTACATTGCGATTTGCTTAACATGATTCATCATCTGCACTCCATGAACCAGTGATGCGCCGCCCCGAATAGCACAAGCCACATGAACTGCTTCCATCATTTGCGACTCGCTCCACCCTTTCTCGAAAGCATCGCTGCTATATGCGTCAATGCAATACGGGCATTGCACTACGTGTGCAACGGCTAGAGCTATCAAAGACTTTTCTTTTGCTGTTAATTCACTGTCCTTGAATACCTCGGAGTAATAAGAGAAAAATTTCTCACCCAGCTCTTTTTGAAAGTCCGACACGTTGCCGAATTTCGCCAAGTCCTTAGAGTTGTAATAATTTTCACTCATAGGATTATTTGTTTTAATTATAAGATTAGATAAACAGTCATGCCACCAAAATATCAGATGCATGCTGCATTTTTAACAGTACGCGTATACGGAATCGGCAGTAAAATATATGGTAAAGAAACTTAGTTATAAAACGTAAACTATTTATCAATCACCATGTCGGGGACTAGGAGTAAAAGGCATTGTAAAATTAAGCACAAAAAAAATAACAGTTGAAAGGTGGGCTTAGAGATAGGATAATCAATTGAAAGCATTTTTTAAGAATTTATTCATTGATATTTAATGTCTTACATCTTCTTCACTCTCAATTTTAAATTATTAATTTTTTTAGTATTAAATTACTAATTATTTTAGCAATATGGATGCGGTTAGAAAGGAAATTATTTCCCGACTTGAAAGAGAAATCCTTCCACTTGAGGGATTAAAATCATTAGCGACTGATAACCATATCAACCTTGGTTTTCGTCCTATCGAAGCCTCTTTTCCAAATGCGATTTTTCCAGTCGGTTGTATCCACGAATTTTTGAGTTCTTCTAAACAAAACCTGGCGGCAACGAACGGTTTTATAGCGTCTCTATTAAGTAAGCTGATGCAATTTAAGGGAGCGTCAATATGGATAAGTGCATCCAGAACACTATTTCCTGCCGCATTACAACAATTTGGAGCAGAACCGCACCAAATCATTTTCATCGATCTAAAAAAAGAAAAGGATGTAATGTATGCTGTTGAAGAAGCTTTGAAGTGTACCAGGATCGCAGCTGTGATTGGTGAATTGAAAGATATTACGTTCAAAGAATCGAGGCGATTACAATTGGCTGCAGAACAAAGCAGGGTAACAGGTTTTTTAGTTCGGCACCAACCTAAAATTGTAAATACAATTGCCTGCGTCTCACGCTGGCGAATTACATCATCGCGAAGTGAATTAGCTGATGGTTTGCCCGGCGTCGGGTTTCCAAGATGGAATGTTGAACTACTTAAAGTCCGAAATGGAAAACCGGGAATATGGCAACTTGAATGGCAATATAATCACCTTCACGAGATCAGAAAAAATATTGCTTCAATTTCACAGGAAGAAGTGAGAAAAACGGGATAAGATGAGTAAGAGGTTTGTAGTGATATGGTTTCGTCATTTAAAGACGGATTGGATGATCCGTCGTCAGCCACACCTAAAAGATGTTCCTTTTGTCCTTGCTTTACCTGACCGCGGCAAAATTATTTTAACTGAAGTAAGTGCAGCCGCTCAAGACAGAGGGCTATTTGCAGGAATGGTCGCAGCTGATGCAACGGTCGTCTTACCTGAAGTAGTAATGTTGGATGATAAACCCGACCTCACGCAAAGATTACTTCAGAATTTGGCTCTTTGGTGTATCAGATACACGCCTACTACTGCAATTGATGCTCCGGATGGATTAATACTCGACGTTACTGGCTGTACTCACTTATGGGGAGGCGAGGAAAACTATTTAAGAAACCTGATCGGCAAATTAAAAGAATTCGGTTATCATGTCCGGGCGGCTATGGCTGATACCATTGGAACTGCGTGGGCAATATGCAGGCATGGAAAAATAAAAGCAATCATAAAAAGCGGTGAACAAGTGGAAGCTTTGATGACATTGCCTCCTGCTGCTTTACGATTAGAAATAGATACGCTGGATCAGTTACCAAAACTCGGATTAAATCAAATCGGCAGTTTTCTGAATATGCAACGTTCTGCACTTCGCAGGCGATTCGGACAGCAAATGCTGTTAAGACTCGACCAGGCATTAGGAAAAAAGGAAGAGTTTATTGAACCGGTTATTCCTGTCGAACCATATGGCGAGAGATTGCCTTGTTTGGAACCTATTCAGACAGCAAAAGGAATTGAAATCGCTTTGGAAACAATTTTAGAAGTTTTATGTTCCCGGCTGCAGAAAGAAGGGAAAGGTCTTCGTGTTGCATCATTCAAAGGGTATCGTGTTGATGAGAAAATAGAGCAAGTTCAAATAAGCACCAATCATCCTTCAAATAATACCGAACATCTTTTCAAACTGATTCAGCAGAAAATTGAAACCATCGAGCCCGCATTAGGGATTGAATTGTTTACACTCGAAGCACTGAAAGTTGAAGACATTCAACCAACGCAGCAGACATTCTGGACATCAAACAGCAGTTTAGAAAGCAGCGAAGTTTCGCAGTTGCTTGACAGGCTTGAAAGCAAATTTGGGAACAAAATAGTACATCGTTATTTACCCGATGAACATCATCTGCCAGAACGTTCTATTAAACTTGCTACTTCATTAAAAGAGCCACCAGCAACATCTTGGCAAATTGAAAAGGTAAGACCAATACAGCTTCTCCGGGTGCCAGAGCTGATACATGTTACTGCGCCTATACCGGATTATCCGCCCATGAATTTCAGATATAAAGGTCAGGTACATAAAATAATAAAGGCCGACGCATGTGAACGCTTAGAATCAGAGTGGTGGGCAGATGGCGGCTTGCATAGAGACTATTATATAGTGGAAGACGAAGAAGGAAAACGCCATTGGCTTTTCAGGTTAGGTCATTATGATAATGATAATAATCCATCATGGTTTATACACGGATTTTTTGCTTAGCGAAATTGATCAGGAATGAACTATACAGAATTACAGGTTACCACTAATTTTAGTTTCTTAAGAGGTGGCTCTCACCCTCAGGAACTAATTGAACAGGCCGCATTGAATGGTTGCCGTGAAATTGCCATTACTGATCGCACTTCACTGGCAGGTATTGTACGAGCTCATGTGGCTGCAAAAGCGAACGGCATTCGAATGATCACAGGATGCCGCCTGGATTTAAAAGACGGCGCTAGCCTATTGGCATATCCTACAAACAAAGATGGCTATGCCAATTTATGCTCAATTCTTTCAAAAGGAAATCTCAGAACTGAAAAGGGCAAGTGTGATATATATAAAGCAGATGTTTATGAACATGCGAAAGGGATAAAATTTATTGTTATTCCTCCGGCTTCATTAAATAATTCTTTCGATTTTGAAGATGATTTCAAAAAGATCTTTGATGAGTATTATGAAGCACTTGGCAATGATCTATACATTGCCACCACCCGTTATTACCAGAGTGATGATTTTAAGAGGTTATTTCGTCTTTCTCAACTTTCAAAACGCTCCGACATCCCTTTAATAGCGACGAATGATGTGCACTATCACAATCCAGCAAGGCGCGAATTGCAGGATATCCTCACCTGTATTCGTGAGAAGCGTACAATTTATTCAGCAGGGTACCTGCTTCATCAAAATGCAGAAAGGTATCTAAAACCGGTTGATGAAATGCATCGTTTGTTCAGGCAATATAATGATGCAATTAAACGAACGCAGGAACTTGCCGAAGCCTGTCAATTTAGTCTTGATGATCTGAAGTTTGTTTATCCGCAGGATCGTATGCCCGATGGCAGAACGCAGCAGGAAACATTGGAAGATTTCACCTGGCAATGTGCAAAAGATAAATTTGGCGGGGAAATTCCGGAAAAAATAAGAAAAGCGATCGATTATGAGCTTGCATTTATAAAGAAGAAAAACATAGCCTTTTTTTTCCTGAAGAATTATGAAATTGTTCGTGAATCAAATAACCGGAAGATCCTTTGCCAGGGCAGGGGTTCGGCGGCTAACTCATGCGTGTGTTATTGCCTGGGTATTACAAATGTTAATCCTACAAAATTTGATTTGTTATTTGAGCGATTTGTTTCTGATGCAAGAGATGAACCCCCGGATATTGATGTAGACTTTGAACATGAGCGCAGGGAAGAAATCATTCAGTATATCTATGAAAAAGAAACACGTGAAAGAGCGGCGATTGTAGCAACAGTCACCACGATGCATGCCAAGGGTGCCATACGCGATGTGGGAAAGGCAATGGGGCTGTCTGTTGATACAATCAATAGGTTGTCAAAATGCATCTGGGAATTTGCGGATGAATGGTTTGATAACGACAAAATAAAAGAACAGGGGATAAATCCCAAAGACCCCCACCTGAATAAAATATTGCATCTTACTAAGCAGTACATTGGATTTCCAAGGCAACTTGGACAACATACTGGCGGCTTCGTTATATGCCAGGATAAGCTCTCTAATCTTTGTGCCATTATGAATGCAAGAATGGAAAACAGGACTTGTATTGAATGGGACAAAGACGATATTGACGCTCTGGGATTTCTGAAAATGGATGTGTTGGGTTTAGGAATGCTTACCTGTATTCGCAAATGTTTTGAATTAGCGAAAGAACACTACAATAAGGAATTCACTCTTTCCAATCTGCCTGAAGATGACCCTGCTGTTTATGACATGATCAGTGCTGCAGATACAATTGGTGTATTCCAAATTGAAAGCAGGGCACAGCAGTCAATGCTGCCCAGACTCAAACCAAAATGTTTTTATGACCTTGTAATAGAAGTCGCTATAGTCAGACCCGGTCCTATACAAGGAGATATGGTGCATCGCTATTTGCGTCGTCGCAATGGGCTGGAGCCTGTTGATTATCCTTCACCGGAAATAAAGCAAATCTTGGAAAAAACATTGGGCATACCACTTTTCCAGGAGCAGGCAATGCGCCTGGCCGCCGTTGCGGCAGGCTTTACTCCAACAGAGGCAGATGCGTTAAGAAAAAGTATGGCAACTTTTAAATCGAAAGGATTGGTAAAGCATTTCCAGGAAAGGCTGAGGAATGGCATGCTTAAGAAAGGTTATTCAAAAGACTATGCTGAAAGGATTCTAAAACAATTGGAAGGATTTGGAAGTTATGGTTTTCCTGAAAGCCACGCAGCCAGTTTTGCACATCTTGTCTATATTTCTGCATGGTTGAAATGTTATTACCCGGATGTTTTTGCATGTGGGTTGCTCAACAGTCTACCCATGGGGTTTTATGCACCTGCTCAAATTGTTGGTGATGCGAGAAAACATGGAGTTGAAGCAAGAGAGGTTGATATCAATTATTCTTTTTGGGATAATACCTTGGAAGAGAAAGCAAATAAATATTGTGCGTTGCGCCTTGGATTCAGGAATATAAATGGAATGCGGGAAGAAGATATAAATAAGCTTGTATCGGCAAGAAAGAAAATGTTTGCAAGCGTTAATGAAGTTTTGGATATCGCAGTTCCAATATCTGCATTAATTAAATTGGCTGATGCTGATGCATTCAGGTCAATTGGATTAGACAGGAGACGTGCACTCTGGGAAGTAACCGCATTAAGGGACAGTCCCATTGGATTATTCAGAGGACAGCCATCTGAAAGTTTGTTCGAAACAAATGTTTCGCTGCCTGAAATGTCTTTATCAGAACATGTAGTGTATGATTATAGTACCTTGTCTCTTTCTATAAAAGAGCATCCTGTAAGCTTTTTACGTGAGAAGCTGGCAAAAGCTAATGTTATAGCAATTGAAGAATTAAGCAGAAGGAATGATGGTGACATAGTAAGGGTGGCAGGCTTAGTGCTGGTAAGGCAAAGACCAGGAACGGCGGCGGGTATTTGTTTTATGACAATTGAAGATGAAACAGGCAATGCCAATCTGGTTGTGTTCAAAAACCTGTTCGAGAATATTTACAGAAAAGAAATTCTCCAGTCAAAATTAATAATGGTCGAAGGCAAAGTGCAAAAAGAAGGAGCCGTGATTCATGTAATTGTAAGGCATTGCGAAAATTGGTCGAAACTATTGCGGGATTTAACTGAGAACAATAAATTAGATGTTCAGGTACATAGTTTATCTCCCCGTGATGAAAAAGATGGAGCCCCTTTCAAAGCACAAAAACCTATGAAAAAACAATTTGTGCAGGAAGAGCTTTTTCCGGATGGAAGAAATTTCAGGTAGCGTTTTGCCCGATCACTCTATCGAATGATCACAAAGGAAATAACGTTGTGTATTGTGATCCCTTTCTAATAAGAATTCTCCAGATGGGGTTGGTTGGGAAAATTTAGTGTGTAAGATTAGTCGCGCTGTAAACATTGAGTAAATAATAAATATGGATCAGTAGATTGCTTAGCCATTTTCAATTATCACATCTTCTATTGATAGTCCTGGCAAAAATGGACCTCCCTCCTACCCGGCGCTATTGTGTTATCCCAGAACGAATTAACGTGTCGAAGACAAACTACCATCCGATCCATGGAGAGATTATTGCAGGTAGCAATGAGGACGCTGAATCTTCTATAAGCCAAATCTTATGTTATTAATATTCAGAAATATAAAATCAAACAGCCATGAAAAAGTTTTTGATCGTCCTGCTACTAGTACCACTCATTTCATTTGCTCAGAACAAGAAGGAATACAAGGCGAGTAATGGCATTACTTACCATCCTGGGGATACAATAAAACTCGGAACCGGATCTGCTCCAAATGGATCCTTCAGATTTATACAAGATGGCGGATGGAAGGATGTAGAGGCTTATGACCCTAATCGAAGTACGGGTCAATTTAATGTTGATAAAAATTCTGCCCAAACTAATGTAGTCATTAAAAAAATTAGTGCCCTCACAGGGAATGGAGCAACAAAGGTCATTTTCACTGTCAAGGGAGAAAATACTCCTACCAGTTACTTATTCATCGAAGAAGCAGTCCAGTCATGCGAAATTGCCGATTGCAACAAGACTAACCCAAGAGGTACAGCCAGCAAGTTGCAATAAAAAAATCCGGGTTAGTCATTCTGAGCGCGAAGCAGAGCGCAGATCGAAGAATCCTGAGGCGATTGCGGTGTATATGTCTGAAAGTATCTCGCGAACAACCGGTCAGCATTTGCGAGGAGTTGAATATTTCGAATTCTCAAACTAACGCAATACATTCCACCGATACTAGCATGCCTGCAGGAAATGGCATTACCTGCGGAGTGCTTCTTGCCGGCGCATTTTCAGGAAAAAATTCTGAATAGATCTTATTGACTATCCCAAAATCGTTTCCGGTAACCATAAAAATGGTAGTTTTTACAATCTTAGAAAGATCACTATGTGCTTCCTGAAGCACAGTTTGAACATTATGGAAACTCTGCCGCAACTGGTCTTCAAAATCTTCACTTACTACTTTGCCTGTATTTGGATCAATCCCCGGTGTTCCGGATAGAAAAATGTAATTGTCGGTGATTACTGCTTGCGGAAATGCCGTGCTCGTTCTCACGATTTTTGAAGTATTGAAGTTGCATTTAAAGGTCATGGCTGAAATTGTTTTTTGAAGAATTGAATACACGATTGATGGTCTCAGTTTGAATTGTCTCCTGCAAATTTCATTTTTTGATCCGTTTTACAATTGCTGAATTGCAGAATGGGGGGCAATAAAAATACTAGTGGCTGCTTTGGGTGAATGAGCGGTTACAGCGTATGATTGCCTGAACGTTTCACGCAAAGGCGCTTTTCTTTGCGCCTTTGGTGAAGTCTTCAAAATTGAACGCAGGATTCAAAAAAACATTCTGTCTTATTTTTTTCATTACATTCACTTCCTTAAGTATGACAAATGAGCTACTGTGCCGCTATATTAAAGATGGACAAAGACAGCGTTCATATACCCTATCATGACAATGAATATGGATTTCCTATAGATGACGATAACCACCTTTTTGCACGACTGGTCCTCGAAATCAACCAGGCGGGACTCTCCTGGACAACGATCCTGAATAAAAAAGAAAACTTCTTTAAAGCGTTCAATAATTTTGACATTACTAAAGTCGCCGGATACACGCAGAAACAGGTTGACCGCCTCCTCCAGGACGCAGGGATCATTAGAAATCGCCTGAAAATCGAAGCGACCATCGAAAATGCGAAGAGGATCAAAGCAATCCAAAAAGAATTCGGATCATTCAAGAAGTGGCTCGACCACCATCACCCAAAGCCCAAAGAAGAATGGGTGAAACTATTTAAGCAACATTTCAAATTCACAGGAGGGGAAATCGTAAGTGAATTCCTGCTCAGTACGGGTTATCTTCCCGGAGCTCATATTGAATCCTGTCCTATTTATAAGAAAGTGATAAAGGCCAAACCGGCGTGGTTGAATGCGAAAAAGAAATCAGCGTGATTGATTGAGGACGATGACCGGTCAGTTCAATTTAAATGCAGGCAGCCTGTAGTGCTGGCCATCGTAGAGAAACAATTCAACAATTTCGTAGGTCCAATATTTATAGATCGGAGATTTAGAAAGATACCTGTCAACTTCCGTTTTACTTTCTGCTGTGAAAGTTATCCATACCTGTTGACTCTCCATGGACACGACATACTGATCAATGATCTCTTTTTCAATTAAATCGTTTATGTAAGTCCGATGAGCTGGCACCAACGCCATAAAATCATCATCCATTGTAAATTGAATCGTAACCTGGAACTTCTTCATAAAAAATCCTTCATTTTACCTGCCTACAATTTCCATTCCACCAGCTCATTCACCCACTCCTTCCGGTGCGGAATGGCGACCTTGATATAATTGTCGGTATACCCTTCCATCATGCCGTTTTTGTCTCGTCCTTCAAATAATACCTTACGAACCTGGCCTGTATGAAGTTGCGTGAAGTACTGCATTTTCATATAAGACAGGTTTCTCAGGACTTTGTTACGTTCATGACGTTTATTCATCGGCACAATGGGTGTCAATTCCAGAGCCTTAGTTTGATCTCTTTCTGAATAAGTAAAGACATGCAGATAAGAAATATCCAAAGAATGAATGAAATCGAATGTCTCCTTAAAATCTTCGTCTGATTCTGTCGGAAATCCTACGATCACATCGGCGCCAATGGCGCAATGCGGCATCAGGGTCTTGATCCTTTTGACGCGATCAGAATACAATTCCCTCTTATATCTTCTTCTCATTAATCCAAGAACCCGGTTACTGCCACTCTGCAATGGAATATGAAAATGAGGCATGATGCGATCACTGTTTGCCACCAGCTCTATAATTTCATTCGTGAGCAAGTTCGGTTCGATTGATGATATCCGGTAGCGATGCACCTCTTTGATTCGATCTAATTCCTGCAAGAGATGAAGGAAATCACGATCGCTGTCAGCAAAATCTCCCAAATTCACTCCCGTCAACACAATCTCCTTTATTCCGCCTGATACTAGTTCTTCCACATTAGTAATGACATGATCGATCGTATCACTTCGGCTCTTACCCCGAGCAAGAGGAATAGTGCAAAATGAACAACTATAATCGCATCCATCCTGAACCTTTAAAAATGCGCGGGTCCTGTCGTTGATGGAATAGGTGGCGTTGAAATCCTTTACATCTGAAATATCGCAACTGCAAATTTTAGTGGAGTCTCCTTTGGTGAGATCTTTGAGATGGCTGGCAATATTAAATTTTTCACCGGCCCCCAAAACAAGGTCGACACCGGGAATGTCGGCAATTTCTTTAGGCTTTAGCTGGGCATAGCAACCCGTGATGACTACCAGACTCGACGGTGATTTTCTATTGATCCTTCTCACCAACTGACGGCACTCTTTATCGGCATTGTCTGTGACAGAGCAGGTGTTTATGACATATACATCTGCCACCTCATCGAAATCCTTTTTGCTATATCCCTCAGATTCCAAAAGGCGGGAAATAGAAGAGGTTTCCGAAAAATTAAGCTTGCAGCCCAACGTGTGAAATGCTACTGTCTTTGCTTCTGCCATAGAATCCGCAAAGATACATTACTGCACCTATATGACCCGGTAGTATATTTGACTGTAAAACCAATGAAACTAAGGGATGGACGCTTCAAAATCAGTTCGACTTTATTTTTTACTAACCTGCTTTGTAGCTTTATTTTCAACTGGATGCGACCAATCAACTTCAGGTAACGAGCCCATTGACCGGCACAGTCACCTCGTGTTTACCCGACATGCAAAATGCAGGATGGATTGTCGCCATATTACGGAACAGGAAATTTCTGAAATCATTCAAACCGGCAATATCAACTACGCCAAAAGCGAACCTAACTCGAGGCCCGATCCGAAATATGCCCTGGAGGGATACTCAAAAGAGGGACAGCATTTGAGGATAGTTGTCGCACCGCAAGGTGAAACACTAATCGTCATAACCTGTATTGAACTGGGTGTTGAATGGGAATGCCACTGCAACTAAGAAACTCAAACGTCCAGAATTTTTGAGCTTCTAAAAATCTCCGTAATTCGTATTATTTTCGCTGCATTCCTGATTGCACGATCTGTATTTCGGTGTCTAACTGGATTGCTATTGAAGGGAAAACAGACGGGTAAGACACATTTTTCTTTAATTCAACTCATTCGTGCTACTTAAATATTTACTTAAAGTATTTCATCTAATTTATTGGTTATATGCTGTTTTGACTTTTGTATTATGCATGCTCCTGGTCTTTCCTGTCGTTGCCGTTTGCTCTCTTTGGGGGAAGGTCAAAGGAGGTAATGCTCTTTATTCAGTCTGCCGATGTTGGGCGGATGCCTGGTTTTTCCTTTGTGGCATCTATCACAAAAATCTATTCGAAACTTCAAGCCCCGATAAAAAGCCTTACATATTTGTAGCGAACCATATTTCCTACCTGGACATTCCCACTATATTCAAGGCTATTCGCCGCAGAAAAATTCGTGTTCTTGGCAAAGCTGAAATGAAACAGGTTCCTATATTCGGATTTATCTATAGCCGCGGAGCCATCATGGTTGATAGAAGCAGCGCAAACAATCGTTCGAAAAGTGTCAGGCAACTCAAGTCTGTTCTTTCTAAAGGGATATCCATTTTCATTTATCCTGAGGGCACATTCAATGAGACCCATAAGGCTTTAAAGGATTTCTATGACGGTGCATTTCGCATCGCCATTGAGTCAAAAACTCCTATTCAGCCAATACTCTTCCTCGACACATACGACAGGATGAATCATCGATCTATTTTTTCAATCAATCCCGGAAAGAGCCGGGCCGTCTTTTTGGAAGAAATCGATGTCGAATCCTATTCTATACAGGATTTGTCGCTGTTGAAAAACAGGGTTTATCAGTTAATGGAGCAAAAGCTGATTGACTATCGAGCGACCTGGATTAAAACAGAAGACAAAGGATAATTGTATATTGATCTTTACACCATGTTCGCGGAAATCATCATACCTCTCGCATTACCTAAAAATTATACCTGGTCCGTTCCTGAACGGTTCGCGGATAAAATTCAAAAGGGTTGCAGGGTTGAAGTACAACTGAAAAATAAGAAGTATGCGGGCGTAGTCAAAGACCTTCACTTCCAAAAACCCGAAGCTTTCGAACCCAAAGAGATCCTGAACGTCATCGATCTTGAGCCGGTCATATACCATTCCCAGTTGCAGCTTTGGAATTGGATCGCCCATTATTACATGTGCAGCGAAGGCGAAGTGATGGCTGCCGCATTGCCTGCTCATTTTAAATTAAGCAGCGAGACTATCCTGGTCTTTAATGAAGATTTTGGAGAAGATTTTTCTGAACTTGATCACGACGAATACCTGGTTGCAGAAGCCTTGCTCATCAAAAAAGAGCTCCGCCTGACAGAAGTGCAACAGATCCTGGATTCATCTCATGTTTATCCCGTCGTAAAAAGACTAATTGAAAAAAGATGTTGCTACGTTTGGGAATCACTGAAAGAATCTTATGCTCCCAAAACAGAAAGCTTTGTACTCCTTCGCCCCCCCTACAACCAGGAAGAAGAATTAGAGAAGCTGCTTAACGAAGACAGGAAATTGCAGAGGGCCGAAAAACAAATGGAGTTATTGCTCAGTTATCTTCATTTGGCCAGAACAGGCAGCCAGGTCACAAAATCTGAATTGCTAAAAAAATCCGGCGCTACTGATGCACAGTTGAAGGGACTGGTAGATAAAAATATTCTCTTAATAGAAAAAAGAAATATAGATCGCCTGCCGAATCTGGCAAAGAATATTGAGATTGATTTTGAATTATCTGGTGCTCAAAAGCAGGCATTGACAGAAGTTCGATCAGCTTTTGAA
This sequence comes from Bacteroidota bacterium, assembly GCA_003175695.1. Classification (GTDB taxonomy): domain Bacteria; phylum Bacteroidota; class Bacteroidia; order Chitinophagales; family Chitinophagaceae; genus Puia. Next base: position 5,843 of record PSRA01000179.1, on the reverse strand, counting down.
TTACGACCGGTATGCCTGTTGCACGGAATCACATCAAGCGGTAAGACCCAGGTATATATTCACGTGATAGAAGAGTTCATCCGTAAAGGCCAACAGGTTCTTTACCTTTTGCCAGAAATTGCACTCACGTCACAGATCATACGCCGCCTGCAAAAACATTTTGGCGGCTACATAGGTATCTACCACAGCAAGTTCAATCAAAATGAGAGATTCGAGATCTGGAACAAAATAAAATCAGGGGAGTTGAAAGTGGTGCTGGGTGCCAGGTCTGCACTCTTCCTGCCATTCGAGCAATTAGGATTGATCATCGTCGACGAAGAGCACGATGCGTCGTATAAACAGCAGGATCCTGCACCTCGTTATCATGCGCGGGACACAGCCGTATATTATGCATCGCTCTTTAATGCCAAAGTCCTTTTGGGAAGTGCAACACCTTCGGTAGAGAGCTACTTCAATGCAATCAATGGCAAATATTCCCTGGTCGTGTTGAACGAACGATACGGCAACGTGCAATTGCCTTCGATTCAAATTATCGATACAAAGAAAATCTCGCAACATGCTCGAAACAAAATTATCATTAGCGAAGAACTAAAGCGCGCTATTGGAGAATCCATCAGCTCTAAAAAACAGGTGATCCTCTTTCAGAACCGAAGAGGATATTCTCCTTACCAGGTTTGTCAGACCTGCGGATGGATACCCCATTGCAAGAATTGTGATGTCTCCCTCACCTACCATAAGCTCACCAACAAATTGATTTGCCATTATTGTGGCACAGTGTATCAACCCGTTATTGTTTGCGCTGTTTGTGGCAACCATCAATTCATTCAAAGAAATTTCGGGACCGAGAGAATTGAAGAGCAATTGGAAGAAATGTTTCAAGGAGCCAGGATTTCAAGGATGGACATTGACAGCGTGCGAGGCAAGAATGCACATGATACATTGATTCGCTTGTTTGAACAAGGTCGGATCGACCTCCTGGTAGGCACCCAGATGGTCGTGAAAGGACTTGATTTCGACAAGGTCAACCTGGTAGGAATTTTAGATGCGGACAGCCTGCTTAGTTTTGCTGAATTCAGGGTGAACGAGCGCGCTTTTCAACTCATGGAGCAGGTGAGCGGCCGGGCCGGGCGGAAGGATAGTGAAGGGAGAGTTTTAATTCAGGTTGCAAACACCAGGCACCCGGTGCTTGAATTCGTAAAAAAGCACGACTATAAACTTTTCTTTCAAAATGAATTGCCGGCACGGCATAGATTTTTCTATCCTCCTTATTCGAGAATCATATTAATTACTTTCAAGCATAAACTGAAAGATGTGGTAAATGACGCCGCGAATTTCTGCGCAAATGCGATGAAGAAGGACTTTGGACAATGGATTGTTGGTCCTGCAGAGCCTGTCGTCTCGCGGATCAGGAATCAATATCTGATGGAATTATTATTAAAACTTCCTAAGGATGGTAACACGATTGCTTATGCGAAGCAGGTCATACAACAGCAGGTTGCCATTTTGCATAACAACAAAAAATTCCGAAGTGTGGTGATTATTCCAGACGTTGATGCTGTTTGAGAATTCACACTCGTTTTGATTCAATCTCTCTCCAATATCGCTAAAAAAAATCCTACAGCATCAACGAGCGACATTTGCTGGAACAGTCAGCCTCATCATTTCCCCATATTCACAAATATGAAACCCGGCAAGCCGCTCCTGAGCCGCACCGATCATCGCCCGAGCAACATCTTTGGCATCTATTGGCTTGTATTTCCTTAAACTACCCGATAAAACCGCAGACGCCACCTGAATAATCGGCTTGGAAATCACTTCTCCCCATCTAAATTCCTCCCTTTTTCCAAATAACATCGAAGGCCGCATGATATAAGTCGACTCGAAAGGAAGGCCATGAATTGCATCTTCGACCTCCCCTTTCAATCTTAAATAAAAATTTCCACTCATTGGATTTGCGCCCACAGCAGAGACCAACACATATTGCCCAACACCTTTCTCTAATCCAAACTTTGCGGCATCCATAGCAATATCATAATCAATTTTTCTGTACAACACTTTGTTTCCCCTAACATTCTTCATCGTCGTTCCTATGCAGCAAAAAATGGTATCCGCTTTATCGATGGCTGATCGATAGGAATTCATGTCGTCAAATTTGACCAGCTTAACACTCAACTTTGGGTTTTGAATTTCTAATGGCCGACGGCTTAGGATGTCGATATAATGGAATTGCTCTTCCGAGATAAGTTGTCGGACCAGTTCACTACCTACCATCCCGGTCGCGCCTAGCACTATTGCTTTCATGTATGCCAGATTTTAGATTGAGTTGCGAGTTGCCATTTGTCAGTTGACAGTCTTTGACGAAGGCCAGATCTAAAGACTGACAACTCCTTTGCGTCTCTTTGCGTGAAACATTCTAAATTGCTGCTCAATGCAAATTCAAGAGAATTTTTCACTTAAACAATTCAACACTTTCGGCATCGACGTCTCAGCAAGCCATTTTGCGTCCTTCGCAAACCAGGACGAACTGAGATTATTGACCGAAATGGCTAGGAAAAAAGAATTGTTCATCCTGGGCGGAGGAAGCAATATCCTTTTTACAAAAGATTTCAATGGATGGGTGATCAGGAATGATATCAAAGGAATAGAACTCCTTAAAGAAGAAAATAACTACATCTACGTTAAGGCCGGAGCCGGTGAAAACTGGCACCAGTTCGTTCTACATTGCATTCAAAAAAATTGGGCAGGATTAGAAAACCTTTCTCTCATTCCCGGCCTCGTCGGTGCGAGTCCCATGCAAAATATCGGTGCCTATGGTGTGGAAATGAAGGAATATTTTTTCGAACTCGAGGCGCTCCACCTGAAGGATAATAAGATCAGCACTTTCAGCGTAAATGATTGTGAGTTTGGTTATAGGGAAAGTATTTTCAAGAAAAAATGGAAGAACCAATTTGTTATTCTCAGTGTTAGTTTCAGGTTGAACAAGAAGCCCATTTTCAATATGAGTTATGGGGCTATCGGCCAGGAACTCGAACTGATGGGCGTGAAAGATTTGAGCATTCAAGCGATTTCACAAGCCGTCATAAATATTAGAAATTCCAAACTTCCGGATCCGGCAGTGATCGGCAATGCGGGCAGCTTCTTTAAAAACCCATCTGTTCAGGCGTCCTTCTTTGAAAAATTAAAGAGAAAATTCCCTGGCCTGGTTGCATATACTAACCTTGATGGAAGCATGAAATTGGCCGCGGGCTGGCTCATTGAACAGTGCGGATGGAAGGGCTACCGCAAAGGGGATGCTGGTTGCCATGCCAAACAAGCTCTCGTGTTGGTCAACTATGGACATGCGAGCGGAAAGGAAATTTATCATTTGAGCAGGGAGATAGCCTCATCGGTGCACAAGAAGTTCGGAGTGGAACTGGAGACGGAAGTAAATATTATCTGAGAGCTCGTTCCTGCTTTAAGCAAACGAACCGCAAGGGATCACAAAAAACATAAAGAATATACAATGTTGTGGCCCACGTGTAACCTTTGAGTTCTTTATCATCCCATTCGGTCGTTCAAGCAAAACTACCGGAAGTCGTTGCTATCAAAATCTTCGTCACTGCTATAATTAGCCGGGCCCAGGTTCACCATCGAACCAATAAGGTCCTTGAATTCAATCTTTCCTTCAACCACTTTCTTACTGATTAATGAATAAGAAGCCAGGCCATGAAGTACAAACTCCATCAACAAGGCAGATTCTTTTTCATTTGCATGCTTAAAATATTTCTTAACCAATGCATGCAGACCATCCACTTTATATAACAATTGAACTTTGTCTGAATCCTTTGTATTAAAGAATACGTTCAATTGATTTCCTTTATCGAACCAATTAGTAATTGGCCGGAAGGGATTCTCCTCTCCTGTTTTTCTTTTTTTGAATTGGTCAGGGTTAGGAAAATAATTTACAAATTGGGAACGAAACGCTTTTTCAAGCAAATTAAATGCAACCTGGTAAGGCCCTTCCTGTTCCCCCTCATAAACCAACTCGATCTTACCCGTTATTGATGGAATAATTCCAACCAGGTCGCTCATCCAGACCTGCGTCTCCTTTTCATTGTTCAGTATTGACCGGCGCTCCGCCGCACTAATCGCATTTTCATACGCCGCAATCGTAAGACGAGCGGAAACACCGCTCTTTTTGTCCACGAATTCACTGGTCCTGGCTTCAAAAGCCACCTGTTCTATCAATCTTTTCACCAGGTCGCTTACCCTCACTTTTGCTTTCTGTTCTTCCAACACTTCAGCTTCCTGGTCCGTGATATTCAATGCGATTTCAATGCTTTTGGGATAGTGCGTCAGGATCTGGCTCTCAATTCTGTCTTTCAGCGGGGTGACGATTGAACCTCGATTCGTATAATCTTCAGGGTTAGCCGTGAAAACAAAAAGAATATCCAATGGCATCCTTAACTTGAACCCGCGGATCTGAATGTCTCCTTCTTCTAGAATATTGAATAAAGCCACCTGGATGCGAGCCTGCAAGTCGGGAATTTCATTGATGACAAAAATCCCGCGATTGCTTTTGGGAATAATCCCAAAATGTATCACTCGCTCATCTGCAAAATTCAGCCTGAGATTAGCGGCCTTAATTGGATCGATGTCACCAATAAGGTCAGCTACGCTCACATCCGGAGTTGCAAGCTTTTCTCCATAACGTTCGTCACGGTGAAGCCAGCTGATCGGTGTTGCATCTTTTTTTTCTGCAATTAGATCTTTTGCGTATTTGGAAATAGGATGAAAAGGATCATCATTCACTTCGCTATCAGTTATGTAAGGTATGTATTCGTCAAGGAGGCCAATCATCTGGCGGGCCATCCTGGTTTTTGCCTGTCCGCGCAATCCGAGAAATAAAATATTATGCCTCGAAAGCAAAGCTCTTTCTGTATCGGGAATAACCGAGTCCTCATATCCGACGATTCCCGGAAATGTATTTTCCCTTCCCTGCAATTTCCGGATAAGGTTCTCACGGATCTCCTCTTTTATGGTCTTGCGTTTAAACCCCGCTTTTCTTAACTCACCTAAGGTTTTTATTTTAGTAATATCCATTTTTTATTTTTATGTGTTCCTGTTTATTTTGATTGCGCTGCTATCGAGTGCTTGGCATTATATTTACGAATATATTCCAGCATTAGCCCTTTCTGATTGTCTTCGTTTTTGTATTCATTATATAAGTCTTCATCATCAGCTAAATATCTTTTAACATTACTTACTTTCATTTCTTCGATTTCACCCGAATTAAAATTTAAAACATAATAAGTCCTTTTTTCATCCTCATGGACCCTTACTGGTCCTCCCATCATTTCTCCATGTGAACCCATCATCGATGATCCCATCCATTGATTCGAAGCGGGGACCATATAAGAAAATACACAATATCTCCCAAGCTCCATTACCAAGCCAAAATTTCCCTTGTGCTTTATGTACAAATAGTTGCTGTCAGAGAATGCCCAAACATCTCCTTTATAGTCAGCTAAGCTGTCAGGAGAATTGGTTTCATACTGAACAGAGCGCTTATAATTTGTTTTTTCAAACATGTGAAGCTTCAAGGTATCGATCGATGGGCTATTGGTTTTGAATTCTTCAAAAGATACATAAATCGCATTTTTCTTAAAAGACGGATCTTGTCCAAATACTTCACTAATAACTAAAAGGCAACAGAAAAAACAGGCAATAATCGTGCGCATGAATATTTACAGTATTGAATTAAGCCAGTCTGATATTCTTTAATACACTGTTTTTCTCTTCCCACTTTCAAAATCCCGGAAGATAAATGCGCCAAGGTGATCAAGGGAAGCAAAAAAAGCTTT
>PSRA01000147.1 GCA_003175695.1 Bacteroidota bacterium | reverse complement strand
ACAACCTTAATAGCCATTGCCTGGTATACTGCAAACAATCATTAGAATAAACTATCCGTGCATAAACCAATGCAACTGCAAGTTAGTAATTATTTTTACAAAAACTAACAAACGTTAGTTAATTTTTAAGGCATTTGTCGCCAATCAGTGACAAGATCAAGAAAATCAACCTTTTTCATCTATTCTCACTGTACTGGATCACGCAGGACAGGATTTAGCTTACATGCAAAATCCAGGATTCGAGGCCAATTTAAATAACCGTGTCCCACACCTTAGCTGTAGGACACGGTTAATATTTTTCGCACTAATGATAATAGTAGTATCCCGGAGGCGGAGGTGGCGGCGGTGGCGGAGGGGGTGGTGGATAATAGTAATATACTCTCCTTGGTGGTGGGGGCGGCATAGGCGGAGGCGCCTGGGTATGATAAACCGGTTTTGGTCTGGGTTTTGGCAAGATTTTGCCAAGACCTATGATCAGTCCGGCACTAAAACCAAACTGGTAGATGGCCGAATAAGTTGACACATGGGCGCCATATCCAAAATCTCCAAAATAAAATCCACCACTTGCACTCTCAACCGGTGAAAGTACCTGAGCCTTTAAGCGAATTCCTAACTCGGGAGCAACATAAATATTTGCACCGACCTGTCCACCCCATGCAAACTTCACATTGCTCGTGTTGTCATTTGGCATGGGAGAAAAAATTCCAGCCCCCAAAAGCCCTCCGAAGAACGGATGTACAGACCCTGAGGCAAATAGCGAGACAACGGGCCCTGCCATGGCATAGTTAATCACAACTTTATTTTGCGAAATCGGCGACTGAGTGCTAAAATTATAGATTCCTGAATTAGCTTCAACTCTGTTATACATCAATTCAACACCGAAGCTTCGGGTCGCATTGAACATCATCGATCCTCCATATATCGGAGCTCCTTCAATGCGTCCATATGTATTTGTAAAATTGATTTGATCAGGAAAAACATAACCACCCATAGGGATCAGCTCAAAATTGGTTTGAGCCTTCATATTTAACCCCAGCAGCAGCAGTCCAGCAGTTGCAAGAAATATTTTTTTCATAAAAAAAATTTTCTATTGTCAGTGTCTGACTTCGCAAAAGCAAGAAAGTTTAACGCTTATTTGGGATTACTTGTAGAAAAGTGTTAATCGCTTGTAAACGAATTGGAGGAAAGCAAAATGTCATTATTTAATGGACAACACCAGACCGTCATGAGCGAGCTGCATCCCGTCCGACAAGATAGAGTTGACATGTTCATGTTTGCCGAGCTGGTGGCTAATATGCGTGAAATAGGCCCTTGGTACATTTAATTCCTTTACAAGCGCTACCGCTTCCTCAAGGTTATAATGTGATATATGTTTTTCATTACGCAACGCATTCACGACAATCACTTCACTCCCTCGAATTTTATCTTTTTCCGCGTCATCAATCCGGTTGGCATCTGTGATATAGGTAAATTTTCCAAACCTGAAACCCAGTACGGGCATCTTTAAATGCCAAACTAATATCGGCGTTATGGGAATATCCCCCACTTCAAAAGGTTCCAATCCAATAGTATTTAATTGCACCTCCGGTACGCCCGGGTATTTGAAATCTGCAAAAGCATATGGGAACTCCCTAATGATCACTTCCTGCGTCATTTCGCTGGCAAAAGCCGGCATGGGTTTTTGCGAAAAAAAATTGAATGCCCTGACATCATCCAATCCTGCAATATGGTCTTTATGAGCATGAGTAAAAATAATTCCATCCAAACGCTTTACTTTTTCTCTTAGCATCTGGTATCTAAAATCGGGAGTCGTGTCTACCACCAAATGAGTTTTTTCTGATTGAACGAGTATGCTTGAACGAAGACGTTTATCCTTTGGATCGGTAGATGTGCAGATCGCGCAATCACAAGCTATCATGGGCACTCCACTACTCGTACCCGTTCCCAAAAAAGTAATTCTCAATGAAGGATATGCCATAAACAAAAATAAGAAATAAGCGCTCAGAAGTGCAGCGGGAATAGCGAATCAAAAAACTGGAAAGTTATTTTTCAGATTCCTCATATTTGGCCATCACTTCATCCAAAGTCTTGCGGCTTTCGGGAGAAAGCGTTTCGGGAATGACCACGAGTTGGGGAATAATATCAATCAAGGTATTGATGCGGCCTTCAACCGGAAGAAATTTATTCAATACAATCACTTTCTTTTGCTCCAGTATGCAATATCCACTCTGAAATGTACCTCTCTCATACCGGACAATATATTCAGTTTCATCCAGTAATTTCTCGATTTTTTCCAACGTGGATTGCGTGTATTTCATAAACGGGTAGTATCAGAATTCCCTACAAATTTAGTCCATTCGGAATGAAATCATTTCCGTGAACTAATTAATTTTCCACATGTTGTGATGAATTCTGGATAACCTGGCACATTTTATTTGCTAGACATTTTGATTACCGGTACAATCATTTCTTCCATACTGACTCCGCCGTGCTGGAATGTATTTTTGTAATAATTAGCGTAGTAATTATAATTGTTGGGATAGCAAAGAAATCCGTCACCACGGGCAAATATAAACGAAGAATTCACTGTTGGAACCGGAAGGCCGGCCTCCCTGGGATCGCGAAACGCCAAGACATCCTTCGCTTCATAATTGAGATTACGCCCGTGTTTATACCTGAGATTGGTGGTGGTTTGTTTATCACCAATTACCTTATAGGGCGTCTTAACTCTTACGCTTCCATGATCGGTCGCAAGTATGATATTGACTTTTTTGTCTGCGACTTTTTTCAGGGCCTGATTTAGCGGGGAATGCTCAAACCAACTTGAGGTAATACTTCTGTAACTGGTTTCATCGCTGGCCAATTCCTTCAGTACTTCCATCTCCGTGCGCGCATGGCTCAACATATCGACGAAATTGTAGACGATAATATTGAGATCATTATTCATCATGTTGTGCATGTTATTCACCAGATCCTGTCCCGCCTGGTGGTTTAAGACTTTTGTATAAGAAAATCGAAGGCTATCCTTTTTTAATCTCTTTAACTGCGCCCTGAAAAATTCCTCTTCGTGCAGGTTTTTGCCACCCTCTTCATCATCATTCTTCCATTGAGACGGAAATTGCTTTTCAATCTCTACCGGTAAGAGACCTGCGAAAACTGCGTTTCTACAGTATTGGGTAGCCGTCGGCAAAATGCTGTAGAAAGTATCTTCGCTAAGAATTCTGAAGCTTTCCGAGAAAACAGGTTGAATCGCCTTCCATTGATCAAAGCGCAAATTGTCGATCAGAATAAAAAAAAGAGGTGTTCCCTTTTCAAGATGAGGAAATACCTTGTATTGAAATAAAGTATGAGATAAAACCGGGGCCTCTGTTGACTTCGGACTGACCCACTTTGCGTAATTCTTGCTGACGAATTTGAAAAATTCGTTATTCGCTTCCTGCTTTTGGGATTGCAGGATTTCCCGCATTTCAGGACTATCACTTTTCTCCATTTCCAACTCCCAAAAGACCAATTTTTTATAAATCTCCATCCATTCATTGTAGTCTGGATTGTTATTCAATGCCATGAATAAATCGCGGAATTGCTGTTGATAAGCAGAAGTCGTCTTTTCAGCTACCAGTCTCTTATTATCAATAATCTTTTTCAGGCTAAGTAAAACCTGGTTGGGATTGACCGGTTTAATCAAATAGTCGGTTATCTGGCTTCCAATGGCTTCATCCATCAGGTTTTCAGTCTCATTCTTGGTAATCAATACCACCGGTACCTGCTGATTCAATTCCTTGATTTTGGCGAGGGTCTCCAGCCCAGTGATTCCCGGCATCGTCTCATCCAATAAAACAACATCAATTTGATTTTCCCTCACAAAGTCTATGGCATCAAATCCATTAGTCGTAGCTTTCACTTCATAACCCTTATTTTGTAGAAACAGTATCTGTGATTGCAAGCTCTCAATTTCATCATCAACCCAAAGTATTTTTGCCAATGCCATGTAAAGAATTTATTTTATTGAATAGATGTACCGGTAAAAGGGAAATTGGGGGAGAACGTATTTCATTCCGCGACCAGGCTTCAAATTTAATTTATCCATACTGCATTTGTAGATTTGCTTCTTCATTTGACTTCTTTTAACAAATTTATAAAGAACAATGACTGCATCGCGTAATAAAATCATCAACGACCCGGTCTATGGCTTTATTACGATCGATCATCCACTGCTGCTGAAAATAATTTCCCACCCTTACTACCAGCGTCTCCGCAGAATTTACCAAATGGCATTTGCGCATCTTGTTTATCCTGGTGCCGTGCATTCGAGACTTCATCATTCCTTAGGAGCTTATCACCTTATGTGCGAAGCCATTGCCGTCTTGAAGAACAAGGGAGTTCGTATTACCGCCGAAGAAGAGCTTGCTACCAAGATTGCCATTCTGCTCCATGATATCGGCCATGGACCCTATTCTCACGCCCTTGAACATGTGCTGGTTGAAAACGTCAGGCATGAACAGATTTCAATTTCAATCATGCAGCTCCTCAATGAGGAATTCGGAGGCAAATTGGATATGGCTCTTGAGATTTTCCGGAACATATATTCTAAAAAATTTTTGTACCAATTAATCTCGGGACAGCTGGACGTGGATAGAATGGACTACCTGAATCGAGACAGCTTTTTTACAGGAGTTTCTGAAGGAGTGATTGGATACGACAGGATTATCAAAATGCTCACCGTGCATGAAGGAAAACTCATGGTGGAAGAAAAGGCTATTTATTCTATCGAAAAATTTCTGGTGGCCCGAAGACTAATGTATTGGCAGGTTTATCTTCACAAAACCGTCGTTAGTGCCGAAAAGATGCTGATCAAGATAATTGAACGTGCTAAATTTCTTCTCGCGTCAGGAAAAGAGGTGCGTGCCAGCTCACCCATATTGGATTTTTATTTGAGATATAAAACCAATTCCAGTGAACCTTATCTTGAGAAATTCTACCTGCTGGATGATTATGACGTGATGAGTTCAGTAAAAAATTGGATTTTCGATGACGACCCCGTATTGTCCATCCTTTGTGAATCACTCATTAATCGCCGTTTGCTAAAATCACACCTACAGGCAAATCCCTATGATGAAATGCGGGTGAAGGAATTAAAGCAAGAAGTGGCTGAAAGGTTGAACATTTCAGAAGAAGATGCAGCATATTTGGTGTTTACCGGTGAAACCAGCAATACGACTTATGATCCTTCCGATGAACGGATACATATTCTTTTCAAAGATGGTCATGTAAAGGACATTTCAGAAGTCGATAATGCCTTAATCCACCAGGCATTGGCACGGCCTGTTAAAAAATTTTATATTTGCCATTACAATGAACCAGGCGAAGGTTGAAAATGAGCAAGAACAAGCCCAGTGACTATTTCTATGATAGCGCTAATGTTGCGTTAATTTAACTTGGAAATGTGTTGCTGATTAAACGCTGAGACGTAAATTGATTCGTAGGAAGAGTAAACACCGCCCATACACCAAACATCAACAATTCTATGCAATTTTCCGCTGCGCAAATAGCCATGATGATTCAAGGTAAAATTGAAGGTGATGCTGAGGTGGCAGTCAGGTCATTTGGAAAAATTGAAGAAGCTGCTACCGGTCAATTGTCATTTCTTGCCAACCCAAAATACGAGGAATATCTTTATACTACAGGGGCTTCGATTGTCATTATCAATGAAGCCCAGGAATTAAAACAAAAAGTAAATGCAACCTTGATCCGTGTTGCAGATGCGTATTCTGCATTTGCTGCCTTATTATCAAAATACCAGGAAATTCTGGGTGAGCAGTTGACTGGCATTCAGGAGCCTGTTTATATTTCCAAGACCGCTAAAATTGGCGACAAAGTATTTATCGGCGCATTCGCTTATCTCGGCGAACAGGTAGTAATTGGCAACAACGTAAAAATATATCCCCAGGTATTTATTGGTAATGGTGTTGTCATTCGAGACAATAGTGTTCTTCTGCCAGGCGTAAAAATTTACCAGGATTGCATTGTCGGTAAAAATGTGACAATCCACGGCGGAACTGTCATTGGTAGTGATGGATTTGGATTTGCCCCGCAAGCGGATGGCAGCTTTAAGAAAGTTCCCCAGATGGGCAATGTAGTCATTGAAGACAATGTCGAAATTGGTGCAAATGCTACGATTGATCGTGCAACGATAGGTTCTACAATTATCAGGGCTGGTGCGAAATTGGACAACCTCATCCAGGTAGCACATAATGTTGAAGTAGGGACCAATACTGTCATTGCTGCACAGGCTGGAGTGAGTGGAAGCACGAAGATTGGAAACAATGTGATGATAGGCGGCCAGGCAGGCATCGTGGGACATATTCAAATTGCCGATGGAAGCAAAATTAATGCGCAAAGTGGAGTCAGCAAGTCTATCAAGATCCCCAATTCTGCTGTTACCGGATCACCCGCATTCGATTATACCAGTGCACTGCGCAGTCAGGCAGTCAGCCGAAATCTCCCTGAACTAGAAAAAAGAATAAAGGAACTCGAATCATTGGTAAAGCAATTACTCGCAGAGAAAGTCTGATCCAAGCTTCATCGTCCGCGTAAAAAAAATAGTGAGAGTTCCGTAACTTTCCTCAAACTTTTGCATATGGCGGACCAGTCCAAATTTCTTCAGGCAATCAAAGATGGATATACATTCAAAGGAGAATCTGTAAAAATTGGCATTGGAATGCTCGATGGTGGTCCGGTGAATGGTGCCTTCGTTAATCTTCCTCTCAAGACGATGAACAGGCATGGATTAATTGCCGGTGCAACTGGAACTGGAAAAACCAAAACTCTACAAATGATCAGCGAAGCATTGAGCGACGCCAGTGTTCCAGTACTGTTAATGGATATCAAAGGCGATCTGAGCGGCATTGCTGCACCAGGAATACCCAACGACAAGATCAAAGACCGTTGCGACAAGATCGGTGTTACGTATAAACCTGAAGGATATCCGGTGGAATTCCTCACATTGAGTAATGAGAAAGGCGTGCGTTTACGGGCCACCGTGAGTGAGTTCGGTCCCATTCTTCTATCGAAGATCCTGGAATTAAATGACGTCCAGGAAGGACTGGTAGCGATGATCTTTAAATACTGCGATGACAACAAACTACCCCTTCTCGATCTCAAAGATTTCATTAAAGTGCTTCAGTATATAAGCAATGAAGGAAAAGCTGAAATAGAAAAAGCATATGGAAAAGTGGCAACCACATCTACCGGAACTATCCTGAGAAAAGTAATCGAATTACAACAACAAGGCGCTGATGTTTTTTTTGGGGAAAAAAGTTTTGAGGTGGCCGACCTTATGCGCATAAGCGACGACGGTAGAGGAATGGTGAACGTGCTGCGTGTGACCGACCTGCAGGATAAGCCAAAATTATTTTCCACCTTCATGTTGCAGATGCTGGCTGAGTTGTACGCTTCCTGTCCTGAAGAAGGCGATCTGGATAAGCCAAAACTGGTGATGTTTATTGATGAAGCACACCTGGTTTTTGAAGAAGCAAGTGACGCCTTACTAAAACAAATTGAGACGATCGTAAAACTGATCCGCTCGAAAGGAATCGGTATTTTCTTTTGTACCCAAAATCCCACGGACGTTCCACCAGGAGTATTAGCTCAATTAGGTTTGAAAATTCAGCACGCGCTGAGAGCCTTTACTGCTGCGGACAGAAAGTCGATCAAACAAACAGCAGAAAATTACCCAACGAGTTCCTTCTATAAAACGGAAGATCTGATTACGCAACTGGGAATAGGCGAAGGCCTCGTGACGATGCTGGACGAAAAAGGTGTCCCCACGCCATTGGTGCACTGTATGATGAGTCCACCCAAATCAAGAATGGATATTTTGACTCCGGCAGAAATAGATGAGGTTACCGGAAAATCACAACTGGTGGCGAAATACAGCCAGGTGATTGATAGTGAAAGTGCCTATGAGATCCTGACGGCGAAGCTACATGACGCAGCAAATAAAAACGGAGGAGGCGGAACTGCCCCACCCGGGGGCAAACCTCCACCATCCACCCTGGAAAGAATTCTGAACAGCGGGGCCGCCAAACAGGTAGAAAGAACAGCTGCCAGCGTAATAACCAGGAGTCTTTTAGGCGCATTGGGACTGGGCGGAAGAAGTAGCAGCAAAAAAAGTGGTTGGTTTTAAGGGTAATTTCACACAAAGGCGCAAAGTTGACACGCTGCTACCCTGGTGTCCTTGCCTTTGCATGAAATGTAGTAACAAATCCTTTCTCAATATCACGATCATCTCCGAAATTTGCAGGGCAAAAATGAATCATATGGATTTCCGGATTGAAAAAGACACTATGGGTGAAGTAAAAGTCCCCGCAAATGCTTATTTCGGCGCGCAAACGCAAAGAAGCGTTGACAATTTCAAAATTGCCCAGGATATCAACAAAATGCCCAAGGAAATCATTCGTGCATTTGCTTACCTGAAAAAAGCCGCAGCCCAAACTAACCTGGATGCCGGCGTTTTAGCAAAAGAAAAATCTGATTTGATCGGACGAGCCTGTGATGAAATTCTGGAAGGAAAATTGGACGAATATTTTCCATTGGTGGTTTGGCAAACGGGCAGTGGTACCCAGAGCAATATGAACGTAAATGAAGTGATTGCCTACAGGGGGCATGTGTTACAAGGTGGCCAGCTCACAGACAAAGAGAAATTCCTTCATCCCAATGATGACGTGAACAAATCGCAATCTTCCAACGACACCTTCCCAACCGCGATGCATATCGCTGCTTACAAAATGTTGATTGAAACGACAATTCCCGGTGTCGAAAAATTAAGAAAAACACTGGCAGAGAAAAGCCGGGACTTCATGCACGTAGTTAAGATTGGTAGGACGCATTTTATGGACGCTACTCCACTGACAGTGGGGCAGGAATTCAGCGGTTATGTTTCACAGTTAGATCATGGTCTGAGAGCCATCAAAAACAGCCTGCCTCATTTGTCAGAATTAGCATTAGGCGGAACGGCCGTCGGAACTGGCATCAATACACCACCGGATTATGCTGTTAAGGTTGCGAAGAAAATTGCCCAACTGACAGGATTGCCTTTTGTAACTGCCGAGAATAAATTTGAGTCGCTTGCGGCTCATGACGCAATTGTAGAAGCTCATGGAGCTTTGAAAACTGTGGGGGTAAGTTTGATGAAGATCGCTAATGATATTAGAATGCTTTCTTCCGGACCCCGTAGCGGAATAGGCGAAATATTCATTCCAGATAACGAACCAGGATCTTCCATCATGCCAGGAAAAGTCAATCCTACTCAATGTGAAGCACTCACAATGATTGCTGCACAAGTCCTGGGCAATGATGTCGCCATTAATGTTGGTGGTGCGACAGGACATTTTGAATTGAACGTGTTCAAACCAATGATGATCTATAATTTCCTGCATAGTGCGAGACTAATCGGCGACGGTTGCGTAAGCTTTAATGACAAATGTGCCGAAGGAATACAACCGATCGAAGCCAATATAAAAAAGCATGTCAATAATTCGCTCATGTTGGTTACAGCATTGAACAACAAAATCGGATATTACAAGGCTGCTGAAATTGCTCAAAAAGCACATAAAGAAAATACCACGCTAAAGGAAATGGCTGTAAAACTAGGTTACCTGACGCCCGAGCAATTCGACGAATGGGTAGATCCTAAACAAATGGTAGGCAAATTGGATGGTCTATCCAAATGACAGCTATCCATAGAGGTTAGCGTTGAATGATGGTTTCTGAATTGTCAAATTCGGTTCAACTCCCCCTCCTAGGAAATCTGCACCTTGTCATCAATTGAGGAACTGCTTTCCACCGTAATACCTTCCTCCGTATTCCGCTTTTTGAAGAATTTTTTCTGAAAGAGAAGAATGGCAATGACCCCAATCGAAATAGATGCATCAGCGATATTAAAGACAGGACTAAAAAATTCAAATTCATCGCCACCCACTACTGGCATCCATTGAGGATAGTGTGTTTTGATGAGAGGGAAATACAACATATCCACGACCCTGCCATGCAAAAATCCGGTATACCCCCGCACAGGAAATATCCTTGCTACATGATCAAAAGTACTCTCTTCGAAAATTAATCCGTAGAACATGCTATCGATCAGGTTACCTAAAGCACCTGCAAATATCAATGCCGCGCATATTATGAATCCTTTGTGATAATTTTTTCTGACGATGGTGCGCAGGTAGAAGATGCCGAATACGACGGCAGCCAGGCGAAACAGGGTCAATGCCATTTTACCGAAGGCTCCTCCAAATTTCCAGCCCCATGCCATGCCTTCGTTTTCGACAAAATATATCTGGAATTTATTTCCGAGCACTTTTATACCATTATCATATGGCGTCAATGGCGCATGGTAATAGGCGTCCCAGGAATGACTCAGAGGCATATGCGTTTTCACCCAGATTTTCAAAGCCTGATCGGCTACAATGATGAGCAGCACTATAAAAACAATTGTTCTAGCCTTCACAATATTGAATTTGAATTGAGGGGCAAATATAGGGATTAGTGGGCAGTCATGTGTTAGTCAACAGTCGTTTGTCGGGAGTTGAGAGCCGGATATTGGATACGGGATTCGGGTACAAGATACAGGATGCTAGTTCCGGTGATATTTGTTATAAGATTCTAAAATTTATTTATGATTTGCTCGTATTAAAAAATCCTGAAAGGTTCTCAAATTTTCACTTTGATTTTTGCATCTAAAAAGCATCCAGTATCCGAGTCCCGACTCCCCGTCTACTGACTAAAATAAACTCTTTTCACCCTCTGTGAAACACCTGTTAAAATTTCATACGGTATGGTGCCGGCCCAGTGGGCTATTTGTCCGACTGGCAATTCTTTACCAAAAATTTGGATCTCATCTCCTTCAACAGCTTCAGGAACTGTGCTTATATCAATCATCGTCATGTCCATACAAATACTTCCGATTGTGGGGACAAGTTTTCCTTTCAAAAACATTTTCCCAATTCCATTGCCCAAACTGCGGGGATAGCCATCGGCATACCCTATGCGAACGGTGGCGATGATTGTCCTTCCCTGGGCTATTCCTTTTCTATTATACCCAATTGTTTCCTGGTCAGACAATTTTTTTATTTGTGCAATGGTCGATTTTAACGTAACGGTTTGCTCAAGCAGCAATCGGTGTGTGGAGGCGCTATCTATGCCATATAATCCGATACCCAATCTAACCATATCCCACTGAAGCTGTGGATAACGAATGATGGCCGCTGAATTTGCAATGTGCTTCAAAAAAGTGTAAGGGATAGATGCCTTGAATTCTTCAATTACTTCAGTTAATAAATCTGCCTGGTGCTCTGTAAATGAATCCTGCTCCTTCTCTTCACTCGCAGCGAGATGACTGAATATAGATTGAATCTTGCAGGCAGATGATGCAAGTCTTTTAATTAAACCGGGTGTTTCCTTAATCGCAAAACCGAGTCGGTTCATTCCGGTTTCTATTTCCACATGCACCGGAAACTCGTTGATTCCTTCTTTTTTCAAAAATTTCTCCACCGCGTCCAAAAGTTTGAAAGAGTAAATGACAGGCTCAAGACTATATTGCACCAAAGCATCGAGATTGTCGCTCTCCGTGTTCATGACCATGATAGGCATATGAATCCCCGCTTTGCGCAACTCAACTCCTTCATCAACATAAGCTACACCCAGGTAATCCACTTTGTGATATTGCAAAAGCCTGGCCACCTCATAACTGCCGGCACCATAGGCAAAGGCTTTTACCATGGCCATTATTTTAGTTGAAGGCCGCAATAATTGCTGATATTGTTTCAGGTTATGAGCCATCGCGTCCAGGCTAATCTCCAGAACAGTTCGATGAATTTGTTGCGATAACAAATGATCTATCCTTTCAAACTGAAACATACGCGCACCTTTCAACAAGATTGTTTCATCATTGAAATGAGCCTGATGAAAATTGCTGATAAAGCTTTCTGTTGATGGAAAAAACAGTATGTCAAACTGTAATTGATGATCAAATGAATCTTTGTTTGCACTGATCCTTTCCCCAATGGCAATCAGGCGATTTATATTCTTTTGTCTAAGGAGACGGGCAACTTCATTGTATAACGCTTTTTCTTCCTTTCCACTTTGAAGAATATCTGATAAAATGACGGTGTGTTTCTTATGCACCTGCTGTTGTGAAAGAAAATCAAGCGCCGTGCGTAAGGAGCTGAGATCTACGCTATAACTATCGTTTATAACCGCACAATGGTTGATCCCATTCTTTAGTTCAAGTCGCATGGAAAGGGGTGAGAGACGATTGAGCTTTCCCTGGATGGCATCCCGCTGGACGCCAACACAAATAAGAAGACAGATACAGGAAATTGAATTTTCGATTCCCGCCTCATCGGTAAAGGAAACCCGGAATTCGGATTCAGATTGCCCATATTTAGCCCGGATCAAAGTGAAATCCGTATTCTTTTGAATTGATACCAACTGAAAAATTGACTTTCCAGACTTTCCCCAGGTAAACAATTTTTTTTGGGATATGCCTGGAAGCTTTTTGACTTCCGCATCAATTTCGAGGTCATCGTCGCAATAAACAATGGTTCCTGCGCTTTTGAAAAGGACAAGTTTCTCACCGATCTTTTGTCTTCTGCTTTCAAATCCCTCATTGTGCGCATCCCCGATGTTGGTAAGAATGCCGATTGTCGGCTGAATCATTCTTTCCAATTTTTCCATTTCATTAACCTGGGATATCCCGGCTTCAAAAATCCCCAATTCATTTTTATCATTCATTTGCCAAACACTGAGTGGAACGCCTATCTGAGAATTATAACTTTTGGGGCTTCTGACAATATTGAATTCATCTTCCAGCAGTTGGTTCGTCCATTCCTTAACAATAGTCTTTCCATTGCTTCCGGTGATGCCTATAACAGGAATGGAAAATTGCTGCCGGTGAAATGATGCCAATTGCTGCAAGGCCATTATGGTGTCGGCGACGAGAATGAAATTTGCCTGAGAATATTCGTTGTATGGCAGTTCTCTATAAATGACAAAATTTCGAACTCCCCGCTCATACAATTCTTTAATATAATCATGGCCGTTTCTGCGGGGGCCGGACAGGGCAAAAAAAACGGTGCTTTCAGGAAATATTAATCGTCTGCTATCAACTAACAAGTGTTCGACAGGATCATCCTGATGGACTTGCACGAGATGCCCATGTACAATACTTGAAATATTTTTGATCGTGTAGACCATAGCGAATAGAATCAATTGACAGGTTCCTTGTTCGCCCTGATCATGGAATAGGCAATTGATGTGGCGATACAAGTGAGAATAATCATCAGTGAAACCAGGATGGGGATACGGATATCAAAATATTCGACGAGCATTTTCAACCCGATAAAAACTAATACGACTGCGATTCCCTGCTGCAGGTAAATGAACTTGTTAACTGCGCCCTGCAAGAGGAAAAATAGTGACCGCAATCCAAGAACGGCAAAAATATTCGATGTATATATGACCAGTCTATTTTGTGTAATACCAAATACAGCCGGAATCGAATCTACCGCAAAAACAATATCAGTTGTTGCCAGCAGAATGACCACCACAAACAGGCTGGTATAGTATTTCTTCCCATTCCTTCTGATAGAAAACTTTCCATCTCCATCTTCATGCGTTAAAGGCAATACTCGTCTAAGCAGACGATATACCTTGTTTTTTTCTATGTCGAGCTCATCATCTTTTTTTGCCAGGAACATGCTGATGCCAGTATAAACCAGTATGCCGCCAAATATATATAACAACCAATGAAATTGGTTGATCAAAACGATGCCTGCGGTGATGAAGAGTATGCGCAGCACAATAGCGAGGAGGATACCGATCAGTAAGACACGCGCAACATATTTCTCTTTGACTTTGAAATAAACAAAAATGAGAATGAAGACAAATATGTTATCAATACTGAGGCTCCACTCCATCAGGTAAGCACTGAGATATTCCAATGCGATCTTATGTCCATCTTCATACCACAGGAATGCAAAAAAAGCAAGCGCCAGGCTAACCCAGAAAATAGTCTGGTATAGGGCTTTCCGCATGGTGAATATGGCGCCTTTCTTGCTAAGTAATCCCAGATCAAATATAATCGCCAATACTAAAACAGTGGCAAATGTCAGGTATGTTATCTGAGAAGAATTCAATTGATCTTAATTTAGCCCACACTACGTGACAGAACCGGAGAACTTTTGATTGACTGTTTTTCTTACCAGGTAAAAGATCCAGCCAGCCAGCAGGATCAAGAGAATAGGAAGTGCAATATTAATGCCCTGCCATATCAATTTGTTCTCGTCGAGTTTTTTACGATCTAACAGGCGCAAGGTATAATCTTTGCCGCGCAAATTGAGAATGCCGGAATTATCTACCAGGTATTCAATTGCATTATTCACAAAGTCACTGTTCGCATATTTATACTTGGTATATGGATTCATACCCATTGGTAATGCTCCATCCTGTGTTACTGCATTCATGGCGATATCGCCATCAGATGCCACAATCATTTTATTGTCTTCGGAATTCTGCGCGACATAGGGCAAGTGAATAGCATTTAAACTGTCCGCGAAGGCTGAGCTCAGCCGATTGGTAAAAAGTGAGTTGAACTTTCCCTCTAAAAGCATGACCACAGGAACATTGGATTTTGTAAACTGCCTGAGATCTGCTTCTGTGCGCACGGAGTTCCATGAAACAAGTGCAGGCGCGCTTAATATCCTGGATGCTTCCGAGGTGCTAAGCAAAACCGTCTTTTTGATTCCGGGAGCTTTAACGGTATCCATGCTGCTCGGGAATTGTGAAAGAACATAATCCAGGTTCTTTGCGATGGCGTGTCCACTGTAATTACTCAACAGCGGGAAATAGGGCCACGGAACCAATTCGATTTGTGGTTTACCACCTACGTTGCCTACAACAGAAGGCGTTTTATCGGAATTGACGTCTTGGACTAAGTCCTGGTTTATCCTAACTCCATATTTGAATAATTGATCTTCCAGGTTGAGTCCTCTATCAAATGCAATAAATTCATTTTGCGATCTGCGCAGGCTATCCATTTCAGCATAAAGATTGTCAATCATCCACATCACTTTGCCACCATGCATGATGTATTGATCAATTTTCAGCTTCTGCTCGTCTGTAAATTTTTTGGTAGGTTTCACAATGAGAATCGCATCGAATATTGGCGGGATCGCTCTCAGTTTTGGGTCATCGAGAGGAAGAAACGCAAATCGATAATTTCTCTTGAGATTTCTTTCTATCAAATCATACACTGTCTCATTGAATGGCTGACCGTTTCCCAGCATATAGCCAATGAGAGGCAAGCTATCCTGTGTTAATTTATGAATAGCATTGGTTAATTTAAACTCAAGCAACGCTTCTGCGTTATTGAGCGAATTGATGCCATTTACGGAGCTTTGGCCCTGTAAAAAATCGACGGCTAGTACGCGGTCCTTATATGAGAGTATTGCACCAGGAAAAATAAACTGTTGTTCTTGCCCCTCACCCTCTTTCGTTTGAGCTTTCACGTTCATAGGGCTCAATCCCATTCTTTGCAGTGAATCAATCATGTTAGCTTTCGCTGAATCGTTGAAACCTTCTAATGGCTTCTTGAATCTGAAACGGATATTGCCCTTGCCAATTTCCTTAAAACCCTGCAGCGTTTCCTTGACGCTGTTTTGCAACTTTCTAAATCCGGCGGGCATTTCTCCCTGAAGGAATACGTCGATATACAGTGGTTCAGTGAGGCTGCCCACTAACTTTTTTGTAGGAACGCTTAATGTATATCTTTTTTCTTCTGTGAGATCAATGCGGAAATGGAATATAGAGGCAATATAATTGACAAGAAGAATAATGATCAGCAGGGAGAGCAGCCAATATTTGGAAGATAAAATTTTACGCATTGACTCTTTAATGTTTGTCCAGGTTTTTCTTGGTTATTGCTAAGAACAAGAAAATAACTGATAAAAAATAAACCAGATTCCGCGTGTCGATTACGCCGCGGCTCATACTCTTATAATGATAGTCAATGCCAGCCATTTCCAGATAATAATCTGCCCCTGAAGCAAAGGCCGGAATCTTACTTATTGCATTGAAACCATTATATAATAAGAAGCAAGCGAATGCAGAGGCGATAAATGCGACAACTGCATTAGTGGTAAAACTGCTGCAACAAATACCTATAGAAGCAAAAACTGCCGCTAGTAGAAACAGACCGATATAAGATCCGCCTGTCGCACCGGCATCCAACCCTTCCTGTACAGAAAGCTTTTGAATCGAAAAATAATATACGAGCGTGGGAAGCAAGGCAATGAAGATGACCAGCAAAGAAGCATAATACTTTCCTTCCACAATTTGCCAATTTGTAACTGGGCGTGTTCTTAGTATTTCAAAAGTGCCACCTTTGAATTCGTCGGACAAACTGCGCATACTGATTGCCGGGATTAACAATAACAGGATCCAGGGTGCCAGGTCAAAGAATTTTTCCAGGGTCGCATAACCGTATTCAAATATACTTGTATCCGGAAATACAAAGAGGAACAGCCCGTTGATTAATAAGAACGCCACAATGGCAATTAATCCTGTCAGGCTGCTAAAAAATTGTTTGAATTCCTTTTTACATATTGCCCACATAAAGCACGAAAATAATAGATATAAAGTGTTGAAGGATTGAAATTGTGGAAAATTGGCAAATAAAACAGAGAAATCTTTAAACAATAATTTATGAGCATTATCGTTGTCCACTCTACATTAAGTGCACAGTCTCGCACATGTCAAAATAGTTGACCCGGTCAAAAAAAATAATAAGCAATAATGTTAAAAAAATTTTTTTTAACAATGCATTTTCTCTTATTTTCGTTTCTCAAGCTGAAACCTACCTCAGAAAATATTCTGGTTCGGTTAAATTGCAAATAACCAAAA
The DNA here is from genome assembly GCA_003175695.1 of Bacteroidota bacterium. Lineage (GTDB taxonomy): Bacteria > Bacteroidota > Bacteroidia > Chitinophagales > Chitinophagaceae > Puia. The sequence continues at coordinate 6,696 of PSRA01000147.1, read as the reverse complement.
CCAACTGCATGAAAAAATCCCGCTTAAAAGCGGGATTTTTATTTTGATTTATCTGTAATCGCCGTTTTTTGCTATCCTTCTTACTGAATTTGCCTTTCTACAAATAAGTTCGTTTCCACACCGAACCTGGAGAACACAAAACCCCGAAGGCAAAGCATCCAAACCATAAATCCGGATATTGTTAAGTCCTTTACTGACAGGCTGCATGAGCTGCCTGACTATTCTACCCATGGCGTCATTGATCACAAAGCTTGCCATGTCATTATCTGGTGCAGTCTAATCAAAATATATCGCACTAGAGAAAGGATTGACCCGGGAACTGATATCAAACACTAATGTCGCATTTCCCAACACGATGATCTTGCTATAACTATGGAATCCATTTACGTTTATATTGATCCGGTAGTACGTCTGGGTGGAAGGGGGTCGCGTGTCGGATGCCAGCGGGAAAAAACAAGGCCCGCTCATCGTAGATTTGCGGGCCCGTAAAAATTATAAAAAGTAGTACTTTAAACTGCAAAGCTTTCGCCACAACCGCAGGTGCGGCTAGCATTAGGATTGTTGAAGTGAAAGCCTTTTCCATTAAGTCCATCTGAAAAATCCAGCGTGGTGTTGACCAGGTATAAATAGCTTTTCAAATCGGTGACAACCTTTACTCCATTGTCTTCAAAAACCTGATCCATTGCCTTTGACTCATTGTCAAAATCAAGTTTATAGCTCAGACCCGAGCAGCCACCCCCAACCACAGAAACACGGAGAAAGTAATCAGGAGTAATCTTAGAATCCTCCATCAGGATCCTGACTTTTTCTTTCGCTTTGTCACTAACATAGATCATAAAGAATATATTATTGTTTGTTTAGCTTCCATTCCTATAACAAAAATAGGAGAGAACGGTTCAGCTTCAAAAGCTCGGAATTAAGTTCTTCCAAACGAATTCATAATTCTTAAACAACCCACTCGGGGCTACTTTCCCTTAAAACGCTCACTGATCGCGTAACTTTCTCAATAACGAAATCAATCTCCTCTTCTGTATTAAACCGGCCGAGTCCAAACCTGATGGAGCTATGTGCCAGGTTTTCCGGAACTCCCAAAGCCTTCAAAACATAACTCGGTTCTAATGTTGCGGAAGTACAGGCCGATCCGGAAGACACTGCCAACTCCTTGTTAAAGGACAAAAACAAGCTTTCTCCTCTTATGAAGTCGAAAGACATATTCGTCACGTGCGGCAGACGGTGCAGCTTACTTCCATTGACGAATGAATGTTCAATATGTAATAACCCTGTTTCTAATTTGTCGCGAAGCCTGCTTAGTCTTTTCGCTTCCTCCGCCATTTCCTTCTTGGCTATAACGCATGCCTTGCCAAAACCAACAATTGCCGGAACATTGAGGGTTCCGCTTCGCATATTTCTCTCATGGCCACCGCCATCCATTTGCGCAATGAGTTTCACCCTGGGGTTTTTCCTTCTTACATAGAGTGCTCCGATTCCTTTGGGCCCATACATTTTGTGGGCACTGAATGCCAGAAGGTCCACACCAAATTGGTTCACGTCGACATTCACTTTTCCTGCGGCCTGGGAAGCATCAGAAAAGAATATGATGTTGTTCTTCCGGGCAATCGCACTAATTTCTTTGATTGGTTGAATGACTCCAACCTCATTATTGGCAAACATCACGGCAATTAAAATGGTAGTGGGTCGGATAGCTGCTTCCAATATCAAAAGATCGAGCAAACCATCTTGATTCACGGGAAGTAAACTGATTTCTGCACCTTTTTTTTCCAGGTGTTTACATGTGTCGAGCACAGCCTTGTGTTCGGTTGCTACGGCGATAATATGATTGCCTTTTGAACTATATGATTCAAAAACTCCTTTAATTGCCAGGTTGACTGCTTCGGTTGCGCCGGAGGTAAATACTATTTCCTTTGGATCCGCGCCCACCAGGCTGGCAACCTGAGCCCTTCCAATGTCTACAGCCTCCTCGGCCTGCCATCCAAATGCATGGCTTCTGCTGGCAGCATTGCCGTATAAATTACTGAAATAGGGCAACATAGCTTCCAACACCCTGGGATCGCAGGCCGTTGTTGCATTGTTGTCCATATATACTGGAAGATTAACCATTACTTTTAACCATATGCAAAATTAACTCAAACAGAGCAAGGATCATAAAGAGCTAGCAAAGCCATTTTAAGCTAGGCCATTTATTGTTATATTCGATCTGTACAACAAAACAACCGACATGGCCTTCCAGGGTGTTGAACATATAGGTATCGCAGTCAAAGACTTAAACAGCTCTATTGCATTGTTTGAAAGCCTGTTAGGCAGCCTGTGCTATAAAATTGAGATCGTAGATTCAGAGCAGGTGAACACTGGATTTTTTCAGACGGGGAGCGCGAAAATTGAGTTATTGGAAAGCACAGATCCCGATAGTGTCATTGCAAAGCACATCCAAAAGAAAGGCGAAGGCATCCATCATATTGCTTTCGCGGTGGACGATATTGAAAAGGAAATGAAAAGATTGTCTGAGGCTGGGTTTGTATTGTTAAGTGAAAAGCCAAAAATGGGAGCTGACAACAAGTTGGTCTGTTTTCTTCATCCGAAGAGTACCAACCAGGTATTGATTGAATTGTGTATGGATAAGAAATAAGAGAGGCACTTAAAAAGCAAAAAACTAAAAAGAGTTTTCGTGACCCCAATCCGATCGATTGCATTTGTTCTAATCCTGTCGATCCAGCTCAATATGATTCATCATCTCTGCGATAACAAACAAACTAAGTTTCTTCGTCGATTCAAATATCTCTGACATCGGGCAACGCAACAAACATCTTGAAATACATTCCGGATATTCGAGGCGATGTGTTCGTCCGTCTCGCTCAAAAAACATAGGAATTTAGTTTTGGAGGCATTGATGGATATGACCAGGAAATTCTCTCTGGTGAAAGATAGGCTTGGATTTACTTTACTACGAATGGCCTCGAGTATCTGTTTTGACTATCGGCATCATATATGCGGGCAAAATAAACGCCTGACGAAAGATGGCGGGTGAAAAGAACTTCTCCTGAACTGCATTGATTAAAATCATTGTGCTGAACGATCATGCCATTTGAAGAGATGATATCAACTTGCCAATGTGCAGATTTGTTAAATACGATATTAATAAACTGATCACTTGGATTCGGAAACAAAAAGAAACCTGACGAAAGATTCTCTTTCATGTCAACCCATTTCACCGGGGAAAAACTGATTGCGCCGGAAGCATCCTGAATCTTTAGCCTGAAACCAAGGAGGGATCTCTGATTGTTGTTTATCTCATATTGATACGTATAGTTCCCATTGATATTATCAGAAGAAGGGAGCGTTTCAATCTTGTTAAATTGAGTTCCATTTTTAGTCCATTGTATTTCGTAGGTTCGGCCGGGAAGATCACGGATGGCGTTCCAGGTCAACTGAACCATGTCAGCACTTTCCTTCTTCGCAAAAAATTGAGTGATGTCGTTGGCCAGCACGAAATTGCTGCAATAAGAATAGGTAATAGAAAAATGAATCGTATCATTAGCGGTTGCGCTGTACTGATAGGTGGGGCTTCCGGAATTGTTTGCGTAAGTTCTCGAAGCATAATCGAATTGGATAGCCCCTTCGCCTATATAGTTAACTACATTGGTTGTTATATCGATCGAGTTAGTGTACCGATTGATGACTGTAGCCAATGGGCGTGTGACAGTTTGATTTGGATCAAGATAAAATGTACCGATGCTGGCATTAATGGTATTTGAGTAAGGCGTACTTAGGACCGAGCTTTGAAAATCATCTCTTCTTCCTACCGCCACCGTAAAATCAATGGGCTTCTTATTGATATTAGTGAGACTGAATCCATAATTGACAGAAACAACTGAGCTTATTTTTACGTCCGTAAGAGTGCCGAGATTAGGATCGAATTGATTAAGCAAAAAAGTATGTGGATCATTACCTGAGCTAGATACGATCGTATCGTAGGTAATAGATTGGAGGCCTCCGGTGCATTGCGCAAGAGCCGAAGCAGCAAATACCATTGACAATAGGATTTGCAAACACCGGATCATCCAAAAGGATATTCTTCGTGGTGATTTCACGCGGAAATTGGATTCTTCATTCGGGGATATAACTCAAAACTTTCGGTGTTTATTATGTGGAGATAGACTAAAAAAAGGCTGTGCCCCTTTGCCGGAAACCTTGTTTTAGCAAAGAGGCACAGAAAATATATAACGAAATATGCTTTTTTATCTTGCGATCAGGAACCGCAAAGTTTGCGAATTGCCATTGTCATCCTTCAGCTGCACCATATAAATGCCCTGCGCAAAACTACCTACCTGTAAGGAAACGGTCATGTTGTTAGCCTGCGTAATATTCTTTTCCATCAACAATTGACCAAATTGATTGATCATCCGGATATTCATATGACCATTTACATCATTACCAAAGGAGATATTTACGAAGCTGCTTGCAGGATTCGGGAAAAGTCTTAAGCCCTGGCTTACGGATCCTCGCACTGCTGCAACTGGAGAGTACTTAAACGCCCCATCTTTATCGACCATCTTCAATCGATAATAATTAACACCACTAAACGGTGAACCATCCGTGAACGAATAGTCTGCCTCAACGCTCGAGAATCCTTTTGCAGCAACAGTACCTATGGCCTGCCAGCTTGCTGCGTCACGTGATCTTTCAACGTCGAAATGATCAGAATTGATTTCCATGGAAGTTGCCCACGATAGATTAATTACTTTATCGTTAAGTAGTCCATAGAAGTCAATCAACGTTACTGGCAAAGTACCGTTGGCATTGAGAACAAATGGAGCAGGGTGCATTGCATTTGGTAATGAAGTTCCAAATATCACAGTTTGACCTGCGTGAGTATTGTCATTTACGCCATTTCCTGCTATTTCAACTACTGGCCCAATGCCTATTAACTTGGTGTAAGTCCCATGCTGAGAAAATACACCGTCATATGCTGCCGATATTCCGGGTGGTTGTGTAAAAATGAGATGGGATTGCGCAGTAGGAAAACTAACTGTAGGATTGCCTCCACCCATTATGGACAAAATGAGATTATGACCCGTGGAAATACTAGTGCCGTTGCTTGCAGGGATATTGAGGGTGGCATTATGTAGTCCTGCAGATCCTATCGTAAGTCTACTGCTGCCCCTCATTACAAAAGAAATGTTCAGTGTAACTATCACTCCATCGTTAATTGTAATGTTGCAATTGGTGCAGGGATTTGATGGTATTCCGCTGGGACCCCAAATGCTAGCATCGGTCCAGTTGCCAGAGAAAATAGCAGTGTAGTTTTGGCCCTCTCCCCACTTTGCACACATGAGGAGAATAGCACAAATAAGGTAAAATTTTTTCATAAACGAAATAATTTAAAAATTGAATGTGGTTACGGTAAACCATAGTCAACGGATTTTGGGAGGTCTCTTAAGAGTGGATTTAATCTGGATACCCATCATTCAAGGGTATACGCTGAGAAGAAGAAAAATGATCGGTTGATTAGAATAAAGGGAGGAACAGTAAGCCAACAGCCTTCACGGGAATTGTGCTTAAAATTAGAAACAATTTTTCAACTTATCAACACCAATCTCTGGAAATGTGGATAAGTTCGCTTGGTGAAAAGGGGGAATAGAGAAATACTCTTAGAAATGAAATGATAGAAACGATGATTTCCATTTTGTATACAACTCGCTAATATTAAATGAATTATATTGTGGCAGATTCGAGCGGGTAGTTTAATCCATCTTCGTGGACTTTCATTTTAGTTAGTTCAGCCTTTTCCATAGCTATTGCATGGCCATTTGACCGGCCTACTTTTTATCGTAACCCTGGCCATGGAAATTAGTGCCCACTTTGCCAAATATTGTGTGAGCAAATTGGCAAGGCAATATTGAATGGATTATGCTTAGGTCCTCTCGAGTGGGCAATGTTTTAATTAATCTTCGTCGGCTTCCATTTTGGTTAATCCGAGCTTTTCCATGGCCATTTGCGCAGCAATTTGGCTGGCATCCTTCTTATTGTAAGCGCGTCCCTGGGCTATCAGTTCACCATCCACGACTGCCCCTACAGTAAAAAGCCTCCTGCCTCCTTCTATGCGCTCATCCAGCGTTTCAAATTCGAGATTTTTCCCGTTTTTATTTGCCCAGCCATAAAGTTTGTTCTTGTGGTTGATCTCGAGGTTCTCAAGATCTTCCATAAACAGGTAGGGTTGAATAATTCTTTCAATGACCCACTGTCTCGATTTCTCATAACCTTTGTCCAGGTAAATAGCGCCTACCACAGCCTCAAGCGTATTGCCGAAAATCTGGCTCATCTTTAATGAGCTGTCGAATTTGTTGAAATAACTGATTTTCTTCAGACCCATTTTTATGGCAATATCATTCAGCTGGTTCCTGTTAACCATTTTGCTCCTCATTTCGGTGAGGAACCCTTCTTCTTTGTATGGATATTTTTTGAAAAGAAAATCTGCAATGATTGCACTTAGCACAGCATCTCCGAGGTATTCCAGTCGCTCATTATTTTCATCCGAACCTTCCTTGACAGAGCGATGAGTTAATGCTGTTTTGTATAACACGGCTTTACCCGGTACAAAGCCCAGTACATTACGTAATTGTTTTCTAAAGGAAACAACAGATGAGTCACTTCTTAAAATCCTGTCTAAAAGTCTCACAC
>PSRA01000104.1 GCA_003175695.1 Bacteroidota bacterium | reverse complement strand
CCTCCATATGACCGAAAGCCAAATGATTGCCTGTTTGAATATACAACAGTTCGTCTCCGCGAATACCTGAATGAAAGTCTGCAATTAAATGAAGCGTCAGTTTTAGAATGCAGAAAATGAGAATTATTAATTTGACCTGCTTAGTCATTTATTTGTTGCGTACTGCCATTTTTCCATGTCCCCAGGCATTACCGCTAACACTTATAAATATACGCAAGTTTTTCCTGAGGTAATGGATCCGAATCAATGTTTGAAGGCGAAGACTGGTTCTCATAAATTGAAGTCTGCACTTCGAATTCGCTCCACTTACGAAAAGTACTCAGACAATGGTCAATGTGGAAGGATTGAATTTCATTCGTGTCGCAAAATAGCAGTTACTGCCAATTTCACATCCCCGTTATTCTGCTCGAGTGGAGCCAAAAACAAAAGATTAAAAGAATTGCAAGAGAAGATAGGCATATACGTCAGCCGTTTAAGGCAGGCCGATGTTTGGCGGAGCCTTGGGAGTCGCCCATCTATTGATCATCTCTCTTGAGTCTGAACATACAACCTCGCTTGCTGTCTATCCAAACAATAGTCAGATTAGCACAATGGGCCTTATTTGGAACAGGCTTAAAGAGAACCAGTCTGACAAAGCATTTAGCACCTTCATTGTCCACCGCATTTAAAGCGATGTCAAGGTAGTCGTCAGTTCTGTACCAATCGTTTGTTTTGGTGAAGTTAAAATCCGCATCAGCTCCGCCGTGGCCTTGTATGTGGATTTTTTTGCTCTTCCAACTGATGAGGACGAGATCATTCGCCGGCTTGAATGGCCAATCGATCACGCATCTTCAGCTGAATGATTTTTCAGCTCGTCTTCCCACAAGGGAACCAAGCGGCCAGTTTCGATTATAATCTTTATTATCTACTCTTTCTTTAAATCGTCATTGTTAATCGCCTTCTTCTGCCTCTCTGCCTTTTCTACTTTCAGCTTCCCAAGCTTGAAGCTCACAAAGATTCGGATACTCATTGTGTTGTTTAGATTCGTCGTCCATTGTGATAAGTAGGATGAATTTATGTGTGAGGTAATTGGAACCTGACGAGAAAGAAAATTTGCCGCCCCTATTCCTATGGTCCCTATCTTTTTCGGCAGATCCCGCTTCAGTGTAAGACTATAATAAGGAAAACCGGTCTGGTATCCCTGTAAGAGGACCTGGTTGCCCTGGTAGTAACTGTATAAATAGATCGTCCAACCCTTTGTAAACGTATAACCTCCTATCAGCCTGCCACTGATGATCCAACCAGCATTGTAACCCTGCAGACCAGAACCGTCTGCACTCGATGAAGTGTAATTCATATCTACGCCTCCGCTCAGTGATAACTTCTGACCAAGATTGAGGTTAGCAAAAATATTCAGACCGGCAGTATTCTCTTTGCCAATATTCGCAAAGGTTCGCTTAATTGTACCTCCGGCCGATGCAGGCAAACTGACGCTTTCAATTGCGTTCGTCGTGTGGCGATAAAAACTGGAAAAGCTAATCGTCATGTTTTTGATCGAAGTGTTATAGCCCAGTTCAATATTGTCCGAATATTCGGGGCCAAGTGCAGGATTGCCAGTCGATATACTTCCGGGATATGATGCCACCACGTTGGGATTGAGGTACTGGATAGACGGCCGCTGAATTCGTTTTGTAAAAGCGAGTTTGATCAGCTTTCCGTTCCCAAGCCGCCAGCCGACATTGATGGCTGGAACAAAGACACCCGAGGACTGAATCGAAGGTAATGCCTCACCGGAGTCCTTTAATGCCGCGCTGATGGCTGCATACTCGTACCGGGCGCCCGCTCTGAGACTAAATGGAGACTTCGTATTCAACGTGTATTCGAGATAGGCGGCCGTAACATTTTGGTGATAAGAAAAAAGGTTGGTAAGGTAGGGTGAGTGTTCCTCCGTAAATGGATCGTTCCCGGTGGCGATTGAATAGTTGTAATTGCTGATCACGTCACGCATAATGTATTTGCCACCAAACTCCAACAGTTGACTCGAACTCAACGGCGCCTGATAATCGGCCTGTAGAGTGATCTCCTGGTTGGAACTTTTGTTACTGTTCCCCAACTGAGAGATCGGTGCACCGTCGATAGGGATCTGCTGAGCATTTGTAAATCCATTCGTACCATCCGTACGGCTGAACAGTGCCAGAAGGCTGAATTCCTGTTGTGGTTTGGTGAAGCTGTGAGTATAAACCGCCGTCGCATCCACTGTGCCGGAATGGTTTGTCATAGCCACCTGGTTCAAAAGTGTACTGTCAAGGACGGACCCAGTGTAAAAATTGCTAACCAAGTTGTCCTGATTGATATGACTATTGAATTGGCTATATCGCACGGAAGCATTTAGAAAGTTATGCTTATCCATATCATATTCCCAACCTAGTGTATAGTTGTCCGTTAGTTCATTCTTGCGAGTGGACGCTTGTTGTGCGAGGACATCAGTGCCTACTGTCTGGGCGTGGTTGTATATCCCCGTAATATTGTAGGTAGCCCTGCCAAACCCGCCAATCGAGAAAGACATCTTCTTATTGTTATATGCTCCGTTAATGCCCAGAAAGGAATCCCTGGTCCCAATTGCCATTTCAGGTTCCACCAGTATTCCATGAAGCCGGTCCTGCTTCAATACGATGTTAATGATACCCGCCGAGCCATCTGCATCGAACTTTACCGAAGGCGAAGTAATCACCTCGACCGACTTTATCTGATCGACAGGGATCTGCTTCAACGCATCCGCCAGGTTATTGGCAGAAATCGTTGAAGGCTTACCATTGATGAGCACTTTTATATTGGCGCTGCCGCGCAGTGTCACATTACCGTCCATATCAACAGACAGCAAGGGTACCCGACGAAGGGCATCAGTCGCATCTCCGCCCGAAAGCGACTTATCCCGTTCGACATTGTACACCGTCCGGTCCAGCTTCTCTTCTATCAAAGTCCGTTTGCTGCTGACCACCACCTCTTTCATCATGTCTGGCCGCGGACTAAGGAACAAAGTTCCAAGATTGACCGGATCGCTCTGTCGTGTCACGGTGACCGATAGCCTGATTCGATTGTACCCCACCGATGTTGCAATTATTTCAAAATTACCCGGCTGCTGCTTCAGCAATGTGAACCGGCCTTTCTCATCCGTAACTGTCGATTGAAGAGCGCTATCAATCCCAACCGCTTGAATGGACACAGTTGCAAACACCATAGGCGCCTGTGTAAGCGAATCTTTTATGACACCATATAACTTTTGCGCTCCGGCATGAATTGTAATTAGCATGATTAGCCAACTTGTCGCAATCCTTTTCATAGTAACAATTTTCATCCAAAGTAGAAGAATTGCAAACGGCAAATTTTTCGATTACACCCTTCTGGCAGTATAGTTGACGGATCGGAATTAATAATTGACGGAGCCCCGGCGCCTGATTCGGCAAATGATATTTATTGCAGTATCTTACCAGACGTATGGCAATGAACTTGCATAAAAAACGGGAGTTGCTCCTTCATGCGGCTTTCTGGGCCGTTTACCTTTCTTTTATCACCTTGCATATCACTTCCACCCAGACAGGTCCTAACATCCATCTGGGCCGTGTCTTGCTTGGTTCCCTGATCAGTTTATGCTATCTGCTCTCGCTATCCTATTTGAACTATTTTTATCTGATTCCCGCTTTCCTGTTGAAGAACAAGATTGGTGCATTTATCATTCTTTTCATAGCTTTCTTCGCAGCATTCACTCTGGCACGGATCGGCATCGAAATCCTGGTGTTCGGCAGGGCCTGGGAACTTCAAAGTGCCGCAAGAACTGAGGTCATCATCCAATCAGTGATCGATCTGTTCATCGTCCTCTTTATCGGGCTATTGAGATTCGCATTCAATTGGCTTGAACTTGACTCACGTCGGCGACAGCTCGAGACCGAAAAACTAAATGCGGAGTTGAAGTTCCTCAAAGCTCAAGTCAACCCACATTTCTTTTTCAATACGCTAAACAACTTATATTACCTCTCTACCATAAAATCTGATACTGCTCCTCTCATCATTTCCAAGCTATCGGAAGTTATGCGTTATATGATCTATGATTCGAATCATGCCCAGATACCTCTGTCGAAAGAGATCGAATTTATGCAGCATTATATCGCTCTTGAACGCTTGCGCGTCAAAGAAACTATACCCCTGGAATTCGAAGTGGCAGGCAAAACCGACATATTTATTTCCCCACTGATCCTGATCGCTTTTCTCGAGAACGCTTTCAAACATGGGATAAATGGCAGCGATAGTTGTTGGATAAAAGCCCGGTTGGAAGTAGAAGGTAACCGTCTTGTATATACGATAGCTAACAGTAAGATCAAAAAGATGCCTCACTTAGCAGAAGGTGAAGGGATTGGGTTAAGTAACGTGAAAAGGAGGCTCGATCTTACCTATCCCGGAAGACATCAGCTCAGCATCAGTAACCAGGACGATTCCTATTCCGTCACCTTAACCATTGATCAACTATGACTATCCGTTGCCATATCATTGAGGACGAGCCCATGGCCAGCGAACTTCTACAACTGTATGTCAGCAAACTGCCGGTGTTGAAGCTGGTAGCCGTTAGCAACAATCCACTCCATGCACTCGAATCACTCAAAACCAATCCCGTCGATTTGCTGTTCCTCGATATCCGGATGCCCGAAATGACAGGTTTGTCGCTACTCGGAGTATTACCAAACAGGCCCCTGGCAATTTTTACCACCGCTTATTCGGAATTCGCGCTTGAAAGCTATGAACTGGACGTAGTGGATTATCTAAAGAAGCCCGTCACCTTTGAGCGTTTTGTCAAGGCAGTCAGCAAGGCCGAACAGCGGTTGGTCGTGAATCCAGCGAGAGAAAGATCAGAAGATGTCGGTTATATCTTTGTCAAGGAAGGTACCAGGTTTGTGAAATTGAACATCGACGAGATACTTTACATAGAGGGTCTCAAGAATTACGTAGCGATACACACGGCTACCCAAAAGATCGTCACCCTCCAACGCTTAAAGGTTCTCGAAGAGCAGCTTCCATCGGATAATTTTATCCGGGTTCACAACTCCTACATAATTGCAAAAAGCGCAATTTCCAGCGTCAAGGACAACGAAATCCGCATCGGCCCCGCTTATATTCCTATCGGAGAAACCTATTTAAAATCATTCATGGATTTCATAAATGGGCGCCATCTTCATTAGCTCAGCGAAGATTTTTTCATATACTGGCATCCCATTCGCCTTAGCCATTTAGAATTGAAATATATTTTCTATCATCTTGCAGGAAGCACATCACTGAAGAGGCAGAGAGTCAGAAGGCTATTTAAAGTTTTGCGTATTCTATTTCTTTTCCAAATATCTTCGCTAATTTTTCGATGTAACCGAAACTGATCCGATATGAGACGGTTTTCCAACCCCTATATTGCATGGGTTCATATGTTGTATTTGAATTCCCAAGAACCATATTGACATTAAGTGTTCCCCGTTAGATAAACGACCGAATCTTTCAGGCGGAGATTGAAGATGTTGGTGGTCCCGTTTTTATCTGCTTTTGGAACTGTTGAAATTTGCCCGAGTTCTTCATCGTGCTAATCAATGGTATAGCCGCTATCAGCCATCGTATGAAGTGCTGTTTTGAAATCTATCCATTTGATAATAATTGTGTTTGTGCCTTTTGGTGGTTCCTTAGCCAAAAGTGAGAGGAGAAGAAGTATCAATACGAGTATTGGCAATTTTTTCATGTGGGGGTTAATTTAACGATGAATTTTATATTGGTCGAACCTTCACTTACTCCCGCCAGGTACAAAACATGATAGGGATTGCAAATATGCCTTTCCCATCCCACCTCTCACGGTATTGATTGTGGTATTCAAAGAATCCGCAGTAAAGCAATTCGTTGCTCCTAGGATTATCGGACTAATGTAAAAGATGTATTTTGCAATTGCAAAAACCAGCATTTGAAAATAAAGCACTTCATCAGTAGTCGAAAAACTACAGAATTATGGGCCAATGAAAAAAGCTTTATGGTACTGCTGGTGCTTTTGAATATTCAAATTTTTATTATCATCCCCTATTCCGTTCACTGGGGCATTATTGGCAAGTTTATTTTGGCAATATTTTATTTTGTTCTTTTATGGAGTGGTTTGATTTCTGTGGCTAAATCCAGGCCTAATTCTGTCATAATTGGTTTTAGTATCCTGATGAGTGCCCTGCTTTGCCTGGTGATTTTTTTTCATGGAAATTGGGTAAGGATTGTTTCAGATTCTTTTTTTGCAGTTTATTTTTCAGCACTTGCTGTTATTGTGCTGATCAGAACTTTCGCGCAAGGTCCGGTTACCTTTTACCGGATTCAGGGATCAATTGTGGTCTATTTATTGATCAGCCTTATTTTTGCCTTGTTGTATGATTCAATTTTTTTGTCAGAAAGTCAAACTGCTTTTAAAGGATTGCAAACATATGATCGTGATGAGTTCATGTACTTCAGCCTTGCCACGCTCACCACGTTGGGTTATGGAGACATTACCCCTGTCAACATTCCCGCACGATCCCTTTCGACCCTGGAAGGTTTGATAGGACAATTATACCCAGCAATATTGATAGCCCGTCTCGTCTCAATGGAATTAATGTCGGCTAAAAAAAAATAGTTGTGTTGAACCGCCTATCTCTTGTCAGTATTTTGGAGCGGCCTAATGTTGGAATGACTTTTTGTAGCTGTTTGATGGTTGTTTGATATATGCAGTCTACTTTCGTCGCCCGAACATGATCGTCACATACGCGTTGAAGAATAAATGCTTTTGAGGAACGAGATACATCATTGGTATCTCCATGAAGTAATATTCTAAACTAATCCCGGTTTCAATGGCAGTAATACTTTGATTATAGCGCCCATAATCAAAACGCAAGGCCGTCTTCAAATTTAATCCTGGCTTGAATTGCGCCTGGTTCCATCCAACAGTAAAACCCGAAGCGCCTGTAATGCCCATTGTAAATCCACTGTCTATGATCTGCGGATATTTTAGTCGCGTTACATTGCCATCCGGCTTGGAAACGTCGTATAAATATGGTTTCAATATTCCCAGGGAAAATCCGCCGGTATACAAAGCCGAGACCGCAACACCATTCTTGTTCCCTTTTCCTCCTATCAGGAACTGATGGCCGGCCGAAACTTTAAACTGATAAAAATTGTTCAATTTCCCGATCACCACCGAGTTAAAACTATAACCATTGAAATAACCCGTTGCAACTTTATGATCTTTTGGATCTTTCTTTTCATTTAATTCAAACTGCAGCAGGAAAGTGCGGTTAACAGTCTGGAATTTTCCCCTTTCATAGAAAATGCCATAGCCATCAGTTGCCAGTTTAATGCCAAACAAGCCATGCTTATGGAAAATCAGATCGCCTTCTTCTTCCATCTTAATCAGGTTATTGATCCTTTCTCTTTTGGCAGCTCTTCTGTCTTTCGGAGGAGGATTGTTTTGATTGGAAGGAGACGGATTTTCCGACGGAGAGGGTGTTTCCTGTGCGAAAACGTGCATACTGAAAATCCAGGCTACGAAAATCAGAAAAGATTTCTTCACTGCTGATGATTTGATTTATCCGATGTAAATTTATAGAAAAAAAGATGACATCC
>PSRA01000006.1 GCA_003175695.1 Bacteroidota bacterium | reverse complement strand
CTGCAAATCATTTATGATCCTTCTGTAGTCAGTTTTGACGAATTATTGGAAGTATTCTGGGAATCTCATGATCCAACTTCGCTTAACCGGCAAGGTAATGACGTGGGCACACAGTATAGAAGTGCCATTTTCTATCATGACGCTGAACAAAAGGAAAAAGCTGAACATTACAAGACAGAATTAGATAAGAGTGGCGCTTATAACAAGCCCATTGTGACTGAGATTACCGCCTTCACCAAATTTTATCCGGCCGAAAACTATCACCAGAATTACTATAACACGCATGGCTCGGCACCCTATTGCGCATTCGTGATACGTCCCAAGGTAGAGAAATTTGAAAAAGTGTTTAAGGATAAACTGAAGAAAACCGCAAAGTGAAGTTTTATGCGGTTGTCTATTTGCTTAACACAACTTTAAGTTAGTTTTTAGAAAGCATTATTTTTTTCGTTCTACGCAACTCAAGCAGGTTTAGCCCATTAGCCGGGAAATGATAAATCCATGGATTGACGAGATGGATTACTTCATCATACCATAGCGGCACAATTGGTGCATCACTCATGACCATTTGGTCCATTTGCCTATACAAATCATACCTGACGGAGTCATCTTTTTCGCTTAATGATCGATTATACAATTGATCAAACGCCGGGTTATGGTAACGCGTATAGTTTGGAGGAGCAGGGTTCCTTGAATAGAAAACGCTGAGGTAATTCTCGGCATCTGGATAGTCAGCTATCCAACTGCCCCTGAAAAACAATGCCTGCGATTTAGCAGTTTCTTCCAAAAGGAGGCTCTTTTGCAACACCTCTACTTGCAAATGGATTCCCAATTCTTCCAATTCTTTGGCGATATAATTACCTAAATCTGCATAGATATCAACCGTGACCAGATGTATCACTGGCAAACCTTTTCCCCCGGGAAATCCGGCTTCTGCGAGCAATAGTCTTGCTTTGTCAGGATCATAATGGTAACCCCTGACCGCAGATGAATCAAAGCTTGGCAAGCCCAAAGGAACGAACCCACTTTCTGCCGGAGTTCCAATGGAATTCCGCAAATACATCATCATTTTCCTTCTGTCGAATCCATAATTGATCGCCTGCCTGACCTTTTTAAATCGCAAGGGCGAATTTTTCACTAAATCGAGAGAGGAGTCGACTAAAATTCCGAGATACTCAGTATTTAAATAAGGATGAGTAGAAAGAACAATCCTGTTCTCCCATTCTTTCTTCAATTCACCTTTTTTGCTTAGTACTTCATCTTTGAATGATGCGTCTATATCATTGATAAAATCAAGTTGGCCCTGTCGGAAAAGCAGAAACTCCGTCGCCTTATTATCAAAGAAGCTAATCTTGATGGCATCCAAATAAGGCAACCTGTTTCCGAGATTGTCCTTTTCAAAATAGTGATCATTCCTGACGAGAATCATGTCCTGTCCTTCTTCCCAGGACCTCAACTGAAATGGACCGGAGCCGCAGGGATGACTTCTGAATTCCTTACCATATTTTTCAACTACTTCTTTAGGTACGACCGAACAATACTGCATGCTGAGCACTCCTATAATTGGGTTGAAAGGTCTAAGCAGGGTTAATTGAAAAGTAGAATCATCCGGTGATCTGAAACCATTTACCGGATTTACCTTGTCATTGAAAATCCAGGCACCGCTGCTGGCAGTTTTTTTGTCCATTATCCTGGTCAAACTGTATTCGACATCCGAAGCTATTAACTTTCTTCCCTTGTCTCCCGGAAAAGCTTCGTTGTCCTGGAAGAAAACATCCGTACGAAGATGAAAAGTGTAGACGAGCCGGTCTGGGGAAACCGTCCAGCTTTTTGCCAATGAAGGACGAAAATTTAAATTTGAATCCGTCTCCACCAAAGTATTGTAGATCTGGTGGACAGGCCACATGATAGATTGATTTTTTGCAAATGCAGGATCAAGTGTTGCAATTCCGGTTTGCTCATTGTATCGAAAAACAGTCTTTTCATTCTTTGCGGTCTGGTTACATGCCAAAAATATAACGATGCTGAACAAACCGTTTATATATTTTAGCAGTTTACCGGGCTGATATATTTTTACCTTCATTTTGGGAACAAATAAAAGAAATTACCCTGCCATAAGCCAAAAAAGAATGAAGATAAAAAAAACAATTATCCCTGCTTCGGCAATAAAAATCCTGATTGATAATTTTCACACTCTGAAGTTGCGCCATCTGCAAATTCTGCCTTTATTCGTTTTCACTTTGTTTTTAGAACAATGCCATGCGCAAAACTCGAATGGTGACAACTTTTTCACTCACGCTGATACGCTGAGAGGAAGCATTACGCCCGAGAGATCCTGGTGGAATGTGCTTAGGTATGACATCACTGTAAAGCCTGATTTTGCAGAAAAAAAACTGCAAGGTTTCAATATCATAACATTTAATGCAAAGCAATATCCGGAATCTCCCGTGATGCAAATTGATATGCAGGTTCCTATGTCCATAGACAGCATTTTTTTTGGTAATGAGAGGCTCAAATTCAAAAGAGCCGGAAATGCATACATGGTCAACCTTCCAAAGCGGAACAGGGGCGCTATGACGGGAAGCGTAAAAGCATATTTCTCGGGGAAGCCCAAAGAATCGATTAAGCCTCCCTGGGATGGCGGCTGGATTTTCACGAAAGACACATTAAATCGTCCGTGGATGACGGTTGCCTGCGAAGGATTTGGAGCCAGTTGCTGGTACCCGAACAAGGATTATTTGGGTGATGAGCCTGATAGCGGTGCAAGCCTGAGCATAATTGTTCCTGATACACTCATAGGGGTAGGCAACGGCAGGCTACAACAAAAAGTCGATCATGAAGATGGAACCACCACTTATAAATGGGCTGTTGTCAATCCAATCAACAACTATGATATCGTACCCTACGTTGGCAAATACACGCACTGGCACGATATATATCATGGAGAAAGAGGCAATCTTGATTGTGATTACTGGGTGATGGATTACAATCTTAAATTATCCAAGATAAAATTTCTCGCTGTCGATTCCATGCTGAAATGTTTTGAATACTGGTTTGGCCCCTATCCGTTTTACGAAGATTCATACAAATTGGTGGAAGCTCCGCACCTTGGGATGGAACATCAGAGTGCCATCGCTTATGGAAATAAATTTCGCCAAGGATATTCAGGAAAGGACCTCTCCGAAACAGGCCGTGGCTTGAATTGGGACTTTATCATTGTACATGAAAGCGGCCATGAATGGTTTGGCAATAATATCACGGCAAAGGACATCGCTGACGAATGGATTCATGAAGGATTTACAAATTATAGTGAAACTCTCTATATAGAATTCTATTTTGGAAGGGAAGCGGCCGAGGAGTACCTTTTCGGGTTGAGAAAATTAATCCGAAATGATTTTCCGATCATTGGAAGATATGGTGTGAATAATGAACCAGAAGATACGGATCAGTATTATAAAGCCGGGAACATGATTCATATGATCCGGCATATAATCGCCGATGATTCTTTATTTAGAAAAATATTAAGAGGATTGAACAAAGAATTTTATCATCAGACGGTAACCACTAAACAAATAGAGGATTATATCAGCAGAGCTTCGGGAATTGATTTTTCCAAAGTCTTCGACCAATATTTGAGGACAACCAAAATTCCGGTATTGGAATATAAGATTCATGGTCATGATCTTTCTTTTCGCTGGACAAATTGTATAAAAGGGTTCAAAATGCCCGTTGATGTTAATATCAAGGGGCCTCGCAGAATTAAACCAACAGAGCAATGGCAAAAATTGTCATTTTATCCCGAAGGCAATTTTGCGCTTAGTGTAGATCGTAACTTTTATATTGGCGTCACGAAAGTTGACTAAAAAATCAAGCGTTTTCACTGGGCGAAAACACTTTCATTAGCTTAACCAATGCATTGAAAAAAACTTCATCTTTGCAAGCAGACCATTCATTCCATTCATGAGCAACATCAGGCGGCAAAGCATTATTTCCTCTGGAATTATTTATTTCGGTTTTGCTCTGGGTTTTCTCAACACGTATTTGTTTACAAAGGAAGGTGGTTTTACCAAATCCGAGTATGGTCTGACCGGCACTTTTATCGCCTTTGCCAACATCATGTATTCTTTCGCAAACCTCGGCATGCAGGCATTTATTTACAAATTCTATCCTTATTACGAGGACAACCTCTCTGTAAAGGAAAATGACATGATCACCTGGGCCCTCCTGAATAGTATGATAGGTTTCGCCTTGGTATTAACGGGGGGCATCCTTTTTAAGGACTTAGTGATAAGAAAATTTGGCGCCAATTCGGCCGATCTTATCAAATACTATTATTGGATTTTCCCGTTTGGATTTGGTCTTACCATGTATTCTCTCCTGGAAGCATTTGCCTGGCAATTGAAAAAATCCGTCCTGACCAATTTTTTGCGTGAAGTTCTTTTCAGGTTAATTACCACAGTTCTGATTGTTTTATCTTTTGTAGGAACCATTAAATATTTCGGCACTTTCATTAAACTGTACGCTTGTGCGTATATCGTTTTATTTATCATTCTTCTTGCTGTTCTATTGGCAAGAAAAGAGATTCATCTGACACTCAATGTCAGCCGCGTTACGAAAAAATTTTTCAAGAAGATTGTAGCTTTGGCGAGTTTCGTATGGAGTGGCGCGTTAATTTATAATATTGCCAGTGTCTTTGATATTATAGTTATCGCGGCTGTGATGCCTAACGGCCTGGCCTATGTTGGAATCTTTACTCTTGCTCAAAATATTGCCAGTCTTATCCAGGCACCTCAACGAGGAATTATTGCTGCGTCGATTGCCCCATTATCGAAGGCATGGAAAGACAAGGATTTCGAGAAAATCCGCCGGGTGTATTATCATTCGTCTATCAATCAACTGATCTTTGCAATCGGTATGTTTATGCTAATCTGGATCAATTTTACAGATGGAGTATTTACATTTCGTTTGCAGAGGGGCTACCTGGACGCCCGGTATGTATTTCTTTTTCTTGGCCTGATGCGGATCGTTGATATGGGTACGGGAGTCAATTCTCAGATCATTGTAACGTCAATTCACTGGCGTTTTGAATTCTTTACAGGAATTATTCTATTGGCTTTGTCACTGCCACTCAACTATATTTTGACAAAAGAACTGGGTGTGATTGGGCCTGCTATTGCAACCTTCCTGGCGATGGCTGTTTATAACGGTCTTCGCTATTTATTTCTTCTCAGGAAGTATAAATTGCAACCATTTACACGCAAGACGACCTATGTTGTAATTCTTGGATTAGTATCTTACCTGATCTGCCATTCCTTGTTTAATCAATATCACGGATTTTTGTGGATCCTGGCGCGGTCCGGTTTGTTTGTACTGATCTACCTGGGATCTGTCATCTTTTTTGATCTTACGCCAGATATCAAACCGGTTTGGGCGACTGTCAAGAAAAGGTTAGGGATTGTTTCTCGCAAAAATTCGGTTTAAGCAAGGAAACGATAGCGGGGAGCGACGCTCTTAATATCTCCACTTTTTCTCAGCGGGTCCCCAACACCCTGCCGGCTCCGATATAATGTTTGGAATAATACGGGTCTTGCATATCGCTAATTAATACCCCTGACACAGAAGCATGTACGAATTTACTATTGCATAGAAATATACCCACATGCGTTACAGATTTACTCCTTCCCATCGTATGAAAAAACACGAGGTCGCCTTCTTTTAGTTGCGATTTTTGAATATGTGTGCATTGATTGTACTGATCCTTTGCTATCCTCGGAAGATTTGAAACGCCATAAACAACGGACATAAGTGTTGAAGCAAATGCTGAACAATCTATGCCATCCCTGGTTGTTCCCCCAAAATGATATGGCGTACCA
Source organism: Bacteroidota bacterium (assembly GCA_003175695.1). GTDB lineage: Bacteria > Bacteroidota > Bacteroidia > Chitinophagales > Chitinophagaceae > Puia. The sequence continues at coordinate 383 of PSRA01000006.1, read as the reverse complement.
TACCATTCGTCCATAAATTGCAAAAGCTTTACATTTTGCATTTGTTCTACTGTGCTGTTAGTAATAATGGCATATTTGAATTGTAATGCAGAATAATTTTCAATTCCTGTGGCAGTGATGTTATTGTCGGTTGATGAAGTGTTGGAGGTTGGCCGTATGCTTGAGTTATTATATGACCCGGGAGTGACTGAAACATTCTTGATAAAAGTCGGGTTATTGTTATTATTATTTTCTGACCGGGATGAATAGGTATTGCCTGAAGGAATAGACTTCGTAGAGCTACAGGATGCCAGCAGCAGAACCAGGAGGCCAGGTATGCATAGGTTTTTCACCATCGGAAAAGATATTGGGTACCGAACAAAGATAATAATTTGTTAGTTATT
>PSRA01000239.1 GCA_003175695.1 Bacteroidota bacterium | reverse complement strand
TCCAATCCGACAATAATGGGTTGTTCCTGGTTCATAGTTTAGTATTTGTTTAGTTGTTGTTTTTTTTCAAATGACCGAATTGTTAGTTTCTATTTCCTATTTTTTTGAAGGGGTTTTTTTGCTGGTCCTTTAGCTTTTTGCGCGCTGTCATCATCATCAGCTACAATATCATATCCTGTCAGCGTTTGCTCCGTTTCCACATTTTGCTCCAGCGGCTTGACCTCCTTTCGAACCGTGTCCACCTGGAGTTGTTGGGCTGATTTAATCAGCTGAAGAATATTTTTCATCGCTTGCACTGAGTCTGATTTCGATACATTGCTTCCTCTTCTTGTTCCAATTACCTGGCCATTGTATTCAATGTTGATCACGGAATATTTGTCAAATCCAGTCTTGGCCAACACTTCACGATAAAAAATTAGAAGGTTCCTGAACTTTTTTTCATAATCCTCTCCCGGTCCAAATTCGATTAAATGGTTGCCAATGAGAGGCACCAATTGAAAAGTTCTGTTTGGTTTAATATTGATCTGTTCTATATCTGCCATCCAAAAAGTATCGTGAAGAATATACCAGCTCATTTGCTTCAACTGTGCAACAAGAACACTATCCGACCCGCTCTTTCTGATTCTATCTGAAGGAAACCCTGTAAACACTGGCAATTTCAACGCGGACTTATCCGGCATGGGCAGTTCAACACAACTGCTATCCATGAAGAAGCTGCTTCCGGAGGTTGTAAAGATTCTTGCCACGGGCTCTCTTTCGGTAATATTGATTCTCAATAACTCATTATTATCAAAGAACAATTGCGCATCCCTGATCCAGGCATTTTTCTTCAGCTTCTCTTCCATTCGACGCAGATCAAAGGATACGATGGTTTTACCGGCTATTTTTTGAATTCTATCTCCTTCAATGGCAGCCAGTATTTGCTTCTCGTCAATGTAGAAGGTCTTTCCTTTTCCATTTATCTCAATATGATATCCTTTGCAGGTTCTGCCGTTTTTTTTGTTGATCGCTGCCACCAGGAGCGCCACACCGCCGGTGCCGGCAATACACCATAAAAGGATGAACAAAACTTTTTTTATGTTATCCCGTATACTCATTCATTTTTTTTTAAGGTCCGGCATAACCGTTTCAACCAGTACGGATATCTTGTACCCGCCCAACGGTTCCAATTAACCGTCAGACGGGTACAAAGTGACCGGGTAATAAAATCCTGGTCACAATATGGGTTAATTCGTTTTTTCAATGATCTTCTGTATCGGTTCTACCAGCGCATCAATGTCACCAGCCCCGGCCGTGATCAGTACCCAACCCTGTTTCTTTGCCTGACCCATGAACGATGTCTGTAGCCAATTCAACATTTCATCCTTTGTCATCAAATGCACTTTGGCATGTGACATTTTTTCTGCAATCATCCCGCTGGTAATGCCACTAATAGGCAACTCGCGAGCAGGATAAATCGGCAACAGCACCACTTCATCTGCCAGGTCCAGGCTTTCTGCAAAACCTTCAACAAAATCCCTGGTCCTCGAATACAAATGCGGTTGAAAAATCACTGCGCATTTTCTTTCCCCAAACATATTCCTGGCACTTCGGATCAAAGCACTGAGCTCTTCGGGATGGTGTGCATAATCATCGATGTACACCAGCATATTTGGTTTCGATTTTTCTCGAGGAAAAACCCTGTATTCAAATCGCCTCTTCACACCTCGGAAATTGCCGACGGCCTTCACAATCTTCTCATCACTAATTTCCAATTGCTTTGCCACCGAGATGGCGGCCACTGCATTTTCCACGTTGTGCAAGCCCCCCATATTCAATTCCACATCTTTTATCGATTCGTTCTTTGTAAGGAAGTCAAATCGATAGCCCCCTTCCCTTATCCGGATATTATCTGCAAAAGCATCCGACATTTTGTCCTTAAGGCTATACCGGATATGCCTATCCACTTTAAAATCCATGTCCCGGCTCAAACCGGATTTACTTATCAGCATTCCTCCCATCTTTAATTTACCCGAAAAATCAAGGAAGGCTTGCTCTACCGCAGCAGCCGTATGGTAAATATCCAGGTGATCAGGATCCATGGCCGTGACCACCGCGATATCCGGACTCAATTGCAGAAAACTCCGGTCATACTCATCAGCTTCGATAACGCAAACATTCCGGGCATCACTCCAAAAATTGCTGTTGTAGTTAACTGCAATTCCGCCCAGGAAAGCATTGCATCCATAGCCACTATCACGCAGCAAATGCGCGATCATCGTGCTCACGGTTGTTTTTCCGTGCGTGCCGGCAACACATATATTAAAAGAACTTTTTGTAATTGCTCCCAACACCTGGCTTCGCTTCAGCACCGGATACTTATTTGCCTGATAGAAAAGCAATTCCTTATGCTCTTTGGGAATCGCCGGTGTATACACTATCAAACCAGCATCGGATGGGGCCAGACTAAGGTCTTCTGTGTAATGAACCGGTATGCCTTCTCTTACTAGGCTCTTTGTCAGAATAGTTTCTGTTTTGTCATAACCACTAACTTCTTTTCCGTGAAACAAAAAATATCTTGCCAATGCGCTCATTCCAATTCCGCCTATACCTATAAAATAGATCTTTCGTATTTTATTAAGATCAACCATGTATCTCCTTCAAGATTTCTTTCGCAATGATCTCATCAGCATTTCGCACAGCCAGCTTTGCTATATTTTGACTTAACTCTTTTTGCATGTTTTCATCCCGGGATAAATCAATTACAGCATTCACTAATTTCTCCCTCGCTTCACTGTCCTTTATCATCAAACCCGCACGTTTCGATACAAGGTTTTCAGCATTTACTGTTTGATGATCCTCTGCTGCAAAAGGGTAAGGAACAAAAACTACCGGTTTCCCTACCACGCAGAGTTCAGCAATGGACATAGCACCGGCACGCGATACGATTATGTCGGCTGCGCTAAAAGCATATTCCATCTGGCTTATAAATTCGTTGGCCCAGATATACTTGCTATCAACTGATTTTTCACTGGCCTTTGCAGCATAGAGTTTACCCGTCTGCCAAATCAACTGTAAATTATTTTTCTCTAAATCCCGAATTCCGGCATCGACAGACTCATTAATGGTTTTTGCTCCAAGACTTCCCCCGGTAACAAAAATTGTTTTGCGGGTTTTTTCCAGGTCAAAAAATTCAAGTCCCTGTTCTTTTGAAATTTGATTCTCAACAATATTCCTTCTCACAGGATTCCCCGTTACCTGGATTTTATTTGCCGGAAAAAATTTCTCCATGCCATCGCTCGCCACAAAAATTCTTGTCGCATTTTTTCCCAACAAAATATTCGATTTGCCAGCAAACGAATTTGATTCATGAATGAAATTGGGAATCTTCCTAGATTGCGCGTACCGAAGGACAGGAAAGCTGGAATATCCTCCAACCCCAATCACAGCATCCGGTTTGAATGATTGGAGAATATTCTTCACCTGGAAAAAACTTCTAAGCAACTTAAAGGGTAGGCCAACATTTTTTATCAAAGAGCTTCGATTAAATCCTGCTATGTCGATTCCTTGAATCTTATATCCAGCCTGCGGAATCTTTTCCATTTCCATTTTTCCTTTCGCCCCAACAAAAAGCAAGTCAATACCTGGTTCTATTCTCTTCAGGGCATTGGCTATTGCCACGGCAGGAAAAATATGCCCGCCTGTTCCTCCGCCCGCAATGATAATTTTCTTGCTCAACTCTTTCTTATTGATCTGTATTTGCTGTATCCGAATCAGTTATTCCAGCAGTCTGCGCATTTTCTTCACCTTCCAGCTTCTCCACATTTCTTGCCACACTCAATATGATGCCGATAGCCAAACAGGTAAACAGAAATGAACTTCCCCCCATACTGATCAACGGCAGCGTAACACCAGTCACCGGAAATAAATTCACATTCACCGCCATATTCGCCATGGCCTGGATGGCGAGCGTAAAACTCAACCCCAGGGCGAGAAATGCACCAAATGCAAAAGGACATTTCCTGAAAATGCGAATACTTCTGAATAGAAATACCAGGTAAATAAATATGATGAAAGCTCCCCCGATCATCCCATATTCTTCTATGATAATGGCATAGATAAAATCAGAATAAGGGTGCGGAAGAAAATTTCTTTGCTGGCTGTTGCCCGGACCCAAGCCTGTCCAGCCACCTTTTGCAATGGCAATCTTAGCCTGATTGACCTGGTAATTATCATCGTCTGAACTTTCACGACTTCCATATATGAATGCATCCACCCTGCTTATCCAGGTATCGACACGTGCGAATAACTTTGACTTGTGTTCAGTTTTGCCTTTTGCAACAACAGCAGTTCCTTCCGACTTATGCCTGATCACGGCCGTTAAAATCAGGATCAGAACTGGTATGCATGCGACTCCTATCGTGAGCAATAAATGTTTTGCCCTCGCACGACCAATAAAAAGCAACATAAGGCTCGTCGCTCCAATCAGTAAAGCCGTCGAAAGATTTGCTGGAGCGATAAGCAAACATACAATGGCGACCGGAGTAATAACGGGGATAAAACCTTTTCGAAAATCTTTGATAACATCCTGCTTTTTACTCAGGAGCCGGCTCAAATACATAAACAGCGCCAATTTTGCCAGGTCAGAAGTTTGAAAAGTAAGATTAATAATAGGTAAACGAATCCACCTGCTTCCTTCATTGAGTCGAACACCGAAAAAGAGAGTATAGACCAGTAATGGAATCGATACTAAAAATAATATCCGTGCAACTTTTGAGTAGATAGTGTAATTGACCTGGTGCGCGAAATAAATAATGAGTATACCAATTACGATGAAAGCGAATTGCCGAAAGAGATAGATCTCTGTATTGCCTTTGTACATTTTATACGCAAGCAAACCGGTTGAGCTGTAAACGGCTAATAGTGAGACGAGTGCCAAAAGCACAACAACAGCCCAGATGACTTTGTCGCCACGGGTTCTGGACCTCAGGTGTTTGAATGTTCTGTTTTCTATGGATGCTGATCCATTCATGCTAAATTTATTTCAAGGGACAAACGACTCAAGATGTGATCATAAATCCCTGACTGCTTCCTTGAATTGATTTCCGCGATCTTCATAATTCTTAAATAAATCAAAGCTTGCACAGGCAGGGCTCAGCAACACTACATCCCCGTTGTTGGCAAAATGAAATGCTGCTTTTACCGCTTCCTGGGCGCTGGAGGTGTTTACCATTAAGGCTACGTCATTCTGAAAAGATTCGTGAATTTTCCTGTTGTCCACACCCATGCAAACAATCGCTTTCACTTTTTCTTTCACCAGATCACGAAGCAGGCCGTAATCATTGCCTTTGTCGATGCCTCCCAATATCAAAATAACAGGCTTGGTCATGCTTTCAAGTGCGTACCACGTCGAATTCACATTGGTGGCTTTGCTATCGTTGATGAATTCAACGCCCCGAACCGTCGACACATATTCCATCCTGTGTTCCAGCGCTTCGAAACTTTGTATGGCTTCACGTATTTTCTGTTTCCTGATACCAAGAGTAGATGCCGCAATGCCAGCGGCCATCGTGTTATACTGGTTGTGGATACCCTTAAGCGCAAAATCGTAAATGCTCATTTCTAGTTTTTCATTGCCAGTCTTGACAGTCATTTGCCCGTTCTTAATAAAACCACCTTGATTCAATTCATGTTGCATGGTAAATGGTAATGGGTTAGAAGAAAACGAAAACTGATTTAAATTTTTTTT
>PSRA01000045.1 GCA_003175695.1 Bacteroidota bacterium | reverse complement strand
CCTGAAGAACTTCTTGTTTTCTCTTCACTTAAATATAGATTTTAGCAAAATTAAGTATAATCGATTGCTTTAGCTCCTTATTAACGAAGGACGGTATAGCAATATGTTAATTTATCTAAATAATTTATACGAATGGGCCGCGCGAAAGGTTTACCACAACTGCATGATTTGGAAAGCACGATTCTCAATCCGCAGGATAATTGCTAAGATGTTCAAACCTGTAATTTCCCTTCGCCTTCAGCTTATTGATCAGCTGCTTTAGCTCACTCTCTTCCCAGCCATTTCTAAACATTTGATCATGTGCAAGTAAAACCAGGTGATTCCTTCGAACAGTTTTTCCCTCTCTTAGCTTCTTATCAATCAGCGCTGCCATCTCATTGACCGACTGAATGGGAACGCCTGTTTCTCCGCTATGTTGCCATTCGATATCCCATCCAAATACTAGAAATCCATTCCTAAATAAAAGATCGGCCGCTTCTTTCCCGGAACTTACATCATTGATCGAAGTATCTTTCAATCTCCACATATTCCTTCCAGGCAACCGCGCCAGCTTCGCCCGGATATCCAAAATCGATTGATTTCTTTTGAAATCAGCCAGCACACTATCAGGTTTCTCATAATATTCTTTGTAGTGGTCACGGGCATGGGTGTAACTATGATTTCCAATTTCAATAAAAGGATTCTCTTCGTACATGAGATAATAACGGCCCATTCTCGAACTGGAAAGTGTATGCGCGCCTACGACAAATACATTGACTTTGATATCTTCCTTCTTTACTGCATCATTGATATCCTCACTTCCTTCCAAGGGACCATCATCGAAACTCAGGTAAATGGTAAATGTCGTGTCTGCGTTGGAATGTTTTTCGGAAGAAGGTGCTGCGCATGTCAGTGAAAGCTGACCGGTAATGCAAAACAGCAGAACCGGAAAAATTCCGGTTATTATTTTGTTCAGGACCATAGTGTCAGAACCCTTAATTCTTAGTAGTCTCAGTAGTATCCATTGCCTTATAAATCGCCTCCATGATATTTCCACGAACACTTAGTTCCCCTAATTTATTACTTCCATTTGGATTTACACGATTTGAAAGAAAAATGAATATCAGGTGGTAAACAGGATCAACCCAAACACAGGTTCCCGTGAATCCTGTGTGACCAAAAGTCTGAGATGAAGCGGACGGGCAGGGATAAGGCTCTTTCCTTGATGAGTTGTCTTTTTCAGGTTTGTCGAATCCAATGCCCCTGCGACTGGTATCACTGTGATAAGCGGTGAAATAATCAATGGTTTCTTTTTTCAAAAATCTTATTCCGTTCATAGTACCACCATTCAGAAGCATTTGCTCCAATATGGCTAAATCATATGCGTTGCTGAACAGGCCTGCATGCCCTGAGACGCCTCCAAACATGGCAGCACCAGGATCGTGAACATCCCCCCGAAGCAGCTGATGACGGAAGATCAATTCATTTTCCGTTGGCGCAATGCGCTCAAGAGGGAAATGGTCCCTGGGTTTAAATCCTGTTGTGCTCATTCCCAATGGATCATAGAAAGTTTCTTTAACGTACTCATCTAATGTTTGCCCGGTAATCGCCTCCACTACTTTACCCATAAAAATAAAATCATTGTCACTATACACATATTTTCCTTCCGGCCCCAGGCTGCTTTGCAGGATCCGCCGGTAAATCGTATCCAGCCAGTTGTTGCGCATGTATAAGTTTTCGGCTACCCGTACCCGATAGTCGGACCCTTCTTCCCGTTTATAGACGGTTGGGAGGGGCATGCCTTCCTTATTCTTCGTTATCGTTTCTTCGTAAAAAGGTATGAAGGCTTTTAGACCTGCCTGGTGGAGAAGAATATCCCATATTTTCAAAGATTCTTTATTGCTGCCTTTCACCCAGGGAAGATAATCACCGAGAGTTTTGTGCAGATCGAGCTTTCCTTCATCATACAATTTCATCACCGCCATTGTAGTGGCACAAATTTTAGTGACGGAGGCCAGATCATATAAGGTTTCAGGATATACAAGTTCTGTTTTGTCGTAAGTCAGGTATCCAAATGATTTTTCATAAGCAATCCGGCCGTCCTTTGCCACCAGCACCACGCAGCCGGGAGCAGCTTGCCTGCTTATGGCTTCTTTGCAAATGGAATCGATCATTAAGAGGCGGTCTGCCTTGAAGCCAAGGTCGGTTGCATTGGCAAATGGTAAGGACAAATTAGAAGCAATCAACCCCGATCCATAAGGGAATTCAGGGCTGACGGTAACAGGCAATTTTCCTCTTGCAACGAATTTTCCATTCAACCAATCGGCCGCCACGGCTTGTGAAATATCATTGTCATCGTAACAGGCTGCGAGAACAGGACTATAGCTGAAATTTTTTATGGCATAAGGATTACCAAAGGCCAATGTCAACGTCTTGCTCTGTTCGGCTAGTTGCTTAATGAGCCAAAGCGAAGCCTTACTCATCCCGAAATTGTTCGCGGGGTAACGATTGTAATTGTGGACACCGATAACAACCGCATCATACCTGCCCTTTAGCAATTGAGCAGTAGCTGCAGCTTTTGAACTATCCAGACCATAGTCGAAATAATATACATGGGCATTATAATCCTTTCGCATTCTACGTGCGAATTCGTTGTCAGCATTCAATCCAATACCCAAATAAGCGATATTTTTCTTGGCATTCGTCCGCATTGGATAGAGTGCCGGAGTATTACGGAGAAGCGTAAGCGCATTTTCGCTGACTCGCTTGGAAAGGTCGGCAATGTCCTTGTTGAGATCTTCCGCGAGGTGAGTGGTATCCACGGGTTTCCAGTTCGCCAAGCCATAATTGAATTTTGCGTACAACACTTTCTTGACGCGCTGATTCAAATCTTTCCATTTCAATTTTCTTTCACTGATGGCATCATTAATCTTTTTAATGGTCATTTCAACATCACCAGGCAGGCAAAGCATATCGTTTCCGGCCAGCAGGGACTCGACAGCCGCTTGTCCATCCGGAAAATACTTGAGCACGCCTTTCATTTCCAAGGCATCAGTATAAATAAGTCCGTTGAACTTAAGTTTTTTGCGGAGCAACTTGGTGACAGCTTTATAAGAGATCGAGGTTGCCCGGTTTGGAGAGTTGTCGATGGCTGGCACAAAAAGATGCCCTACCATTACACTGGCAACTCCAGAATTAATCAATTGCCTGAAAGGGTACAACTCCAATGTATCCAGCTCCTTCATTGATTTATTGATTACCGGAAGATCAACGTGAGAGTCCACGGATACGTCGCCATGCCCGGGAAAATGCTTAGCACATGCCATGATGCCGGCATCCTGCAAACCTTGCATGTATTGAATGCCAAAAGCAGCTACCCTTCTTTTATCCTCACCGAAAGATCGGTCGTTGATGACAGGATTGTCGGGGTTGTTGTTGATATCAACTACCGGCGCATAATTAACCTGGATACCCATTCGCTTGCATTGCTGTCCGACTGTACGCCCATATTGATAAATGAGCGAAGGATCCTGCAGGGCGCCCAGCGTCATTTGACGTGGCAGACCAGCAACACTATCGAGCCTCATTCCCAGTCCATTTTCTGCGTCGATCGAAAAAAGAATAGGTGTAGGGGCAGTGGATTGAAAGTAGTTAATAAAAGTAGCTTGAGTAATCGGTCCACCTTGAAAAAGGCAAATTCCGCCTATATTGTATTTCCTCACCGCCTCTTCAACATCCTTATCATAAAATGTTATTTTTTTGGTAACAGGATCGATGGAAGAAAGCCGGACGATAATCAATTGCGCCAACTTCTGATCATTTGACAAGGTTTTGAATACACTGTCAACCCAGTGATCAGCGTCCGGGGCGGATTTTTGCTGAGAAAAAGAAGTGAATAAATAGGTGATGAGGAGGGCGGAAAGAAAGGCTTTTTTCATATTTTTCTACTTAATCGGCTTTCGATTATTCATGTAAATTGCAGCTCCAAATTAACACAGAATTGCCAGACATCGTTCAATTGTTACCAGATAACATTGCCAATCAAATAGCGGCAGGTGAAGTCATTCAGCGCCCGGCAAGTGCCGTGAAGGAGTTGATGGAAAATGCTATTGATGCGAGCGCTTCCGATATTAAACTGGTGATCCAGGATGCAGGCAAATCTCTTGTGCAGGTGATTGATAACGGAAAGGGCATGGGTGAGACCGATGCCCGGATGGCTTTTGAAAGGCACGCAACATCTAAAATCAGGAATATCGAAGATCTCTTCTTGATCCGGACAATGGGTTTCAGGGGGGAGGCGCTAGCTTCCATTGCGGCGGTTGCCCAGGTAGAAATGAAGACCAGGAAGGCAGAAAATGAAACTGGAAGCTTTATTGAAATTGAAAATAGCAAAGTAGTAAGACAGGAGCCGGTCGCTTGTGCCCCCGGGACAAGCATTGCCATGAAAAATCTTTTTTTTAACGTTCCAGCCCGCAGAAATTTCCTTAAAAGCAATGCCGCGGAAATGCGGCATATAGTGGATGAATTTATCAGGATCGTTCTGGCATTTCCCTCTATCTCATTTTCACTTGTCAGTAATGGGCAGGAATTATTCCACCTTGAAAAAAATAGCCTGAAGCAAAGGATCGTCCAGGTACTCGGCACTCAATTCAATGCCCGTCTTGTTTCGGTTCAGGAACAAACAGATTACCTGACGATCTATGGATTTGTGGGCAAACCCGACACGGCAAAAAAGACAAGGGGTGATCAATATTTTTTTGTGAATAACCGCTTCATCCGCAGCGCCTACCTGAATCATGCCGTCATGAGTGCCTACCAGGATATGATCCCATCGGATAGCTATCCACTCTATGCATTATTTATCGACCTGGATCCTTCACATGTGGATATCAACGTGCATCCAACCAAGCAGGAAATAAAATTTGAAGATGAGAGGATCATCTATGCTTTTGTCCAGGCCGCGGTCAAGCATGCGCTTGCCCAATTTAGTATTACACCTTCACTGGATTTTGATCTCGATCCGGATATACAACGACTCGATGCGGTAGCAAAACCCTTTACTGAACAAAGAAAATCCGAAATAACTTCTTCCGGTCTTTACCAAACGTTTACTCAAAAGAACCAGGCCCACCTGGTTGAGCCGTCGCAGGACAGTGATTTGCGACATTGGAAAAAAGACAACACGGGTGAAAATGAATTGCCTTCCGGCATATCCAATATGCCAGTCAATCGCATTCCCTGGGACGAAAGTTCAGCCGAGGCACTCGCCTTTCGGTTGGACATACCCGTTATACAATTACTGAACACTTACCTGGTTGCAACAACCAACACGGGTTTTATGCTGGTGCATCAACAATCGGCGCATGAGCGTATTCTTTACGAGAAATACCTGGCCGCTTTGAATGGAAAAAGGATTGCAGTCCAGCACAGTCTGTTCCCAGTTACTATTCAATTGACAGCTCCGGACGCGATTCTGCTTGGCGAGCTGATTCCAGATCTTCATGAATTGGGATATCTAATTGAACCTTTTGGGAAGGATAGTTTCATTATTCAGGGAACGCCGGCAGATCTTGACCAGGGCAGAGAAACGGCAGTTCTTGAAGCAGTGTTGGAACAATTCAAACATTATAGCAACAACAAGTTATTTTCGGTGCGTGAAAAATTGATACGTTCGATGGCTAACCAAAGAGCTATTAAGGCTGGCAAATCACTGATGGAAGATGAAATGGGAAAATTATTAGAAGGCCTTTTTTCATGCGAGCAGCCAAATATGTCTCCTGATGGTAAACCAACCTATTGGGAATTTAATCAGGATCAATTGCAAAAGATTTTTAATCGGTAGTGATCTTTGTGAACTGTTCTGTCAATATCTGTTCATAACTCTTCTTCTTTCGTCTTTCAGGCGAAGACCAAGGTCAATATTCTAAGTCAATCCCCCCTTTTTGACTTTTTTTTCAGGGCTATTAGCTCATCAATAATTCTTGCGGAGGCTTGTCACGAATTTTTCAATTTCTCTGCGGGCGGCAGAGGCGGGATTAACATCGTTATTAACCAGAATAGAAAAAATCAGGAGATGATTTTTTTGTGTGTACAGATATCCGCTCAGGCAGATGACTCCGGTTAATGATCCGGTCTTGGCAAAAACGTAACCGCTATCCTGCTTATAATAATTGGCCAGCGTTCCCTTGCCGCCGGTAGGTAATAAACGTTTCATTCGATCCATTCCAAACTCATCCTTCATTTTTCTTAACAACCAAACAAAATCCTGGGGAGTAAAAAGATTGAACCGGCTGAGGCCGCTGCCATCAACCCAGCTTGGTTTTTGAGGCAATTCTTTCAGGTCTGTTTTGAGCAGGGTGTCGATGATCCTGGCATCATTCATCATGCCCAATTTTTCATTACTCACCATCAGCAACGTTTGCTCGGCAAATAAATTATCGCTTCTGCTCATCATTGGAAGGAATAGCGAGTCTACAGGTTGCGAATGGATAGTTTTAATATCTGCATCTTCCTTTTCCTGACCAACAGGTGCATGAGGCCCGTTGAATGCAACGATGGTTGGACCACCCGGAACGCTCAACCGGGGAAATTGATTAGTTATAAATATTTCCCTTCCAACCGTGTCTTTTAATAATTCAGCTGCAGATGCGAGGCCATTAGTAATAAAGGGCACATCCTGTTGTTTAAATGCTTCATTCCCCTCGGTGACTTCAAAAATATTTTCACTCATTCTTCTCTTTACAAAAAATTGTTGCTGCGACTTGTCGGTTGTAAACTTCACTTTCCAATTAACTTCCGGGACAGAATAAATTGTGGGTGAGGGATCAAAACTTTGATTCTGTTTTGATGGCCCCTGCTTTTCCTGCACCCACCTGATCACATTGCCATATACAGGAAGCGCGCTTCGTTCCGGCATGTAGTCATCATTGTAGTCGTCCCAGGACCAGCCCATGCCCCAGGGATTCTCATACCAGTTCGCATCAACGAGATAGATCCTCTTTTTTGATTGTTTGAAAAAATCGATAACGGGTTGTTTCCTGAAATCACGATGCAAGAGAGTAGGATCGCCAGCAGGGAAAATAAAAAGTGCGGTGTCCGCATCTACATAGCCCGCACCGGTCAGGCTGTCACCCAGCCATTTCATACCGGCATAAAGGGAAAATAGTTTTGTGTTGCTGGCTGGTGTAAAATATTTGTCACCCTGGGAATTGTACAAAAATGCATTGGCTGAAGCGTCGTAAATGCTCACTCCCAAATGCGCAGATTCAAGGCCGGTTATATTAAAGGGGTTTTCCTTTGGCTGTGAATTGATTTGTTTTCCACTTGTGCATGAATGCAGAAATGAAACACCTGCCAAAAGAAAAATGATGTTCCGTGAAACTTTCTGCAGGTAAAGGATCGGCGATCCTGACTTTGGCATGATCATAGAAAATCTTGCTTTGATTTTGTGGATGAGCCGAAATCAGCTTCTTTCCTGTGCGCGAAGCCAGCGCTCCGGAATTTCGTTGCTACTGGCAAGCAAATAATCCTTGTAGGAGCAGGCGATATATTTCTGGTCTGGTAACTGCATCCACCACCGATTAGTCTTTTTGCTTTGTAGAAATGTGGTTTGCACTTCTGCGAAGGCAGTATGATATTCGTTGAATGCATCTCTCTCACTCAAAGTGGCCTCACGCCGACCTTTGCTTTTTCCATCGAGCAAATACCAGATCATCTGCGAAATCTGCTTGGCCGTTAAATTATCTCTGTCTTTTTCCGGGTTGTAGCCGTAAATTCCGACTGAACTCACGTTGGGACTCAGGCCTGCATAACGTATTAGTGTACACGCTTCTTCTCCATTGAACCCGTTGGGTGAATACGTATTGGCCGGGGCAAATGAATTAGCAATTGCAGAAATATCGAAACTGAATAAATTTGAATTTCGGATCACGGGCTCCATCTCTTCAATACTCTCCTTAACCACACCCAGGCGAAAACAATCGAAACGAAGCTTGTCCATGGTCTCTAACATATTGGGATGGACGAAATAGCTCTGGAACCCGATGTGATTATAATGGTGGATATAGTTGGGTTCGTCCGTCAGCATTTCCATGAGGAAATTGTCATTCTTTAACTGAGAATCTATATTGATATCTATCAGTGCATCTACACAGGTAACTTCAATCAATTTTTTTCTGGATGCGTAGGTATGGTATTGTGATAAAGTAAGATCATGGGAACCCCCGAGAATGACAACCGTTTTGCCAATATTGAGCAGTTCGGTCAGGACTGTCTTTAATGCGGCGTAAGAATCGGCAAGTGTGGATCCTTGTTTGATGTTTCCCACATCTGCCATTTTAATATCGCCGTGCCAATAGTATAATTTGAAAAATTGCTCCCGTATGGCATCCGGGGCATTAAAATTTGTCTTGCCCCTTTTTGCCCCCCTTTCTTCTCTGCAACCAACAAAAATCAGGTCGGCTTGCAAAAGATCCGGGAATTCCTGGTCATAAACCGAAATCTGCTCACCAACCTGACCATCCTTATATCCCTCATCGCCGGACAATTCCTGCAAACTGATCGGGTCGAGAAAGTCAATAATGTTCAGATTATAAAGCATGCAAAATATTTGGGAGCAAACTTACGAGTTTCACGCAAAGACGCAAAGCAACTGGAGCCCCGGAGGCAGCGTGCTCCCTTTGCGACTTTGCGTGAACTATATATTATCTTTGCCGGATGGACACATTGCTGCAGCAAATAGAATTATACAAGCAGGAAATTGAATCAATCAAACCGAATGGGCCCGAAAGTCTGGAATCCTACCGCATTAAATTCCTGGGCACAAAGGGCATTGTAAAGAATTTGTTTGCAGAACTAAAGAATGTGCCTGCTGATAAAAAAAGAGAATTTGGCCAGATCCTCAACGAGTTCAAACAATTGGCCGAATCGAAATACGAATCCTGGAAAGAAGCTACTTCCCAGGCATCAATTACCTCCCACGAGAAAACAGTTGACCTAAGTTTGCCAGGAGATGCTCTTCCACTGGGCTCACATCATCCCATCACTTTGGTGCGGAATGAGATCGTAAGCATTTTTGGCAGATTGGGCTTCTCTGTCGCAGAAGGTCCTGAAATCGAAGATGATTGGCATAATTTCACTGCTTTGAACCTGCCCGAAGACCACCCTGCCCGCGACATGCAGGATACTTTTTACATTCATCAGAATCCTGATTGGCTTTTGAGAACGCACACCAGCAGTGTGCAGGCCCGTGTGATGGAATCACAAAAGCCTCCTATCCGTATTATCTGTCCCGGCAGAGTTTATCGCAACGAAACCATTAGCGCAAGAGCACATTGTTTTTTTCACCAGACCGAAGGCCTATACGTAGATGAGAATGTATCGTTTGCAGACCTCAAGCAAACACTTTACTTTTTTGTTCAGGAAATGTTTGGCAAAGATGTCAAAGTGAGATTTCGCCCTTCCTATTTTCCATTCACAGAACCCAGTGCTGAAATGGACATAAACTGCCGGATATGCGGCGGATCGGGATGCAATGTTTGCAAACACACTGGTTGGGTAGAAATATTAGGTAGCGGAATGGTTCATCCGAAAATGCTTGAGAACTTTAAGATTGACCCCAACAAATACACAGGTTTTGCATTTGGTATGGGTATAGAAAGAATTTGCCAGCTTAAATACCGAATCAACGACTTGCGGCTCTATTCTCAAAATGATCTTCGATTTCTTGATCAATTTATATCTGCTGTTTGATCAGGAAACTTTCATCCTAACGCTCAATTTCCATGTTTCAAAAAATCTCAGTTTGCGGTGGAGGAACCATGGGAGCTGGTATTGCCCAGGTAGCTGCGCAAAATGGAATTGAAACAACCCTTTTTGATGTAGATCCCCTGAACCTGAAGAAGGGTGAATCAACCATCGAGAAAAATCTGCAGTCGTTGGTTGACAGGAACAAAATGGAAAAAGACCGGATGAGTCAGACGATGAACTTACTCAGTTTCACAACAAATATTAAAGATTGCAGCGGAGAAATAGTCATAGAAGCCATAGTCGAAAAGCTGGAAGCAAAAATTGAACTATTCAATCGGATTGCAGAAATTGTTCCTGCGGAAACCATTCTTGCCAGCAATACATCTTCACTCTCTATTTATGCGATTGCCAGCAAGATTCCCCACCCTGCAAGAGTAGTAGGCATGCATTTTTTCAACCCGGCACCTTTCATGAAGTTGGTTGAAATTGTGAGCACAAATTTAACGGGACCAATGGTCATTGATGCCGTTGCGCTGCTTGCAAGAAAAATGAACAAAGTGCCGGTATTTTGTAAAGACGCCCCCGGATTCATAGTCAACCATGTTGCCAGACCTTTTTATATCCAGTCCCTTCGGTTGCTTGAGGAAGGAGTGGCTGATATAGAAGTGATTGATCGCTTGCTAGAAAACGTGGGTTTCAGGATGGGACCATTTCGGTTAATGGATTTGATAGGCAATGATATCAACTATGCAGTGAGCTGCTCGGTTTATGAGTCAATGAATCGTCCTGCACGTCTTAAACCGTCCCTGATACAGGAAAAAAAAGTACGCGAAAATCAGTTGGGAAAGAAAACCGGGAAAGGGTATTATGATTATTCCTGATCTGAACTTTATAAATTACATCTGCACGATACAGTAAGTTTGCAAAAATTTGAATCAACATGGCAATCGCCAATGATTTGCGACCAGGAAAGGACCATGTGCTGGTAACAGGGGGAACAGGCTTTTTGGGTGCCTACATCCTGCAAGCCCTGGTTGAAAAAGGTTATTCGGTAACAGCAATTCGACGCAGTAACAAAATTCCTTTTTTTATTGATGCTTCAGTTTTAGACAAAGTAGACTGGGTGGACGGAGATGTGCTGGATGTCGACAAAATAAATCAGTGCATGCGGGGTGTTTCTGCTGTAGTTCATGCTGCAGCCAAAGTTTCCTTTGACAGCCGCGAAAGAAGCGAAATGTACCGGACCAATGTAGAAGGTACAGCCAATGTGGTGAATTGTGCACTCCAGAATAATATTCAGAAGCTGCTTCATGTGAGCTCGGTGGCTGCGCTAGGAAGGAATGAAAATCAAATTCTCGTCAATGAAGGAAAAGAATGGGAAGACACAAAATTGCAATCACATTACGCGAGCAGTAAATACCATGCTGAAATGGAAGTATGGAGGGCCGTTGCGGAAGGTTTGAACGCAGTCGTGATCAATCCGAGTACAGTATTGGGATTTGGTGACTGGAATCTGACCAGTTGCGCTTTGTTTAAATCAGTTTATCATGAGTTTCCATGGTATACAAATGGAATTACTGGTTTTGTTGATGTGAGGGATATAGCCAAAGCCGCAGTGCTCATGCTGGAAAACGATGTCAGTGCAGAGAGATTCCTTTTGAGTGGAGAAAACTGGTCATATCGTCAATTATTCAATTGTATTGCCGACGGTTTTCAGAAAAAACACCCTGCCAAAGAAGCTACTCCCTTTATGGGAGGGCTTGCATGGAGATGGGAGAAATTAAAGTCGCTATTTACTGGCATAACACCCTTGTTAACAAAAGAAAGTGCGCGGATAGCACAGTACCAGGTTCAATTTGATAATAGCAAGATGCATCGTTTTTTTCCCGAATTTGTTTTCACTCCTCTTCAGGACACGATACAGCAGGCCTGTCAATTATACCTGGCTAACCGGCAGTAGCAAAAATTCCCATTTTTGGCATACTTGCTGCTTATCTCAGGCGTTATATTTAAGGTCATTCAATCCTATCTCATGAAGCAATTCTTTTTTAGTTCCCTTGCATGCTTACTATCCCTTTTAGTTTTTTCCCAGGACAAATATTTTACAATTTCAGGTAAAGTCATTGATGCCAAATCCCAACAACCATTGGTAAATGCATCAGTCTTTTGCCAGAATACGACGATCGGTACCGTTTCCAACGCCGATGGAAATTTCTTCCTGCGCGTGAGTAATGGAGGATATGATCTGATTATTTCTTATACAGGTTATGAAACCAAGGTGATTCGCATTAGCAACAGCATGAACGATAAGGATTCCATGAAGATTGAATTAAAAGAACAGGACAAAGCTATGACCGAAGTAGTGGTGGCCGGTAGCGCAGAAGTAGCAGATGGATGGACAAAATATGGCCGCTTTTTTACTGATAATTTTATTGGCACCAGCCCTAACGCCGATGAATGTACGATTGAAAACAAGGACGCTCTTCATTTCTACTTTTACAAAAAGAGAAATAAATTAAAAGTGAAGGCAGCGCAGGAGTTGATTGTTCTGAACAATGCACTTGGCTATAAAATCAAATACCAGCTGGATTCATTTGTATATGATTATAATAGCCGCATCAGCAGCTATACCGGGTATCCTCTATTTGAAGAAATGACTGGGACCACCGAACAGCAGAATAAATGGAAAAAAAACCGTTATCTCTCATATATTGGATCAAGGCTTCATTTTATGCGCTGCTGGTATGACAGTACGCTCCGCAATGAAGGGTTCGATATTGAATTGCTGGATGAATCTGGCAAAACATCTGTTGCGCTGCAGAATCCTTATGACAGTAAATATTATTCCGTAGATAGCGGAGATGTCGAAATCAATATAAAAGGAAAGATCCGGATAAATTATAGCAACCGGGTTCCGGAAAGAAGATACCTGGAACAAAATAACTATCCCCTGACTGCACGAGTGCAAATATCGGCTATTGATATCCTTGACGGATTTACCATTGAGCAGAATGGATATTTCTATGAACAATCGGAAATAACGAATATCGGCTATTGGGCCTGGAAGAAATTGGCTGAACTGGTTCCTTATGATTACAATCCGGAGTAAATAGTTTCATGCAGAGACCGGGCAGAGGGTTGGACGCCCTCCGCTTTTTTGTTTCCCCGCTCTGCCTTTATTTACTTTCCATCACCTTCTTCCACAATTCTGGAATTCTTTTAATCCAGACCAATTCTCTTTTCTTATCTAGTGCATCAACAGATGGAATTCCGAAGTAAGTGTGGCCGCCCTTGAGAGAGGAGGGAACTCCGCTTTTTGCCAACACGACGGCATTATCGCCTATCGACAATGTTTTGCTGACTCCCACCTGGCCCCAAAGAGTGACACCGTTGCCAATGATGGCTGCTCCGGCAATTCCTACCTGCGCCGCAATCAGGCAATTCTTGCCGACAACAGTATCGTGACCAACATGCACCATATTATCAATTTTCGTCCCTTCTCCAATAACAGTATCATTTGTTACTCCCCGGTCAATGGTGCAGGTGGCGCCAATTTCAACGTAGTCTTCTATAACGGCTCTTCCGCAACTTTCCATTTTCTTGTACCAGACTTTTCTATCCTTTTTGGTGTTATAATAAAAAGCATCTGAACCAATGACAGTTCCAGCCTGAATGATCACATGGTCTCCTATAACACTGTAATCCATGATCACACAGTTATGATGAATCACACAATTCTTTCCAATCTTCACATGATGACCGATGGTTGCAGTTGGGTAAACGTATGTTCCATCGCCGATAATGGCAGATTCACTAATGAGTTTTGTTGCAGGTTCAAAAGGCCTGAAGTGTCGGACGATCGCGAGGTATGCTTCGAATGGCTGATCAACGATAAGTAAGGCTTTTTCAGGAGGGAAATCCACCTGCTGATTAATAATAATGAAAGTCGCTTCGGACTGGATGCAGGTGTCATAATATTTGGGGTGATCAACAAAAACCAAATCACCTTTTTCCACTTTGTGAATTTCATTGATACCTAATACCTGACCATTCTTATTGCCGACCAGTTTTGCATGGAGAAAATCAGCAAACCATTGAACCGAGACCGGAGCAGCGAATTTCATACGATAAATTTTATGTAAACCTAGTTAATTTAAAATGTATGAGAGCAGGCAGACCTACTTCTTACTCCACTAGGGATTATTTTTGTTTCGTTTCTCTACTCAGCATCGTTGCGTCCAAATCTTCAACAGATTGAGTTCTATTGGGCGGTTGAAGGGTCAACAGAAAAGAGGCGCATGGAATACACGAAGGAGACACAAAAGATACAACGTCGAATCCCTCGTGTCTCCTTCATGTTCTTTCTGGTCGTTCCAGAAGGCCTGGGTCATCCTCACGCTTCATGCTCTTTTGGGGATAAATACGCGTCCTGACCAGGGACCCGACTTTTGGGAGAAAGCCACCAAAATGGTTAAAAGAAAATCACCAGATTTCTATTCATCATTTGCAAGTCCGTAACCAAAATTCAAAAATCGAAAAACATAAATCTCATGAAACGCTTTATTCATCGATGTTTCAGAAGATTCAAAAAAGTGAAAGAAAAACGAAATGCAAATTGATAATTCATTTTTCTGATGAATCGCAAGGGGAGTCGGAGTTTTTTGTCATGGTTTTCCCCCGGCCATTCTGAAAAATGTGCATAAAATTTATTGGAAAATTTTTTTGAATAGAAAAAATTATTTTTAATATTGTGTAGGGAAATTT
>PSRA01000081.1 GCA_003175695.1 Bacteroidota bacterium | reverse complement strand
AACATCAATGCTGCAGATCCGAATAACGAGTTTGAAACTGTGCCGGCATACATCCGCCGTAATTTGGAATTGTACAATACAATCTCCAACGTCGAAAATTTCTATAGCCAATACGAGGTAAAGACGGATCAAAACAACAATACTGAAATCAGTACCATCAACACTTTCCTGGACGGGAAAAAACCCGATTAGGCCCCTATACGTAGATTTGTTTTAGTTGTTTATTTTTCCCTCTGGTTTTCCGGAGGGATTTTTTTATAGTAGCAGAGAAACAGGGCGGAGGTTCGACCTTCTCCGCTCTATCACGCCGCATTGATTCTGTTGCACCTTTGCCTGAAACCTTCTTAAATGGCGGGATTATTTTAATTTTAATTCAACAGTAACATAAATGCCCACAATTCTAATTACCGGCGGCACAGGATTAATCGGAAGGAACCTGACAAGGCTTCTGATCGAAAAAGGTTGCCGCGTTATCATCTTAACGAGAAATACAAAAAAGGCAAACAAAAAAATCAGGAAAGCATTCTCTTCCATCCAGGACCCAACATTGATTTCTACTGCAGCATGGAGTGTGAGAAATCAAACAATTGATGTTGATGCCATTGGTGAGGCGGATTATATTGTTCACCTTGCCGGAGCAGGCGTGGCAGAAAAAAGATGGACGGCAAGAAGGAAAAAAGAAATTGTGTCCAGCAGAACTAAGAGCAGTGCATTGATCGTGAAGGCCCTGAGTGAAAATTCAAATAAGGTTAAGGCAGTGATCAGTGCTTCGGCTATAGGCTGGTATACGCCGACACCCATTTCAAATCAGCAGACCGTGACGAGGATAGAAACTGATCCGCCTGACCAGGGATTTTTGGGGGAAACCTGCCGGCTTTGGGAGGAAAGCATCGGGCAGGTAACGTTAATGCACAAGCGCCTGGTCAAATTAAGAACGGGCATTGTATTGAGCAACGAAGGCGGGGCATTTAAATCATTTAAGCGACCCATCAGATGGGGGCTGGGCACTATTCTGGGAGATGGGAGGCAGATCATAAGCTGGATCCATGTCGAAGATCTTTGCCGTATATATTGGGAAGCTATCAACAATGAACAATGGAGTGGGGTTTATAATGCTGTTGCGCCCGCTCCGGTAACCAACAAAGTATTCATACTGGCATTGGCCAGGAAAATAAAAGGAAATTTTTTCATTCCTATACATGTCCCTTCTTTTGTTTTGAAACTTACGCTGGGAGAAATGAGTATAGAGGTTTTGAAAAGCGCGAATATCAGTGAAGAAAAATTGAGACGGGCCGGTTTTCAATTTTTGTATCCTTCTGTCGAAGCCGCTTTTGACCAATTAACTGCTATTTCACGAAGAGATGCAAAGTAAGCAAAGGCGCAAAGGCAGCAGCCTGCTACCTTGGCGCCCTTGGGTGAAATTATTATAAATCTGCTTTTGTAAATCTCCAGATAGTTATTGAACAATAAACTGTCAGGTACACAGCTGCAATTCCAAGATAAATCGGAATATGGTGATGCCATGTCTCGATGGCCGCTGGCGAGTTCAACACTTTTTGAGTATACGGTTGCGGGAGCAATCTATCAGTGACTTCTTCGGGTAAATAATCAACCCAATTCATTTTATACTTATTTCTGAGATATGAAACAACAAACTGCTCAAGAACCATATATACAAAGAAAATTCCCATCGATAATCCTGCGCGCCGAATGAACACGGCAATGAGAAATGCTATCGTTGAGTATGAAATCATCTGAACAAAAAAATAAAAAAGGTACTGGGTATTGGAAAGTAACCCAACTCCCTGCGGCAATTTATTTGCAATGCCACCAAAATATAGGGTCGTCAAAAAAACAATTAAGGTCATCAGGATGGATAAAATGAAAACTTCAACCAGTTTAATTGAAATGAACTGAATTCTGCTCCATCCATCAATGATGTTTTGACGATGGGTGCGATAGCTGAATTCATTGGTGGTTAACGTAATGATTAAAATAGCCGGGATAATAAAAAGAAGGCTTGAATTCCAACTAACGGTAAGCCATACGTCAGGAAAAGCAAAAGGGCTTCCAAAAATGCTCTTGCCGCGGATCTTCGGAAAACTATTATCCATTAAATCATAAACGGTATAATTGAATGCCGGAATACATATAATGGTAATAGCAAGCAGGATCCAGAAAGTCCTGTAGTTCTTAATCTTCATCCATTCAATGCCAAGTGTCCTGAACATCCTTTTCTGTTTAGTTGCTTACATTGTTTGTCAACTCGATAAATTTTGATTCAAGGCTTTTCTTTCGAAGCGTGAGGTGATTTAGAACAATTCCTTTCTCAAAACAATATCGGTTCATGTCGCTAAGACTGATCCGTCCATTTTCAAAAAAAACCTGCAAAACATTTTCATTCTTTCGCACTTGCCTGACTCCCTTCATCTCTCTAATCACGTTTTCTAATTGCACCAGATCTTCTGCTGCAACTTCTACCAGTTCTTCATTTACCAAAACTTCATTGACATTTCCGGCGGTAATTAATTTTCCTTTTTGAAGAATGGCGACATGAGAGCAAACTTTTTCCACTTCGTCCAGTAAATGACTGGCCAGCACAATGGTTTTTCCTTCACCAGCCAATTGTCTGATAAGCTGCCTGATTTCGGCAATACCCGCAGGATCAAGTCCATTCGTCGGTTCATCAAAAACCAAAACCGGCGGATCGCCCAGGAGGCAGGAAGCAATAGCCAGTCTTTGTTTCATTCCCAAAGAATAGGTGCTAAATTTCGATTTTTTTCTGGCACTGAGGCGAACGAGTTCTAAAACTCTCGGGATATCATCGCGACCACGTTCCTTAATGGCAGCAGCAATTTGCAAATTTCTTTCCCCAGAGAGATAATGGTAGAAGTTAGGTGTTTCTAATAAAGTGCCCAATAGTTTTCTTTGTTCTTCGGAAGGAGCACTTTCAAACCAGGAATATTTACCCGCGGTAGCCTTCAATACATCCGTAACAATTCCCAGCAACGTCGTCTTGCCACTACCGTTAGGTCCAAGTATCCCATAAACAGAACCTTCAGGCACTTCAAAGCTTACGTCGTCCAGCGCTTTGATTCTACCGTAATATTTGGTGATATTGTCAAGTTGCAGAACAGCCTTCACATTTTGCGATTTGGAGGAAGCTCAATTTAACTATATTAAAAATCATAACAGTGATATTCCAAACCTTAATTTCCGGGTTGGAATTTATCATGATACTGGCTGGAAAAATCCCCCAGGACAGTAGTTCCATTCTTGTTCATGGACAATTTATGCAACCGCAGGTTATCGATATCAGATTGCATTACTTTTCTAAGGTATGGATTTAAAGTGCCACCCGGTTGAAGGGGCAGTGCAGCCGGGTCGTATTGATAGGCAGGATCGCAAACGGTACCCCTGGGATACATAATGCCAGGTTGCCCTTTTCCCCGAATATCGAGGAACTGGGGATGATCCAATCCCAGCGTGTGACCATATTCGTGGGCGGCAGTCGTGGAATGATTCAGGAGGTTATCCAGCTTGAAATAGCCTGTATTGCAGTTGATGCCATCGACGAAAGAAATGTGGTTGAATGAATGTTCTTCGATTCTGAAATAGTTAAATCGCGGATTGGTATTGTACCAAATTGTTTCTGGTAATATATCCGGGAAGTAAATGCCCTCAATATCAAAAATCACATCAAACCAATCCTTCCGAAAAACTATTCTTGCCTTCGGTTCGTTCCAATGCTCGGCAATGTCTGCCGCGATTTCATCAGACAATTCTGTGGAAGCGGCATCTCCATAAAAATAGAATACGGAACGAATGATTAATTTCCCGGCTGCCTGATTGAATTCCACTTCACCCATATCTTGTCATTCACTTCAATTTACAACATTATTTCTTTTGGTTGACCGTATCTGTTTTTACATATTTATCAAGGAAAGCCAACGTTTTTTTTGCTGTCGTATTTTGATTTTCTTTTTCACTGAATCCATGCCCTTCATCCGGAAAAACAGTTTCATCAGCGCTACATGCCACACCTCCAAGGTCCAGATTGTTTTGAAGCTGTTCGATCGAGTAAGTTGTGGGTTGAACTTTGGCGGATTTATCCCTATGGCAGCACTCCAAAGAAAACGATTGGTCTAAGGAATCTATGGCTGAACGCAACTATTGGATTTGGTGGTTATTGTTTAGAAAAGTTACAACAATTATGATTCCGCAAATCGTCCCGGTTAATTCCTGATCGGTTTGCCTCCTTTCAAAACACTTTGGATTCTTTCAAGCGTCTTCTTCTCACCACACAGTGAAAGAAATGCTTCCCTTTCCAGGTCGAGAAGGTATTGCTCAGAGACAACCGTTGGCTCACTCAGATCCCCTCCACACATGACATAAGCTAATTTCTTTGCAACAACTACATCATGGTCCGTGGCATAATTGCTGCGCCACATAGCGTTGATTCCGGCGTACAAAGCACCGAGTGAGGATCGGCCCAATACTTTTATATCTTTTCTCTGAACGGGCATCGTATATCCATCATCGTATAGCTCTGTAACAGCAGCCTTTGCTTCTCCTATTCTTCTGGCCTGGTTGATGCTTACCATATCTCTTCCCTTTTTCAGAATACCTAAATCAAAAGCTTCATACCCGGAGGTCGATACTTTTGCTGTGGCGATCGTTATGAACCTATTCTTTAACGTTATATTCTCAGGTTCGTCTTCGTGCATTTCATCAGCTGCACGCATGGTGAATTCCTTGGTTCCTCCTCCACCCGGAATCAAACCAACTCCTAACTCGACAAGGCCAATATAGGTCTCAGCTGCAGGAATTACTCTATCTGCATGTAAGCTTAATTCACAAGAGCCACCCAGGCTAAGCCCATGTGGAGCGACAACCACGGGAACCGCCGAATACCTGGCGCGCATGGTCGTATTTTGAAAAGCGCGAATGGCCATATCCAGTTCATCATATTCTTGTTCAATAGCGAACATGAATATCATGCCGACATTGGCACCCGCCGAAAAATTTTGGCCCTCGTTGGCGATTACCAGTCCTTTGAATTTTTCCTCGGCAATGCTGATCGATTTCTGAATGCCTTCCACGACCTCCCCACCCATGGTGCCCAATTTGGTATACCATTCCAATCCTAATACATCATGACCCAGATCATATGCAAAACAAGCGCTGTTTTTCCAAACGGTCTTTCCTATAAAGTTCCGCATGAGAATAAACGCTTGTTCTTCACTCTCCCCTGTGATATTGATGTATGAGCCACTTGATGGTGAATAGCAGCGTCTAACACCATTTTCGACTTTGTAGAAAGAAGTGATCTTTTTTGCAATCATTTCTTCCACCCATTTAGCGACTGTGAAACCAGCTTCCTTCATTTTTTTCAGGGTCGACTCTACACCAAGTGCATCCCAACTTTCAAATGCCCCGATTTCCCATCCGAAACCTGCCATCATGGCTTCATCAACCCGATATAATTCATCGCTGATCTCAGGGATACGGTGAGATATATAGGAGAACAAGCCATAATGAAATTGCCGGTAGAATTCTCCTGCTTTGTCTTGCCCCTGTGCCAAAGCTTTTAATCGTGTCTTAAGGTCATCTACCTGTTTGGTCGCTTCTACAGTAGCAAATCTGGGTTTGCTTCTTGTTTTATATTCCAGTGATTTTAGATCGAGGACCAGAATTTCTTTCTCGCCTGTGGGGCCTTTTTGCTTTTTAAAGAATCCCTGTCCTGTTTTATCGCCCAGCCAATTGTTACTGACCATTTTTTCTAGCCAGGATGGAGCAAGAAAAGTGTCCCTGGCTTCGTCATTCGGGCAATTTTCATAGACACCCCTGGCAACTTTTACTAAGGTGTCGATGCCGACAACATCAGCGGTCCGGAACGTTGCTGATTTGGGACGACCTATTATCGGCCCCGTCAGCGCATCCACTTCATCAATGGACAATTCCATTTTGTCCATCAATTTGCAAATTGCCATGATCCCAAACACCCCCACTCGGTTTGCAATAAAAGCTGGCGTGTCCTTGCATAATACTGCTGCTTTTCCCAGGTGAAGGTCACCAAAATGCAATAGAAATTGAATCACTTCCGGGTCAGTTGTTGGCCCGGGAATAATTTCAAGCAGCCGCAAATAGCGGGGAGGATTAAAAAAGTGCGTTCCGCAGAAATGTTTATTAAAATCTTCACTTCTCCCTTCTGTCATCAAATGAATCGGTATGCCCGAAGTATTCGATGTGATCAATGTTCCTGGCCTTCGGAATTTCTCTACTTCAGCAAAGATTGATTTCTTTACATCCAGCCTTTCCACGACTACCTCTATGATCCAATCGCAACCTGCGATGTCTTTCATATTATCAAGGAAATTTCCAGTTGAAATTTTCTTCGCAGTATCCTTCGTATAAACAGGTGAAGGATTTGATTTGATGGCTGCAGCCAATGCCTCGTTGACAATTCTATTTCTTACTGCGGGATGATCCAAAGAAAGATTCTTTTTGTTTTCGGCGTCATTCAGGGCTGTAGGTGCGATATCCATCAATAATACTTCAATGCCGGCTCCGGCGAAATGGCAGGCAATTCTTGAACCCATAACGCCGCTACCTAGAACAGCTACTTTTTTTATAATCCTTTTCATATTCTTATTTATAGAAGAAAGGGCTGATTGATTAGTTAGTTAAACAACTAATTGGTAAGTGAAATTATGAAAATATTTGCGCCTGAAAAATATTATCCGCGACGCATTTTAGGGAATCCCTGGAAACCGAAACGTGTAACGGTTACCCATTGATGATAGACTAAATCATTGGCGAACATTCTCTTTACATCAATTGGATGATACCGTGGCCACTGCGCTCCAATCTGTCTCTCCTTTACCGTCGGCTACCAATTGTTGCATATTTTTCTTGACTAATGCTGCCAGTGGCATAGGCACATCAGCGGCCGTCGCCTGCGCCAAAACGAGGTTCAGATCCTTTACGCCAAGTCTTGCTGTAAAAGATGCGGGTTCAAATTTCTGTTGTAAAATGATATTGGAATAGCTTTGGTAAATAGGTGCACTTAAAATTGTCTTCAAGAACATATCCCACATTTTTTTTGCATCCACGCCACTTCTGGATGCCAGTGAAATGCTTTCACCTATCGCTTCAATAGCAGACGCGATCAAAAAGTTTCCGCACAATTTTACCGTGTTGGCCGTAGTAGGGTCTTCACCAAAGTCCCATACACCTATTGAACCGGCATCTTCGAAAAGGGGTTTAATTTGTTCTTTTACTTTTTCATTTCCGCTAACTACAAAATTTAATTTCTTGGCAAGTGCAGCTTCAGGGCGACCAAACACAGGGGCTGACAAATAATGTTGTTCATTTGCCTCGTGCTTCTCTGCCAGTTCTTTTGCAGTTCCGGGAAGAATTGTGCTCATGGATACATGTATAGACCCGGGCGCCAAATTCTTAATTAGCCCCTGGTCCCCTTCGCAAATACTCTTCAGGGCTGCGTCGTCTGAAACAATGCTAAACACCACCTGGCTGTTTTTTGCCAAGGCTCCAATGCTTTCACTTACAACAGCGCCTTTTGCAGCAAGAGGCACCGCTTTTAACGGCGTCCGATTATAAATGTGCAGCGTATGCCCGCTGGTCAGTAAATTTTGGGCGATAGGTGATCCCAAATTTCCCAATCCGATGAATCCAATATTTAAAGCCATAACAAAACAATTTTTTTACCCAGATAATTCAGGAAACCTTAGATCCCGGCTCAATCTGTTCTTGCGGATGAACAAAAATCAGTTTCCCCTCTTTGTCCTCTGCCATTAAAATCATGCCATTACTTTCAATACCTCTCATTTTGCGTGGTGCCAGGTTCGCTACAACAATCACCTGCCTGCCCAGGATCTCTTCAGGCTTAAAATGTAAGGCGATTCCGGAGACAACGGTTCTTTTTTCGGAACCCATATCGATCTGCAGTTTCAATAATTTATCAGCTTTCTCTACTTTTTCTGCACTGAGAATGGTTCCGACCCGAAGGTCGAGTTTTGCGAAATCGTCATATTGTATCTGTGACTTCTCAGGAGCCGCTTTGTTTTCATTCTCTTCCTTTTCGGCAGTTTGCATGGCTGGTGTTTTTGATCCGTTTTCTGCATTAGGTACAATGAGTCCGGCTTTTAGTTTTTCAACTTGTGCTGTGATTTCGGTATCTTCTATTTTTCGAAAAAGTAATTCCGGCGGCCTCAAACTATAGCCTACACTCAACAATTTTAGCTTGCCAGCATTACTCCATTCGAGCATCTTGTCAACGACCTTCATTAAATGAAGCATTTTTCTTGCCGTGGTGGGAAGAAAAGGATTGATCAAAATGGCCAGGTTGGCGGTAAGTTGCAGGCAAAGATGAAGGCAATTATCTATTTGTTTCTGGTCTTCCGGGGAAATGGATTTCGCTTCCCCGCCCGGCACTTTTTTCCAGGGTTCTTTGTCCTGCAGGTATTTGTTTCCTTTCCTGGAAAGGTCAATCACCTCAAAAAGAGCTTCACGAAATTTGTATTGTTCAATGAGGCTTTCGACCTTATCCTTTGATGATCCAATTTCTTCAATTAAAGATTTATC
This sequence comes from Bacteroidota bacterium, assembly GCA_003175695.1. Classification (GTDB taxonomy): domain Bacteria; phylum Bacteroidota; class Bacteroidia; order Chitinophagales; family Chitinophagaceae; genus Puia. The sequence goes on along the minus strand of PSRA01000081.1, from coordinate 9,223 downwards.
AAAATCATCAAGTATTTCATTATGTAAAGGCGGTACTTTTCCGTTGCACAACTTATGCATCAACACGAAAGTCCTGTTTACAAAATTTCCGAATATGGCGACCAGCTCGCTGTTGTTTCTTTCCTGGAATTCTTTCCAGGTGAAATCATTGTCTTTCGTTTCAGGTGCGTTCGCACATAGAACGTAGCGAAGTGTATCCACGCATCCCGGGAAATCTTTCACATAATCGTGTACCCAGACTGCCCAATTGCGGCTGGTAGAAACTTTATCGCCTTCAATATTTAGAAACTCATTGGCTGGAACATTATCTGGCAGTACAAATTTGCCATGCGCTTTAAGCATGGCGGGAAAAATGATGCAATGAAAGACGATATTATCCTTCCCAATGAAATGAACTAATTTGGTATCCTCCTTGCACCAATAATCAGCCCACTGTTCTGTCAATTCTTTAGTTGCAGATATATAACCAATCGGAGCATCAAACCACACATACAAAACCTTTCCTTCAGCATCCGGCAAAGGCACTTTTATTCCCCAATTGCTATCCCTGGTCATGGCCCGGCTCTGCAAACCGTTGTCGAGCCAACTCTTGCATTGACCATACACATTGTTTTTCCATTCCTTATGTCCTTCCAGGATCCATTCTTTCAGCCAGTTTTCATATTGCTGTAAGGGAAAATACCAATGCTTCGTTTTTCTTTTGACAGGTACGGCATCACTGAGTGTACTTCGCGGATTGACAAGAATCTCCGGGCTGAGTGACGAGCCACACCTTTCGCACTGGTCGCCATAGGCATTAGGGTTTCCGCATATCGGGCAGGTGCCAACGATATATCGATCGGCCAGAAAAGTTTTTGCTTTTTCGTCATAATACTGCTCCGTTTCCTTTTCTTCAAACAAACCATCATCGTAAAGCTTCCTAAAAAAATCAGAAGCAGTCTGATGATGAATCGCATGGGATGTCCTGGAGTAAATGTCGAAGGAAATACCCATCTCTTCGAAACTCTCTTTAATCATGGCGTGGTATTTATCCACCACTTGTTGCGGCGTGATACCTTCTTTCATTGCACGAATGGTGATTGGTACACCGTGTTCGTCACTGCCGCCGATGAATTTAACATCTCGCTTTTGTGCACGTTGGTAACGGACATAGATATCTGCAGGCAAATAACAACCGGCCAAATGACCGATATGAACCGGGCCATTGGCATAAGGAAGCGCTGCAGTAACTAATATTCTATTGTAATCTTTCATTTCGACTGATCATTTTTCTGCCAATTCCTGGACCAGATCAACCGCAAGCGACTTTCCATCATGCTGGATATGGCAATCGTGTTTTGCGGGAATTCAATTGGCTGACTGGCCAAGAAGGGATGGCAAATTTACCGCAATCCAATTCATTCACAAAATGCGTGGGCAGTGGTGGTTATGTTCACACTATACGCCAAAACAAGAGATAAGATGGAAACTTTTATCTTTAATCGATGAATCGGAAAAATTTTATTTCATTATTTGCTTTGAGTGCCAGCGTACCCTGGAAAGGTTGGAAAGGACTTGGGCCCATCGCGATTGACAACAGGCTAATCCCGCCCTATCTTCGCCCCGGGGACACCATTGGTATTACTTGTCCGGCAGGCAATATTACACTACCCGAAATCCAATCAGCCATGCAGGAGATTGAAAACTGGGGCTTCAAAATTCGTTTGGGTGACACCGTTGGGAAGAAGGACTTTACTTTTGGTGGCACGGACGCTGAAAGGGCGGCAGACTTCCAGCAGATGATGGATGATCCATCACTGAAAGCAATTTTATGTGCCCGCGGAGGATATGGAGCGATTCGAATAGTGGACCGTCTAAACTTCACCACGTTCAAGGATCGTCCGAAATGGATCATTGGATTTAGTGATATTACTGTCTTGCATTGCCACCTCAGCAGGAATTGGGGTATTGCCAGCATTCATTCGAAAATGTGCAATAGTTTTCCGGACGATTGGTCGAAAGCGGAGCCTGTCCAAATAGAATCAATAAAGTCAATTCGATTGGCACTGGAAGGACAAAAAATGAAATATGAAATCTCAGCTGGCCCGTACAATCGAATCGGTTCAGCCGAAGGAGTGCTGGTAGGTGGCAATCTCAAGACAATTGAAACATTGTCCTGTACAAAATCCGATATTATTACAGACAACAGGATCCTTTTTGTTGAGGACACAGGAGAATATCTCTACAGCATTGACCGGATGTTCTGGAATTTAAAGCGAACAGGCAAGCTGGACAAACTAGCAGGTTTGATTATTGGTGGTTTCAAAATTAAGCCCGATGATCCGGGAGAAGAGTTTGGAAAGACATTGTATGATATTGTGCTCGAAAAGGTGAAAGATTATTCTTACCCCATATGCTTTGATTTTCCCGTTGGTCATCAAAAAGATAACTATGCCCTCAAATGCGGAGTCAAACACAGATTAGAAGTGAATGCAGATAAGGCAGTGTTGGTCGAATCCGAATTATCATGAGTATGAATGACAATCAAATAAAGTTACCTGCGAAATACGACGCAATTCTTCGGGCTTCCAGGGAGATAAATTTTTCCATGGCATCAGACCTGCAAACAGGCGCGTTGCTTCGAACCCTTGTTGCAAGCAAGCCCGCAGGTCATTTTTTGGAACTCGGTACGGGAACAGGGTTGTCTTTAGCCTGGATCGTAAACTCCATGGATAATCAATCTTCCGTCATTTCTATCGATAACAATCCTGTTTTTTATTCGACTGCAGAACAATTTTGGAAAGATCAACAGAGGGTTACCCTTGTAAATACAGACGCCGGCCCGTGGATCCTGGAGAACCAGGGACTATCTTTCGACCTTATTTTCGCAGATTCATGGCCGGGGAAGTATCAGCTATTTGAAGAAACCTGGCGCCTGCTGAAGAGGGGAGGGATTTACCTGATCGACGATATGCTTCCTCAGCCAAACTGGCCATCAGACCATCCGGAAAATGTAGCCAGATTGATCAAAGATCTCGAAAGAAGAGACGATTTGCAATTGACGAAAATGAATTGGTCAACAGGAATCATTTTGGTAACAAAGACAAGGTAATCCTGTAATTAGCTCAAGTAGCAAACCATAATTTTAAAACTCTAGATATCCATCAGCTTAATTAATGAACTACACATGGTAAAAATTCCACCGTATTTGAAAGCAGGAGATACCATCGGCATGGTATGTCCTGCTGGTTATAAATCTTTGGAGGATGCACAAGCGGCAATTAATGCATTTCAATCCTGGGGTTACAACGTCAAACTTGGAAAGACAGTAGGAGGTGATTCCAAAAATTATTTTTCAGGAACCGATGAGGCAAGATTGGATGATCTTCAGCGAATGTTGGACGAAGATGAAGTGCGGGCCGTTTTTTGCGCGAGAGGTGGCTATGGTATCGGGCGAATCATTGAAAGAATGGACTTCAAAAAATACAAGAAAGAACCGAAGTGGATAATTGGCTTCAGCGATGTAACAGTGCTGCATGCGCATATATACACTAACTACGGAGTTTCAACGATCCATGGTCCGATGGCATCTGCATTCGTTAAAGGAGAACCTGGTAATCCTTATATCAATTCTTTGAAAAATGTTTTGGAGGGGCACAAAATAAAATATTATGCCGAACCTCATGAAATGAACAGAAAGGGCGAAGCAGTGGGAGAACTGGTAGGTGGCAATCTAACACTGCTGGCACATTTAACCGGGTCGTCCTCTGAATTAAAAACAAAAGGAAGGATTTTGTTCCTCGAAGATGTTGGCGAATATCTTTACAATATCGACCGGATGTTATATCAACTCAAACGATCCGGAAAATTGGATAAACTGGCTGGACTCGTCGTTGGCGGATTCACAGAAACTAAAGACACTGAAAGGCCATTTGGAAAGAATGTTTACGAGATTATCCATGATGTCGTTAGTGAATATCGTTATCCCGTCTGTTTTGGATTCGCAGTAAGCCATGAAAAAGAAAACTATGCGCTCAAAACGGGCATTGGATATAAATTAAGAGTAAATAAAAATAAAGTAAGCCTGGAAGAATAAAAAAACTACCAGCTAAAGCCGGTAGCTCCTATCTCTCTACAAACTAAACCTTCATTATGTAGTAGCGAGTACTTCCTTGTCGTGCTGTTTAGGCATGGCTTGCTCTACCTTTACACCTAATCCTTGCGCGATAGCCATTCCCAAGCCAATATCGGCCCGGAAGAAATGACAAAGTTGGCTGAAAAAAACTCCTTATATAAAAAAAATTATATCCTTGCAAAAGATATCGATCCCAACAAACTTTGGCTGCTGGAAGAAGGTCATTGTTTTCGTTCGCAAATTGTAAATCTTTGCGAATTGCTAAAGGCTTGCAGGCAGGAAAGTCATTTTGATTACGAGCCTGGCAGTTTTGGAAACGCTACGCAGAATGGTGGATTTGAACGATAGGATTACCATTCTTCCCGAATTGGCGACCATGGATTTCAGTACAAGGCAATCAAAATTGCTGCGGAATTTCAAAGATCCTGCACCGATGAGGGAAGAAGTGAGCCTGGTCGTGCATCGCGATTTTGTAAAGAAGAGGCTGATCGAAGCATTGAAGAAAGTAATCTTGCAAAACCTGCCACAAAAAATAAAACAAAATAAAAACCAACACGTAGTGCCGATATGACCTGCATCTGCAGTCTGAAGTCACTTAACACAAAATGAATTATGAGTCGATTGAGACAGATCCTGCTTTCTTTATTGGGAGAAAAAAAATACCTGGCATTATTAGCATCCACTTTTCAAAGATTGCTTGTCGCTAAAAGATTGGGGCCTTTTTACCAGGATATCTATTTTTTGAAAGAAATGATTGCTCCTGGTGACTATTGCGCAGATATTGGTGCACATCTTGGATACTACACAATCGAGATGAGCAGGTTGGTCAAAGACCAGGGCCGCGTATATGCTGTCGAACCTATGTCAAAATTCTACCTCACGTTGCAGCGACTGCTGAGACAAAGGAATTGCCGAAATGTTGAGTTGAACCAGGTCGCTATGGGAGGTGATAAAGAATTCGTAGAGATGGGAATTCCCAATTTGGGGGGTATGAAAAAATTCGGTCACGCGAGGGTACAATTTGAAGGGAGCGGGCTTTCGTATATCGATAAGGAAAAAGTAAGGAATGTGAGTGGGGACACTTTTTTTGAAAAAATACCAAGGCTCGATTTTATCAAATGTGATGTCGAAGGACTGGAGATTCCTGTATTTGCTTCCATGCTGAAGACAATAGAACTACATCATCCCACCATCTTGTGCGAATTGGGAGATAAAGGAGACCGGATAAAATTGTATGAAATGCTTCAGCCTTTTGGATACGAAGTATTTTATCTTGAAAATAAAAAATTGCACAAGCTGGATGTGCATTCCGACTTCAGACCCGTGTCACATAATCACTATTTTGTATCAAGCAGGAGATTGTAACCTGTATTCCCTAAATGTACTGGAGGGAATAAAGGCTACCTAAGCAAAGAATCTAACTTCGTATGAAATAATTCAAAATCATTTAGGTTATTATGTCCCCCGCCCTCGATAGTCACAAATTCGTCATCCTTTTTCAGAAGAGGCTTTAACCTGATCGCATTACTGAAAGGAACCACGCGATCGTCTGTTCCGTGGAAGATAATTATGGGCGCGGTCACATTGACGATAAATTGATTGGTTGGAAGACGGTAATGGAGCATTCTGCTCACTGGAAAAATTGGGAAGAAATGAGAAATGAGGGACGTCATGCTGTAATAAGGAGTCTCCAGGATCAGGTATTTACTATCCCGGATCGATGCCAATTGCGCGGCAATACCCGTCCCCATACTCTTACCATATAAGATAATTTGATCAGGGCGATATTTTGTTCTCGCCAATTTGTAAAGTTGAAGGGCATATTCGTACAACCTTGGTTCTGTGAGAATGCCTGTGCTTTTTCCAAAACCCGGGTAGTCGATCATCCAGACTTCATAATTCTTGCTCGTGAAGTTGGAAGCGTATCTGGCATACCAGCCAATATTCTTGCGGTTGCCGTGAAAGTACAAGACCACTCCCCTCGGTATAGAATCGTCGGCAGTGAATTGGACGATACTGATATTGGTTTCGCGGTTGAAAGGAATATTTATTTCCCGATGATTGTTTGAAAAATCAAATCGATCATGTCTTTGCAAGGGAGCAGGATGAAAGAGCAAATAGTCCTGCGCGTAATACAGAATAATTCCGATGACACAATAGATGAGAACAAGAACTTTTATCCAACGGAAAATTATTTTTTTCATTTTGAAACCAATTGCTTTTCATGTGTACCAGGCGTGACCTTTAACCGGGACTCAAATTTACAGCGCATTAATCTTTCAGAATATCCCGGATGAAATTGTGGTATTCCGGAAAAGTAGGCAGGTTATTGTGGCGGCCGCCTTTGATTCTTATTAATGTTATTTTATTTGGATTGAGCTCCTGCAATTCCTCGCTGTGCCGGATGGGGATTAGCCAGTCCTTTGTTCCATGAAGAATATAAGTATGACAATTTACCTGGCGGATCCAATTGTCTGTTCGTAGCGTATAACGTAAAATATATCGAACCGGAAGAATTGGAAGAAAACGCTGTACGACCCTTCCGAAATTGTAATAGGGAGAATCGAGGATCAGGTAGCGTGGATGATTGTCTGCCGCTATTTTTGCGGCAAATCCGCTACCGATGCTTCTCCCATAAACAATGATATAATTTTCCGGGTATTGTGACTTAAGCGTATCATACACGAATTGCATGTCGTTGAGCATTTCTTTTTCGCTCCTTCTACCAGTACTCTTCCCGAATCCCCGGTAGTCAACTAGGACCACATCATAATTATACCTGTAAAAATCTTTGGCATATTTTGCCCAACCTTTTATACTTCGGGTGTTGCCGTGAAAATAGAGGATGAGTCCTGAAGGTTTTTCCCGATAAAAATGCAGGCCATTGATGCGTACCCCCTTTTCAATATCAAAGAATAATTCTTTGAAGGGAATGTTATATCTGTACTGGAAGTCAGCAGGTAGTCGTTCAGGTCTGAATATAAATTTTTCCTGAAAGAAATAAACTGCGATGGAAAGCACAATTATCCCTCCAAGCGAATATAAAATGATATGATGCAGATTTATTGACAGCATCTTTCACGCGAGGGACGAAAGTAAGCAAATTCGAAAATCTGAATTCACCTGCACGAAACATCATACTTCTGCCACCCGTTTCAAGTTGAGATCAGGAAGGGGGGATACAATGAGTGGAAATTTTTCGATCGTTACATTGGAAGGATCCAACCCAAATCCTCTTTCTTCTGAAAGGCTAATTTCTTTCAACCAGAAATAGAGTTTCATAATAACGCGTTCGAAGAAAGGCAATTCATTGTCCTGGCTAAGATACTTTTCCATAACAATGATTTGGAAATCGCCCACCACGCTATTTTTCTCGAGCGATTCATATCGGCTGGTAATATTTACTTCCTTATTACTCACCAGGTCTTCCACTACTTTTCGGAACATCAGGTTGATCTTTGGTTCAATCCTGAATCCGAGCCGGAATTCCACCCGGATGATATCATTTGGGATGATGTGGTCCACGGAATACTCCGTCGTATAGGGGTCATCTAGCGTATCAATGTGAACGAACCAATAGATATCTGCGCGCTTAGGCTTGCGGTTTAGTATTGAATAAATGATCTTGTGTTCAATTTCCTTCGGATTATTTGCACTTGTCATGTAAACCAAGTGCGTGGCAAATTTCGCAACTGTCCTGTCATTACTTAGTTCCTGAATCTGCGGTATATAGTGTTCCAATCGCACGAATTCCACATACCTGTTTTTAATCTTACGGGACCGGAACCAGACGTACATGATCGCGAACAGGCCGCCACCGACTATCAGTGTCACGAAACCACCGTGAGGGAATTTTTCCAGGTTTGCAAAAAGAAAACTGCATTCTATTGTCAGGTAAGTAGCGAGGTATAAATATATCAGACCTGAGTTTGTTCGTCTTGAAATCAGGTAATTGGCAAAGAGGATGGAAGTGGCCAGCATGCAGAGCGTAATTGCCAGACCGTAGGCTGCTTCCATATGGGAGGAGCTTTTGAAGTAAAGCGTGATGCTACAACATCCCACAAAAAGAAGAAAATTAATGGCAGGAATGTATAACTGTCCTTTTTCCTCTGTCGGATAACTGATCCTGAATTTGGGCCAGAGGTTCAGGCGCATACTTTCACTGATCAAAGTAAACGAGCCGCTGATAAGAGCCTGGCTTGCGATGATGGCGGCTGCAGTGGCGATAATGATTCCAGGAATCAGAAACCACTGGGGCATTATACTGAAAAATACGCTGTTTGCACTGGTATCGAAGATTTTGCCATTTTGGGTAGCAAGTAACCAGGCGCCCTGCCCGAGGTAGTTTAATACCAGGCATATTTTTACAAAGATCCAGGAAACACGAATATTGCCTCTCCCTACGTGACCCAGGTCAGAATAGAGCGCTTCGGCACCGGTTGTACAAAGGAAGACCGCCCCCAATAACCAAAAACCCTTTGGATAGGTTGTCAGTAATTCAATCGCATAATACGGACTTAATGCTTTGAAAATATGAAGGTCGTCCAGTAAATGGCCACAGCCCAATATCGCAATCATGCAGAACCAAATAAACATAATTGGCCCAAACAGTTTTCCAATTGATTCTGTTCCGAATTGTTGGAGAAAGAACAAGACCACCATAATAGCCAGAACAATATATACGATCGTTCTTTGTGGAATTTGGTGTAGTGACGGCATCAATCTTAAGCCTTCAATAGCAGAAGTGACAGAAATTGGGGGTGTGATCATTCCGTCGGCGAGTAAGGCTGCCCCTCCGATCATCGCCGGGATCACCAACCATCGTTTTTGCCTCCGCACAAGCGCATAAAGGGAAAAAATTCCGCCTTCTCCCTTGTTATCAGCTTTGAGCGTGAGCCACACGTATTTTACAGTGGTTTGAAGCGTTAATGTCCAGATGATACACGAAAGACTACCCAGAATTAGTTTTTCTGAAATGACTCTGCCGTTAACAATGGCATTCAATACATAGAGGGGGGAAGTTCCGATGTCTCCGTAAATAATACCTAACGCAATAATTAAATTGGCGAGCGTTACTTTATTAATTTGTTTGCTCACGGTAGAGTAAGT
>PSRA01000133.1 GCA_003175695.1 Bacteroidota bacterium | reverse complement strand
ATCAAGTAATACACATGCTAAATTGCTTATCCGTTGATTAGAAAACTACTTTTTTCCCTAGTTACTGGTCTGCTAATTACAGTATTTGCGAACGGCCAGGCACCTGTCGCCAGCTTTACAACCACGAGTGCTACTCAGGGTTGTGGACCTCTAATTATTAACTTTCAAAGTACTTCGACCCCAGGGGCTACACTTCTATGGAATTTTGGAGGAAACCCGCCTGATGTTTCAATTGCAACCAGCACCAGTGCGACGCCCGTAGTAGTCTTCAATACCGCGGGAACCTATAGTGTAACCCTGAAAGCGACTGATGCAAATGGTTCCACCACTTCCGTCCCCATGTCTATAGTAGTTTACCCATCGCCGGTAGCTGACTTTAGTACCCCTGACTCCGTCGGTTGTTCTCCTTTTGTAGTTCATTTATTTAATAATAGCAACCCGGGCGCAGGCGCAACCATAGCCAGCCAGACCTGGTATTTCCCAGGCGGTGATACTTCCAATCTGTCGAATCCGGTATACACATTTTCACTCCCGGGGAACTATGCGATAAACCTGCAGGTCATAAATAATTTCGGATGTAAAGGAAGTGCGAGCTTGAAAACTAAGACCGGATACATCACGGTCACACCGGGGGTGATAGCCAATTTCAATGATTCTTTGTCGGGCAACTGTAATCCGCCGACAAATGCATTTTTCTCCAATCAGACCTCTGGCCCGGGAGCTATCACATACACCTGGCGCTTTGGTGACGGAGGAAGCTCAAATGCGGTAAATCCAAATCACATATATGCAGCGAGTGGCAATTTTAATGTGAGCCTGACTGCTTCCAGTAGTTCTGGTTGTACTGACTCTACCAGCGTGCCCATTTTCATTCCCAGTGGATCTCTTACATCCAGTTTTGTTGGACCGGATAGCATTTGTATAAATGCATTGGCCAATTTTCAAAATACATCTTCACCTATCCCAAATAATTCAATATGGACTTTTGGAGATGGAGGTACTGCTAATACGCCTAATGCAAGTCACACTTATACTGCAGCAGGAACTTATAGGGTCACCCTGCAAAATGGCTTTTCATCCTGTAACGATTCGACAAGCAAAGTGATCCATGTATTTAATCCTCCCGTCCCAAACTTCGTGGCACTAACGAGCACCACCAGTTGTAAAACACCCTTTACAGTGAATTTCCAGGATCAGTCAACCAATGCCACCAATTGGCTATGGGATTTTGGCGACGGTACAACAGGCACGGGACCCAATCCTTCTCACACTTACAACAAATATGGCTATTTCACTGTAACCCTCACTTCCTCCAATGCATCAGGTTGCAGCAATCAGATAAAAAAAGCCAATTTAGTTCAGGTGGCACAACCTGCTGTTCATATTACGAATTTACCGGCTTATGGCTGTGCACCACTGACATTTACGCCGACTGTAGTTGATACCGTTGTAGATGGAATTGCCTCGTATGCCTGGAATATGGGAAATGGGAATACGTATAATGTCCAGACTCCTCCGGCCCAGGTATATGGCGGAGGTACATACCTTGTTAGTTTAACAGTGACAAGCAATGGGGGATGCACGGCCTCTGTATTAGACACTGTGAAAGTGGGCACCATCAAGCCAACTGCTAATTTTATGGCGGCTCCGGTCTCAGTTTGTGTAGCGTCGCCAGTTTCTTTCACTGATCAATCGACCGGCGGCGCGAACCAATGGAAATGGGATTTTGGTGACGGGACTACGGACGTCAGTGAAAACCCAAATCATAAATTTTCAACGCCGGGAACCTATACGATTACGCTTACTGCATATAACAACGGATGTTTTGATGTCAAGACGATAAATGCTTACATCAAGGTACTTCCGCCTTTATCCAACTTTACTTTTAGTTTCAATTGTTCGGCTAAAAATGTATATAACTTCAAAGATGCATCAACCGGTGCTCAATCCTGGGATTGGGATTTTGGCGATGGAAGCGCGCACGATGCAACTCCAAATCCTAGTCATACTTATCCAAACACGCCTGGCACTTATACTGTGACACTAACGACTACAAATACGGCCAGTGGTTGTTCGAATACTGTCAAGCAATCTGTCAATGTTTTGCAAGGAATTAATTTCACTGACAATGCGACCGCGACCTGTCGCAATTCCACTGTAACATTTTCGGCACCGATAAACAATAACATTAAATTTTACACATTCGACTTCGGTGATGGATCTCCGAGGACTGGTCCATGTTACTGCTCGAATGCTTCGCATGTATATAACACCCCGGGCATTTATAATGTTACACTTATAACTACAGATAGTCTTGGTTGTTTAGATTCTGTCTCGAAAAAGTTCTCGGTCAATGGACCTGTAGCCAATTTCGGCACTCCGGTTCAAAAAGCATGTAACAGCCTGAATGCACTATTTACTGATTCATCAGTGGCATCAGCCTCTCCGATTAAGACCTGGCTTTGGGATTTTGGTGACACGAGCACATCTTCAACTCCAAGTCCTAACCATTTGTATACGAAGCAGGGAATATTCCCGGTTAAATTGAAAGTAACGGATGCTGCTGGTTGTTCAGACAGCCTTGTCAAACCCAGCTACATTACATTATCCGTTCCAAATCCATCATTCACGACCCCTGACTCTTTGTACTGTCCAAGTTCTTTGATAAAATTCACGAACACATCAACAGGTGGCTTTAATCCAACTTATGTCTGGGATTTCGGAAATGGTAAAACGTACTCAGGCACAAATCCGCCACTACAAAACTTCGCCGCCATTGGTCAATTCACGATCCAATTGAAGATGACGGACATGTATGGCTGTAGTGCAACGTACACAAAGAATAACTACATCAACATAGATACACCCAACGCCAATTTCTCGTTGAGTGCAACGACGGCTTCCTGTCCACCGTTGAACGAGCAGTTCACCTATTTGGGGCATTATGCAAAATCTGTCTTGTGGAATTTCGGCCCCGGAATAGGAGTAAGTGATTTGAAAAATCCAAGCAACCTGTATGGATTGCCGGGAACCTATTGGCCAAGCCTTACGGTAACCAGCCCTGGCGGATGTATCGCAGTTGATTCTCAAAAAATTGTGATCTCGGGACCCGTGGGTAAATTCACCTATGCACCAAATGGAGGTTGCGATTCACTGACAGTGAACTTCAATGTGGCAACCAGTGGTGTAGTGGGATACGTCTGGTATTTTGGCAATGGTGACAGTGTCGCAAACACTTCACCATCCATCACATACAAATATAATTTCGCGGGTAATTTCCTCCCCGTCGTACACCTGATTGATACATCAAATTGTAATGTCGCCTATCCCGGCAGTGTTCCCATTATAGTGGATAGTATTAAGGCTAAGTTCGTGACCAATAAGAGTGTTCTTTGTACAAATGGAGATATCGCCTTTAAGGATACTTCTTACAAAGGTTCGGGCACTTTAATTACAAATTATTATTGGAATTTTGGGGATGGAAGTGTGGTCAATGGATTGGATTCGATGCCAAACCATTTCTTTGCCACGCCGGGATTGTATAATGTCAAACTTATTGTAACAACCCAATTCGGCTGTTCGGATTCTGTAGTAAACCAGATTAAAGTGGTAGCAAGCCCGTCAATTGGAATTAATGGCATTGTTCCCCAATGTGCGCCAGCAAACCTGACATTAACAGGTGTAGTGCTTGTGCCCGATACCTCTGCACTCAGCTGGTCATGGGATTTCGACAACGGTCAAACCTCCCTGCTGCAAAATCCGCCAGCGCAGGTCTATCCCAAAGCTGGCCAATACAATATCAAACTAACGGTTACCAATAGTAGCGGATGCGTTGCCATTGATTCTTCGTTACTGCAGGTGTTTCCAGTTCCGACTATAAACGGTGGACCCGATACAACCATTTGTCTTGGACAAAGCACGCAATTGCAGGCCAATGGTGGACTTTCATACACCTGGTTGCCACCTTCCAACACGAGCCTGAGCTGTACAGCCTGCTTCAATCCTGTGGCCACTCCAAATGTGACGACAGATTATTATGTCACTGGCACCAGTGCTAACGGATGTACGGCAACAGATACCGTAACGGTAACAGTCAATCAGCCCGTCACCGTCACCGCCAATCCGACCCTGGATTCCGTCTGTATCGGTAAGGGCGTTCAGCTGTCTGCAAGTGGCGCAGCCCTGTATACCTGGACTCCTGCTGCCGGATTGAGCAATCCTTCTATCGCCAACCCCGTTGCCAGTCCCACGGCAACCACCGTTTACCAGGTCATCGGCAGCGATAGCAAAATGTGCTTCTTTGATACAGCAAGCGTGCAGGTTACCGTATTTAACTATCCAAGCATTAATCTTGGACCGGATGCCACTCTGTTGGTAGGATCGTCTTATCAGATACCTGGTACCGGATCACCTGATATAGTTTCTATTACCTGGTCGCCCCTGAATACGCTGGATTTCGGCGCATGTGCGGCGCCGTGCGCAGCGCCTTTGGCCACCCCACAAAAGACGACCACTTATATTGCCACTGCCACTAACAATGGAAACTGTAGTTTGTCAGATAGTCTAAAGATCACAGTGATCTGCAACAATAACAACTTCTTTGTACCAAATACATTCTCACCCAATGGAGATGGCGTCAACGACCGATTCTTTATACAGGGTAAGGGAATAAACATTATCCCGTCGATTACGATCTTTAACCGTTGGGGTCAGATCGTATTCCAAAAGAAAGATTTTGCACCGAACGATCCGTCTGCGGGTTGGGATGGCACATTCAATGGAAAACCTGCGCCCGTTGACGTGTATGTATATACCATCGAGATTATTTGCGACAATTCAACCCTTATACCCTATCATGGAAATGTGACGCTTATTAGATAAAGAAAATTACTATACCCTGAAAATGAAAAAATTCTTCTTATATAAAAAATGGCTGGCTTCGCTGGTGGCGTGCATTGCCCTCGGGCAGATCGGTTTTTCGCAGGACCTGCATTTTTCCCAATTCTTTGAAGCGCCCCTGCTTCGTAATCCATCCTTGGCCGGGATTTTTACCGGTGATTATCGGATACAGGGAGTTTACCGCGACCAATGGAACAGTTTTACGAATGCCTACAGAACAGGATCCTTTAATGGAGAATATAAGATGCCGATCGGGCATAGCAATGACTTCCTGACAACAGGCTTACAAATACTTTACGATAAGGCCGGAACTGCCGGGCTGACTACAACGGAAATTTTCCCGGCGCTTAATTATCACAAATCATTGAGCAATGAGAAGACAATGTATTTGTCCCTTGGATTTATGGGAGGTTATGCGGAAAAAAGAATTGACCGGTCCAAGATTACGACCAACAATCAGTTCGTGGGTGGGGCCTTTAACCCCAGTTTACCAGATGGAGAAACTTTCCCCACTCCTTCTATACATTATTGGGATGGCAGTGTAGGGATGAGTTTTAATACAACATTCGGCGTTGACCAGCAAAACAGCATGTTTGTGGGAGCAGCTATGCATCATTTGAACCGTCCTAAAAATTCTTTCTACCAGGATGCTGGTTCAGAACTAGATCCAAAATATGTGTTCTCCGGTGGTGTCAAATTAAACATCAATGAGGTATCTTTTTTCACTATCCAGGCAGATCATTCAAGGCAGGGATCGGCAGTCGAAACGATAGGTGGGGCGATGTATTCATACAAACTGGGTGACTTCACAGATGATCCAAAATATGTGTTGGGTATTGGTGCCTATCTCAGGTGGAAGGATGCCATCATACCGGTGGTCAAATTAGATATGCTGCCGCTTTCGATTGCGATCAGCTATGATGTAAACGTATCTCCACTTGAAACTGTCAGCCAGGGACGCGGTGGAATTGAATTGTCCATTTCCTGGATTGGCTTCGTAGACCGAGACAACTCTGCAAAATACAAGGTACTTTGTCCACGGTTCTAAATATATCAATCTTCACCTCCCGCATGCCGACATGCGAATAGTCATTATTGTTAGTCAATAATTGTTGATCATCCGCGTGCAGAAAACTAGCTGAACATTTCCTTCACCTTGTCGAAGAAGCTTCGCTCATTCTTGTCTGGCTTGGGTTGGAAATTGGGTGAATCGCCCAATTTTTCGAGCAGGCTTTTTTCTTCAGGTGTGAGCTGCTGCGGTGTCCACACACTGACGTGAATAAGTTGATCTCCCTTTTCGTAGGAGTTTATGGAAGGGAATCCCTTTCCTTTCAATCGAAATATTTTACCGCTTTGCGTGCCTGGAGGAATCTTGATCTTGGCTTTCCCATCAATGGTTGGCACTTCCAGAGATGTTCCAAAGACCGCATCAGTGAATGAAACATGAAGATCAAAGGCTACATTCAATCCATCCCTTTGTAATTCCGGATGTTGTTCTTCTTCAATCAAAATAATCAAATCGCCTGGATGGCCCCCCCTTTCTCCTGCATTTCCTCTTCCACCAACACTTAATTGCATTCCTTCCTGCACTCCTGCCGGAATATCGATCGTCACGGTTTCTTCGCCATAAACACGACCTTCACCCTTACATGCTGAACATTTCGCAGTAATTACTGAACCTTCACCATTACAAGTCGGGCAGGTAGTCACTGTTTGCATTTGTCCAAGAAATGTATTGCTTACTCTTCTTACCTGTCCACTACCTCCGCATGTACTGCAGGTTTGCACACTGCTCTTGTCTTTAGCGCCGTTGCCATGACAAGTATTACAGGTTACATATTTTTTTACCTTAATATTTTTCGAAACACCCTTCGCGATCTCTTCATAATTCAATTTAATCTTGATCCGGAGGTTGCTTCCCCGCACACCACGGCCTCTTCCGCTTTGCCCGCCGCCTCTTCTGCCTCCGCCAAAAAAGCTTCCGAATATGTCATCCCCGAAGATGTCTCCAAACTGGCTGAAGATGTCTTCCATGTTCATTCCGCCTCCGCCATTGAATCCCCGGGTGCTGTTCACACCTGCGTGTCCAAACCGGTCGTACGCCGAGCGTTTTTCCGAATCACTCAATACTTCGTATGCTTCCGCTGCCTCCTTAAATTTTTCTTCCGCACTCCTGTCGCCAGGATTTCTGTCCGGATGAAATTGCATGGCCACCTTACGATACGCTTTTTTAATCTCATCCTGGGAAGCGCTCTTGGTTATGCCTAATATTTCATAGTAGTCTCTCTTCATATATTCGTGATAGGGGGCATGCAACATACATTGGTCACTACTGGCAATTCAAGTGGTTGAATTGTCGTGCAGCCAATTCCAATGGATCTTGCATGTAATCTTATTTTCCAACAATTACTTTAGCAAAGCGTATGATCTTATCGTTGAGATAATATCCTTTGGT